>NZ_CP159835.1:3427500-3787054 GCF_047731265.1 Patiriisocius sp. Uisw_017 | reverse complement strand
AATGAAAAAAAAAACGTTTAGGGTATTGAATTTCTAGTTTTTTTTATGCATACTTAAAAATATTTCATAACAATCAAAAAGTGGTACTTTTTTAAATAAATTTAATTTGCAGAAAACAACGATTCAATTAAGAGTTAGATATGGTGAAACTGACCAAATGGGGGTAGTTTACCACGGTAATTATGCCCAGTATTTAGAGCAAGGTAGAACCGAATGGCTAAGAAATATGGGCTTTTCCTATAAATGGATGGAAGAAAATGGTGTACATCTCCCAGTTATCAATTTGAATATCAATTATAAAGCACCAGCTCTTTACGACGATTTAATTTTAGTTACCACAACCATTAAGAAAATTCCTACATATCGAATTGAATTTCACTACGAGATTCATAACCAAAAAGCTGAATTGTTAATCACTGCAGAAACGACTTTGGTGTTCATAAATAGTGCTGCAAATAAATTGATGAAAGCTCCTAGTTATTTGTTGAATAAATTGGGTGAATAAGGCAACAATAAATACGGTTTAAAATATGAGAATAGTATGAGATTTTAATTCCATAGTATAAGTACTATTTAGGTCATTTTTAAATTATTCATCTTCTTCTCTTTTAATACTGACCTTATAGGTGTTATTGAATAAATTGAAAATACGAGTTGCTTCTTTTTTTCGAACTGAAATCATTATTTTACAATTTAATTCCATTTTTTGATGGATAATTTTTAAGTCATTATCTTTAATAAGCCGCATAACAATATTCATTTCTGGATATTCAAATAGTAGCTTGAATTCCATATCAATGGTTTTTGTTAGAATTTTAGAGGTTTCTAGTGCGAGTTGGGCTGATGTTTTGTAGGCTTGAATCAGACCGCCTACTCCTAGTTTGGTTCCTCCAAAATATCGCACGCTAACTACTAATATATTAGTAAGGCCAAATGCTTGTAATTGACCATAAATGGGTTGTCCTGCACTGTTACTTGGCTCTCCGTCATCATTAACACGATATCTCTCGTAGGATTTTCCTAGTTGCCAAGCGTAGCAAAAATGACGTGCGGCATGATGTTGTTTTTTAAGTTCTTCTAGACAATTTTTAACTTGATCTTCATTTATAACGGGAAAGGCATATCCATAAAATTTACTCCCTCGATCTTTGAAGAGTGTCTCTTTAGATGGCTTTAAGATGGTTTTGTAAGTGTCTTTTTCCATTTATTGAATTTCAGAAATTGCCACTAAAAAAATACTAATCACAGCGAGAATAATTCCAATCCAGTTCTTTGTTAGAAGTCGCTCTTTAAAAAGAAGAATCCCAATGATCGTCGAAAGCATAACAATGGCAACATTATTTACCGTAAAAATCCCCGAGCTTTCTAATAAATCACTCCGCAAGGCTTTGACTAAAAAGAATATAGAAAAGTAGTTGGGGATGCCCAGGACAATACCTGCAACGATATTCTTAAGCTCGAATTCAAAAGTTCCCTTTAATCCTTGCGCTATAAAAACAAGCAAGCCGATTACAGCTGCAGCTCCAAAAATAGTTGCAGAAAATAACGGGACCTCGTTCTCAGATACGTAGGCGTCTTCAAGAAATTTTATTGAGATGTCTATAATGCCACTTCCCAAAAACACTAGTATTGGAAAAATGAGATTCTTTGGTTGTATCGCCAATCCGCGCTTGTTTTTAACAGAGGCTAAATAAACAGCTATTAAAGCGAGTAGAATTCCAATAGCCTTGCTAAACCCTAAAGACTCCTTATAATACAGGATGCCAAAAACAACAGGAATAACCACACTCATTTTGGTAGCAACAGAAACTACAGAAAGACCACTGCGTTGTGTTGTAAGCGCCATTAAATTAAAGACAATGATGAAGAGTACTCCTAATCCAAGGGTATGGTAAAACCAAGGGTTTTGAGGGATTTGGGAAAAAGTAATTGGATCTGTATAAAAGGACAAACCACAAATACAGGCTGTAAAATAATTAAACACAATAGCGTGTAATGTGTTAATTTTAAAAAAGCTAAATAGTTTGAAAATCACAAAAATAAGCGTAGACGCTGTGATACTTAATAGTAAGGCTAACATGCTGGTGCGGAGTTTTTGTAATAAATTAAGGTATCATTCTTATCCCGAGTGCTATCTGGATTCTTTTCAGAAATTTGCGCCATTTCTAATTGTGGAGCTTCGACGCCTTGCTGAAAATTTTTTGAACCTTGAAATACAAGTGCTTCATCCCATAAATTCTCATTAATAAAGGTTTGGATTGTTTTAGTGCCTCCTTCAATGATGACACTTTGTATGTTTTGATTGTATAAAATTTTACATATATTTTCAGCAAGCGAGTCGACAAAAGAGGTTTTAATAAATTTAATATTTTCTCTATTTTCAGCAACTTTCTCTGTTATAATTATGGTGTCTTCTTTTCCATCGTAAATAGTATGGTTGGTCGCTATCTTAAGCGTTCTGTCTAGTATAATTCTTGTAGGTGAATCTCCTTTCCAATGCCTCGCAGTTAAACTGGGATTGTCTTTTAATACCGTAGTAGTGCCAACCAATATGGCTTGTTCTTCTGCACGTAATTTATGTGCACGTTGCAAAGAGTTTTGGTTGGAGATCCAAACAGGTGCTATTTCGTTTTGTTCCACAGGAGCAATAAAACCATCTTGCGTTTGCGCCCATTTTAGTATAATATAAGGTCTTTTGTTGTTCTGAAATGTAAAAAACCGCTTGTTCAAATCATTGCACGCATCTTCTAAAACTCCAATAACAACTTCACATCCAGCTTCCATTAATTTTTTAATTCCTCTACCAGCAACTTTTGGATTGGGATCTGTACTTCCCACAACAACTTTCTTTATTCCTTTTGCAATTAGTAAGTCTGCACAGGGTGGTGTCTTTCCAAAATGGCTACAAGGCTCTAAGGAAACATAGCAGGTTGCTTCTTTAAATAGTTGTTCTTGTTGTGCTGTTGTTAATTCCTTTTTCTCAAAGGCTTTAATGGTGTTTTGGACAGCATTTACCTCAGCGTGAGGCAGTCCCGATTTGTAGTGATAGCCCTCTCCAATGATTGCATTATTATGAACTAAGACACAACCCACCAAGGGATTTGGATACGTGGTCCCAAGTCCATTTTTTGCTAATTGAATGCAGCGCGCCATATATTTTTCATGTACTTTCACACTGTAAAAGTACAACGAATTTTAAGAGATGGAAACTGCTGTTATCAGGGAAATTAAAATAAGCGATAATATTCAAATAGCCAATTTAATTCGCAAAGTCCTAGCGGACTTAGGTGTTCCAAAAGTGGGGACTGCTTATGCAGACTCAGCATTGGATTGTATGTTTGAAACCTATCAAAAGTCCAAGGCTGTTTATTTTATAGTGGAAGAAAACGGAAAAATAATTGGTGGCGCAGGAGTGGCGCAATTAGAGAATTATACAGGGAATGTCTGCGAACTTCAAAAAATGTATTTTTTAGAAGAAGCTCGTGGAAGGGGCATTGGGAAAGCGATGATGCAAAAGTGTTTACAAGCTGCAAAAGTCTTTGAATTTGATAAATGTTACTTAGAAACAATGACCTATATGAAAGCTGCACAAGATTTATATAAGCAATCAGGTTTTAAATATATTGACCGTCCATTGGGTGATACGGGGCATTTTTCCTGTCCAGTTCAAATGCTGAAAGAACTATAAATGAAATTAAAACAACTGCAAATACTTAGCAATAAATCTTTAAAGGGATTGTATTCTACGGAAGAAATAAATGCATTCTTTAGGTTGCTCGCAGAAGCATATTTGAGCTATACGAGATTTGAAGTCTACATTAATAAAGAAAAAGAACTTGATGAAGATACTATTGCGAAGTTTGAAGATGCTTCA
Source organism: Patiriisocius sp. Uisw_017 (assembly GCF_047731265.1). GTDB lineage: Bacteria > Bacteroidota > Bacteroidia > Flavobacteriales > Flavobacteriaceae > Patiriisocius. The sequence continues at coordinate 3,783,180 of NZ_CP159835.1, read as the reverse complement.
AAAAGATTAAGAGACTTCGAGCCCATTCAATATATTTTAGGAGAAACTGAATTTTATGGATTGCCTTTTAAGGTCACAAAAGACACCTTGATTCCGAGGCCAGAAACAGAAGAGTTAGTTGCCTTAATAACATCAGAATATAAAAACGATACTTCAGGATTAGCGATTCTAGATATTGGAACGGGGAGTGGTTGTATTGCTATTTCAATTGCCAAAACGTTACTAAAATCAAAAGTTTCAGCAATAGATATATCTGCGGAAGCTTTAAAAGTTGCTAAGCAAAATGCAACAAGTAATAAAGTGCTTATCGCATTTAAGCAACAGGATATTTTGGCTACTGAAAAACTTTCGACGAATTATGATATTATAGTTTCAAACCCGCCTTATGTAAGAGAATTAGAGAAAGAATTAATGCAGGACAATGTGTTGAATTTTGAGCCAGAAAAAGCACTCTTCGTGAGCAATGAAGATCCGTTAGTGTTCTATAAGAAAATAAGCCAATTGGCAATAGAATTTTTAAGGCCACAAGGCTCCTTGTTTTTTGAGATTAATGAGTATCTTGGACCTGAGATGGAGGAGATGCTTAATAATTTAGGGTTTTCTGAAGTATTAATACACAAAGACATGTTTCATAAAAACCGATTTGCACAATGTCAAAAATAAATGTTTTAAAGAAAGTTTGCGTTTTTTGCGGAAGTAGCAGTGGGAATGATCTAGCAATCGAAAATGCTGCCATTGAACTTGGGACTGCTTTTGTAGCCAGAGATATTACTTTGGTTTATGGCGCGGCAAAGATTGGTATTATGGGTACGGTTGCGCAAACAGTTCTTGATCAAAAAGGTAGTGTTATTGGTATTATTCCACAATTTTTAAAGAAAAAGGAAGTGGTGCATCTTGGGCTTACCCAGCTTATCACTACGCAAAATATGCACGACCGTAAACTACAAATGCAAGAAGTTAGCGATGGTTTTATAACACTGCCAGGTGGTTTTGGAACCTTGGAAGAGTTGTTTGAAGTTATTACTTGGCAACAATTAGGATTGCATGGTAAACCTATTGGATTGCTTAATATAAATGGTTTTTATGATGAAATGATCGCTATGCTAGAAACGATGGTGAAACGAGGCTTTTTGAAAATAGAAAACTTTAATTTAATACTTATAGACACTTCAGTATCAGGATTGCTAGGGAAAATGGAAAATTTTAAAGCACCTCCCATCCCAAAATGGTTAAAGCCCGAACGGACTTAATTCTTATTTCAATTTAATTTAACGAAAAAGATCAGCTTTTCATCATTTTAATAATGTTCAAATTCTCCTATTTGCTATTTTCACATTCATGAACCAATGAAATCTTAAAGATGAGTTAACTAAAAAAGTATTTTGCCGAATGTCTAGGAACTTTTGCTCTTGGGTTATTTGGTTGCGGTGCCGCAACTAATGCTAGTGTTTCAAAAACACGTCCTGCAGGAATTGGATTTTTTGGAATTTTGCTCGCTTTTGGTCTTGCTGTTTTTGTTATGGCTTAGGCCATAGGTTCAGTTTCTGGTTAAAATATAAAACCAGCAATTTCTATTGCCACGCTTGCCGCAGGCAAACTTTCTTTGAAAGACATCGTTGGGTATGTGATTGCGCACTTTATAGGGGCGATAATTGCAGCTGCAGGCTTTACCAGAATGAGGCTTAGGGACCAATGGTTGGGGAGAAGGCTCTCTCGGGGAATATAATAAGACTTCTGCTTTGATAACTGAGTTTGTTTTTGCTTTCTTGTTTTTGATAGTGACTTTTGTTGCGACAGCAAATAACGCATCACTAGTTCTCGCTGAACTTGCTATAAGTGTTTCTTTGGTATTAATACATTTGGCAGCAATTCCTATAATTGGAGCATAGGTTGATCTTGCGCGTAGTTTAATTCCTGCTTTATTTGCTGGCTGAGCTGCTTTGAGCCAATTAGGGTTATTTATAGTAGCACCAATGGCTGGTATCCTATGTGCTGCCTTGGTAAGAAATATATTTATTGATGATTAGATAATTGTTTATAAACTTCTTTTTAAAAGATTCGGGAAAAATATTTCTAAGGCTTTTTCTTTTTAGGTGATAGCCATCTTAATTTACCGCTATTTTTACAGTATAGTTTATACGTAATTATTAAATAATTGAGATAAAAGGATTTGAATATCGCTAAGGTGCTAACTGTGTTATCAAAACTCTTTGTTTTTCATAATTAAATATCAATATTTGTGTAAAATATATAATACCAATTAAAAAACTCTCGTTTTATTAAAACACCTTACCTACTGTTGTGCATTTTAGTACTTCTCTTTTCAGTACAAGTTTCTGCTCAAAATAACCAATAAAACATTGCCAGTTTTGTTGGCATTGCTACCTCTGTTGAATATGTTACCTCTATGGCTTCAAGGCCCTAAGATTTGTTAGCTACAAATAATGAGCCAAGGGAGGCCAAGGATAAACGTTCAATTGCTAATCAGTTATTATCAGGACAAGATCCGCAAACGACTGATGACTATTTTGTGATGAACCGAAACGAGATGGAACAGGCAACAACTAGGACTCGGGCGAGCTTGGTTTTCGACACCCATTCTTAAAACTCACAGCCTACAGATCCTTCTTTAGCCGTTAGGCCTGATCACGTAATGGTAGTCTATAATACGGGTTTTATGATTTATGATAAAGCTGGTAATCAATTGCAAGGAGAGGCCTTGCTAAATCCAGCTATTTTTCCGTCTGGAGGCTGTTGCGATTTAACTGCATCGTATGATAATACAGCGAATAGATGGGTTTTAACTTTATTAGGGAGTGGTGCGCAAATAGCAGTGTTAGATGGTCCTAATCCTTTAACTGCTGGCTGGTCTAATTATACGATAGCTGCTATTCAAGATTATCAAAAACTAACGGTTTGGAGTGATGGTTATTATATCACAGAAAACACTAATGGATTTAATAAAGAATGGGCGTTAGAGCGCTCTGCAATGCTAGCGGGAAACCTTGGGGCTAAAGTGTTGGGGTTTGAGTTACCTAGAATTGTTGTTAGTGACTTTTTTAGTCCACAAGTTTTAAATGTTACAGATAATAATCTACCAGCTGCTGTTGGAGCTACAGTAGTTTATATGCAGGACAATGATTGGAATGGCGTATCTACAGATCATATAAAATTATGGACTATCGATGTGGACTAGAATACTACTTCTAATTCAACCATATCTTCTGCACAACAAATAAATATAACCCTTTTAATAGTGTTTTTGACAATGGTAGTTTTTCAAATTTGTCACAACCTAATGGAGGCACCGCAATAGATGCTCTTCAAGCAACAATAATGAATCAAGCGCAATTTAGAAAGTTTGGAACCTACAATGCGGCGGTGTTTAACTTTGTGGTTGATGCAGGTGCTGGTTCGGCTGAAAGAGCTGCCGTACAATGGATAGAATTCCGTCAAAATGGTGACAACCAACCTTGGTCATTGTATCAAGAAGGAACCTATACGGCGCCAGACGCAAGACACGCTTGGAACGCAAGTTTAGCTATGGATGGTCAGGGTAATATTGAGGTGTATTCAATTACTGGCGCTCTTGTGAAAACAATTTCAGAAGTGTCTAACAGAATCTCGTTAGATACTTCAAATGTTGCTTCGGGAATGTACTTTGTGCGTTTTACGAGTAATGGATTTGTTATTACAAAACGATTTGTAAAAAAATAAATATCCAAACAAATTTTTATTTAAAAGGCTCCTGATATGGGAGTCTTTTTTTTGTTCAAATTCTATTACATTTAAAGTATGAATTTTATCTTTGCTAAATGGCTCCTCAAGAAAAAATAACGCAACTTAGAAATCAACTTCGTGATCATAATTATAAGTATTATGTACTAGATACTCCATCTATTTCAGATTTTGAGTTTGACGTAAAACTCAAAGAACTGCAGGCTTTGGAGGAAAAGCACCCTGAATATTATGATGCCAATTCTCCAACCTTAAGAGTCGGAGGTGAGATTACAAAAAACTTCGAAACAGTAGCGCATGAATTTAGAATGTACTCTTTGGATAATAGTTATTCCAAGGAAGATCTCGAAGATTGGGAAACGCGTATTAAAAAAATGGTAGATGGAGAGGTGCAGTATACCTGTGAATTAAAATATGATGGAGCATCAATTAGTTTGCGGTATGAGAATGGAAATTTTATAAAAGCAGTAACACGTGGTGACGGGTTTCAAGGAGATGATGTAACTGCAAATGTGAAGACCATTAAATCTGTTCCTTTACAACTAAAAGGGGACTATCCTTCCAAGTTTGAAATACGAGGTGAAATTGTTCTACCATTTGAAGGCTTCCATAAAATGAATGAAGCGCGTTTAGAAGCTGGAGAAGAACCGTATAGAAATCCACGTAACACAGCAGCTGGAAGTCTTAAGCTCCAGGATAGTGGAGAGGTAGCGAAACGCCCATTGGAGTGTTTGCTTTATAGCTTAAAGGGAAATGATATTCCAACGACAACGCAAATGGAAAATCTTGAAATAGCGAATAATATGGGTTTTAAAGTCCCACAAATTGCAAAATTAGTTTCAAGTATTGATGAGGTTTTAGCGTTTATAAATCATTGGGATATATATCGCCACGAATTACCCTATGAAACTGACGGTGTCGTAATAAAAGTGAATAACCTTCAACAGCAAGAAGAATTAGGATATACAGCAAAAGCCCCTCGTTGGGCAATGGCTTATAAATTTAAAGCAGAGCAGGTTGCTACAATTCTTGAAGAGATTACGTATCAAGTAGGTCGCACAGGAGCTATTACACCCGTTGCAAACTTAGAACCTGTCGAGCTAGCTGGAACCACTGTAAAAAGAGCGTCCTTGCATAATGCAGACCAAATAGAAAAACTGGATATTAGAGTAGGCGATACTGTTTTTGTAGAAAAAGGGGGGGAGATTATACCCAAGATCATTGCTGTAGATTTTGATAAAAGACCTTTAAGTAGCAAGATAACTCAATATATTACACATTGTCCTGATTGTAAAAGACAGCTTGTTCGGAACGAAGGAGATGCAAAACATTATTGCCCCAATGAAGAAGGTTGCCCCACTCAGATTATTGGGCGTATCCAGCATTTTATTTCTCGTAAAGCGATGGATATTGAAGGCTTAGGAGGAGAAACTGTAGCATTGTTAGTTACTAATAATTTGGTGACTACCTATGCAGACTTATACGATCTAAAAGCAGACCAGTTACTTCCCTTAGACCGTATGGCACAAAAAAGTGCAGAGAATGTTATTGCAGGCGTCGCGGCATCTTGTTCCATAGCTTTTGAACGTGTTTTATTTGCCTTGGGGATCCGGTTCGTAGGAGAAACAGTGGCTAAGAAACTATCAAAACATTTTAAAAGTATTGACGCTTTAATGAATGCCACTTTTGAAGAATTAATTGCCGTAGACGAAATTGGTGATAGGATTGCTGAAAGTGTTATAGCATTCTTTGCAATTTCAGAAGCTCAAGATTTATTTACTCAAGATAATTCACCAGGCATTGAAAACCGAAAGATTATTGAGCGTTTGCGAGAAAATGGAATTCAATTAGAAATTTCAGCTGAAAAATTAGCTGGGCAGACAACCATATTAGCTGGAAATATATTTGTGGTTTCAGGGGTATTTACTCAGGTTTCTAGAACGGAATTAAAGAAATTAATTGAAGATAATGGCGGGAAAGTCTCTAGTAGTATTTCCACTAAAACCACTTATGTCGTCGCAGGAGATAATATGGGGCCAAGCAAACGCGAGAAGGCTGAGGGTTTAAATATCCCCATTATTTCAGAAAATGAATTTTTAGTTATGTTAGTGTAAGATTTAATTCTAAAAGGATTCCCTACCATAAGACAAAACTAATCATGACCCAGGATTGGGTAATGAATTGCTTGAAGTCGTAATATCACGAAATAGATAACAAAGGCTATTCTTTTTTATATATTTCGTGATATTATTTATTTAATTGATTAAAATCACAATGTAATTGATTAAAACATTCGTTTTTCTCATTAAATTTTTATGGTAGATTATTTATTTTAGGATGTAAAAGCTTTAAAAATGTATTGTTTCCCCAAACATTACTACAACATAGCTTGTTTTGTTAAATTCTCACACTTTACAATAACACTACAATCTAGAATATTTTCGTCTTTTGTCGCGATTATACGCTGTTGAGCCAATAAATAATAAATCCCTGCAATTGTATGTTTTTTGTAGGGGGCGTAAAGGAATGCGCAAACTAGTTTGATGTTATCTTGCTTACCAAGACTTTTATTTTAAATAAATAGCACTATTTAAACCCATTATCGTTAGGAGCTAAAATAAAGATGAATCATTTTGAGTTCTCCTAAGTAAACAATAATAATTATGAACAACATATTCTACGTTGCGATTGCCTCGGTTATAGGTTCATTTATTTTGGTTACTTTCTTAATTCCAAAGATTAGTTGGATTGTGAGAAGTCGAAATTTAATTGATCGTCCAGATCAAAGAAGTTCTCACATTAACTCCACACCAACCATGGCAGGTGTTTCCTTCTTTTTCACTTTAATATTTATGTTAATATTACTTAAGGAATGGGATGTAAACGCAATTGGGATAAATTTAATTGCTTCGCTTGGTTTATTGTTCGCTATCGGCTTAAAAGATGATTTGGTTGTGTCTACGCCAAGAGCAAAAATAGGAGGTGAGATAATGGCGATTTGTTTTATTCTTTTTTGTAATTGTGTTCAAGTAGAGTCTCTTAACGGTTTTTTAGGAATACATGAGATTCCTAGTTTTGTGTCTTATGTGTTTATCGTATTGATGATGTTAACAATTATCAATTCGTATAATATGATTGATGGAATTGACGGACTAGCCTCCACTATTGGAATTGTAATTTTTAGTATCTACGCCTTAATTTTTTATACCTTAAATCAGACTTTTTACTTTTTATTAAGCTTAATTTTAATCGGGGTTTTACTAGGTTACCTGCGTTATAATTTGTCGAAAATAAATAAAATATTCATGGGGGATACTGGATCACTGATCATTGGATTTTGCATTGGTTTTATGTCGCTAAAGTTTTTGTCCTTAGATGCTTCTTTACTTGAGGCGCATTCCTTTAAAGCTCAAAATAGTCTTGTGGTTATTGGAGCAATCTTTTTCATTCCATTGTTTGATACGCTTAGGGTTATAGGCATCCGATTGATAAACAACAAGAGTCCCTTTTATCCAGATAATAATCATATTCACCATATTCTTATAAATTCAGGACTATCACATTTTAAGGCGAGCTTGTTTCTATGCTTTTTAAATTTAGTATTAGCCGTAATATTTATATTTCTTTCCAGATTATTCAGTAATTTTATTATGCTCGGTTTTTATATAATTTCTTTCATTATATTATTAGGCATTTTCCATCAACTAAGAAAAAATATTGGTCAAGTTAATAGTTTTAGACATCTAATTGCTGCCATTAAATTCTTCTTTTAATACATAGTAATGGATCATACAGTTCCCTATAGATCGAGTAGTTTAGACAATAATCATCTGTTATAATGAAGAAAATAATTTTTTTTGAATTAAACGAAGTCCCTATTAGGGTGTTTGAATATTACATGAAGATGAGGCCTAATTCTTGGCTAGCGAACAATTATTCAAAATTTAAGAAGTACGAAACAATAACTGAAAATAAAGGGCATCTCTCGCCTTGGAATACTTGGCCAACATTGCATAGGGGCGTGCCAAGTGATAAACATTTTGTTTCAGATTTTAATCAAGACCTTACTGATGTTGATAAAGAGTTTCCGCCTTTATGGGATGTACTTTCGAGGAATGGTATAAAAACTGGAGTTTTTGGGTCACTGCACTCTCAAGCAGTACCAAAAAGCACCGAAAATTATGATTTCTACGTTCCAGATGTATTTGCACCAAACTATGAGTGTTTTCCTGATGATATTGAGTTGTTTCAAAAGATTAATCTAAATCTATCTAGAAAGTCTGGTCGTAATGTTGATACTTCGTTGCCTTATACTGAAATATTAAAGGGACTTTCAAAAATTAGATCCTTCGGGTTTAAATTCGATACATTGACAAGTGTGACAAAGCAATTGGTGGAAGAAAAGATTAATCCTTGGAAAAATGTTAGAAGAAGAACGTATCAAACTGTCTTGTCATTTGATGTTTTTTATAAATTATTAAATGATAAAAAACCTGATTTTGTAACCTTCTTCACAAATCACGTGGCATCGAGTATGCATAGATATTGGGCTGCTCTTTTTCCTAATGAATATGAAAATTTAGAATATGATAAGGAATGGATAAATACCTATAGTAATGAAATTATTTTCACGATGGATCATACAGATAGGATGTTGAAACGGTTATCCACCTTTATTGATAAGAATCAAGATTATAAGCTTATTATTACTTCTAGTATGGGGCAGGAAGCTATTGAGTGTGAGCCAACTGAAACACAAATTGTTATTAAGGATAATAAAAAGTTTATGAGTATGCTTGGTATTAATGACGCGAATGAATACAAGGTTATGCCAGCTATGGTGCCACAATTTAACTTTGTGGTTGGAGAAAATTACATTCAAAAGTTTGAAGACAATTTAAAAAGACTCACAATAAATAGTGAAGCTGTTTCCTATAGAAAGAAGGGGGCTAACTATTTTTCTGTAGACCTTATCTTTTTAAATTTACAAACAATTAATATCAGTGTTGGAAATACATATTTTAGTATTGAGGATAGTGGATTGCAAAATATGACAATAGATGACAAGTCTTCTTCAACGGCATATCACATACCAGAAGGACATTTATTTTCTTATCACCCAAAAAATGCAACTTCAGATTTTTTGGAAGAACAATTGCCTACCTGTGATATTGTTCCTATAATAATGAATAATTACGGCATCAAGAGAAAAGATTACATGAATAAAACAGCTTATGTTAATCTATAAATGGCAATTCTTACTTTTTAGAAAAAAATCAATGTTATTTGGTAGAAATAATTTCTAAACAATGAAGTTAGCGTTTAAACGAATTACATCAACGGGTAGTTTTATTCCAGAGATAGATGGTTTGCGATTTATTGCCATTGCAAGTGTAGTTATTATGCACGCAAGTTCCTACATAATGATTAAAGATCAAACAAACTATATAGATGTATTTGATTTTGAATTATTAGGAAGTATTCTGCATCACGCGATGCTCGGCGTGCCTATATTTTTTGCCATTAGTGGTTTTATCTTGGGCTTACCATTTGCTAAATATCATATCAATAATGGCAAACCAATTAATCTTAGGGCTTATTTTGTTAGACGATTATCCCGCTTGGAGCCTCCTTATATTGTAGTACTCACAATGTTGTTTTTTGGATATGTTATTTTTTTTAAAACTATGCCATTTGATATGGGTTTGAAAAGTTATTTGTCATCTCTAATTTATTCGCACAATATAATCTATTCAGGAGTCCACCCTTTTCCGCTTTTAAATCCTAATTTATGGAGTTTAGAAATTGAAATACAGTTCTACATTTTGGCGCCACTATTGGCGTATATTTTTTCAGTAAAACCTGTTTTGCTTAGGCGTGGATCTCTAATTATTATAGCCTTATTGTTTACAATGTTCAATGTGTATTATACACTTCCATTTTTAAGTATAGTGAAGTATTTTCACTATTTTTTGGTTGGGTTTTTATTAGCAGATTTGTACGTCTCTAAATCCATTATCTTTCCCAAAACCAGATTAGATGCTTTAATTGGTCTATTTTTCTTTGTGTTTATTTGGGTTTTTGAAACAGCAGGTTTTACGTCAAACATAAGTAAATCTGCTTGGGAAGTGATACAGTTGGTAAGTATCTTTTTCCTGTTTTACTATGTGATATTCCATAAGGCACTAAAGTTTTTGTCCTATCCATTTATAACTAATATAGGCGGTATGTGCTATTCTATTTATATGTTGCATAGCCCAATTATTTATGTTTTTGGAAAGTACATTGTTATGGTTACCTTTTCAAAGTATTCTGTGCTTAATTTTTCAATTTATTTAATCCTATTATTGGCTGTCATTCTTTTCATTTCTGCTATATTCTTTCAATTGATAGAGCGTCCTTGTATGGAAAGAGACGGGTATAAAAAGTTATTTAAACGGCCTAAAAAAATCAAAGAAAACAGTTTTTAAGAAAAGTACTTGTAATATAAATTTGTATTTTTCGATGCTGTAAATCTGTAAAATATTTAACTAGTTAAAAAAAATAATATGAAATACACGCCACATAGAATTTTAATGGCAGCGGGTAATCGTTTAGGACTTATTAACCTTATGTGCAATGTTTTCGAGCTTCAAAAAAAGCCGAAAAATCAACACAGGATTAAAAAAGACAAAGTCTTTGGGTTTTTTGAAGATTCTTTAGGGAATTCTATAGAATTACTATCAGGGTTACGAGATAGGATTAAACCATCGTGGCGATTGATGATTAATCCTGTTCAAGCGGTTATAACAGCTCCTTCAAGAGAAATAATGGAGTTGAAAATATTGGAACAAAAACAAGCTTTGAACCGTATTGAAAATTATTTACAAACATTTTCTTTATCTTTTATTGATAAAGAAATATTAGAAATAGGAACCTACGATGGGTCTTCTGCCTATGCCTTTGCATCACTAGGAGCGAAACGAGTTTTAGCAACAGACATTGCAGCATACTATATTAACCAAACCCCTGGTGGAGTTGTTTCAGTAGAGGCTGTAGTAGAAAAAAACGTGGAACTTAAGCAAACTAGAGAAGCATATGCTGGCGCAGTGAGTCAAGAAGCAGCCTCTAGAGTTAGTTTTATCGAAGACGATATAAGTAGCTCCGCTGTAGCATCTGAATCTATGGATGTAGTTGTGAGTTGGGAGGTTCTTGAACATATTACTAAGCCAAACGATGCATTTAAAGAAATGTCTCGAATACTTAAGAAGGGCGGATTTGCCTTTCATGAGTACAACCCGTTTTTTTCGGTTGACGGCGGGCACAGCCTTTGTACATTAGATTTTCCATGGGGACATGCAAGACTTAGTAATGAAGATTTCGAAAGATATTTAGATGAATTTCGACCGGAGCAGAAAGAGGTGTCACTTAGTTTTTTTCAAAATAACTTAAACAGAATGACGCAATCACATCTTACCGATTGTATAGAGCAAAATGGGCTTCGTATTGTAAGTATAATCCCTTGGTACTCAGAAGAAGATCAATCGTCTTTGTCAATCGAAATGCTCAATCAGTGTAAAAAAATTCATCCAACTGCCGAACTCGTCGATTTAGCAGCTCCAATTGTTTGGGTTCTCTGCGAAAAGATTTAAAATGATGCCTTCAGAATAATAGTATGATTTCTGTAACAGGCCTTTTCGAGACTATGAACTCGATTATGGGAAGGTAATCAAGTAGAAGTCAGTCAAAACTTTTTCGGTTGGATATATAGAGGACTCTGACGCGAGCGTTATTTAATAACTGTTTAAGTAATTGTTAATTGCTTTACTCCAGATAGCATATCCTTTTTTGTTAAGGTGGAGGTTGTCAATTGTTAAACTAGCTTTAAGCCCAGTGGAATCATACATATCCTTTCCTATATCGAGAAGGTCTATTTGTTCTTTAAGGCAGTAGTTTGTAAGCGCATTATTTATGGAATCAATAGTTGTGTTAAATTTAGGGTTTTTGTGTTGATACAGGAGTTTTTGAAACACTGGCGTAATACTGCTGTTCTTTAATGTATCTGCCATTAGCTTTAAATTATTTAAGGTGTTTTCAACGGTGAAAGAATCTTGGTAAATATCATTTCCACCACAAAGAATGAATACGTATTTTGGTTTAAATGGTACAGATAGAGAAATTTTATCAACTAGCATTTCGCTAGTATATCCTCCCCAACCCAATTTTAGAACAGGATTTTGATTAATGGTAGAATTCCATTTCCCATTAGCAGTATGAGAGTCGCCAAACATAACAATTTCTGCAGAATTATTCCAATTAATATATTTTTGATAAAATTGGTGTCTGTACTTTAAAGAGAAAATAGCTGTCATAAAAAGAGCAGTAATAGCGAACAAAACCCAAGGTATTTTCTTTTTTAATTTCATTTTTAACTAATAAATTATGGTGGTGAATTTGATTGTATTTTTTTATAAAAAAATGGTTTTGTCAGACTCTTTTTAAAAATACCAACGATTTTTCATTAAACAGCCAATTTATTTTATAAACAGTACTGTTTATAAGAATGAGTATTGTTTTTGTATAGGTTGTATTTCATTTTAAATGATATTATTTACATATTTTGTAATTCAAAAAAAACTATAATCAAATTTCATCTTAGTATTTGTCAAAAGAAAAGGGCTTACTAGTTATTTTATATTCTTTTTAAGAGTACTGTATAAAATCAAAAGCATATTTCAAAATTAAATAATTTAAACATTCGATATACACTTTTCAGTTTGTATATTATTAGTCTGAAAATACACGCGAATTAAAATTTTAACACATAATAATGAATAAAAGAATACCATACGGAAAGCAACATGTAACTGAGAAAGATATTCAGGCAGTTGTCGATGTTTTAAGAAGCGACTGGCTTACTCAAGGGCCGACCGTAGCTGAATTTGAAACGGCCTTTGCCGAATATATTGGCGTGAAATATGCGGTTGCCGTTTCAAATGGTACGGCCGCCTTACATTTATGTTCATTGGTTTTAGGGGTAAGTAAGAATGACAAGGTAATAACAACACCAATAACCTTTGTAGCTTCAGCAAATTGTATTGGCTATGCGGGGGGAGAGGTTGTTTTTGCAGATATTGATCCAGAGACTTACTTACTAGATATAAATGAGGTAGAAAAATTACTAAAAGCTTCTTCAAAAGGCACCTACAAAGGTATTATTCCTGTTAATTTTGCTGGTAGAGCTATCGACATGGAAGCTTTCCGGAAGCTGGCAGATGAATATGACTGTTGGTTAATTGAAGATGCCTGTCATTCTCCAGGAGGTTCATTTACTGATAGCACTGGGACAATCCAAAAATGTGGTAATGGACAATTTGCAGATTTAGCAATTTTTTCCTTCCATCCTGTAAAGCACATTGCCATGGGTGAAGGAGGAATAATTACTACTAATGATGAAGTTCTTTATAAGAAATTACTAAATCTTCGAACGCACGGCATTCAACAAGACTTTTCCAAGAAAGTTTATGATGATGGAGGGTGGTATTACGAAATGCAGGAACTTGGTTTTAATTATAGACTAACAGATATTCAATCTGCATTGGGGTTGAGTCAGTTAAAGAGAGCAGAGGAAGGAATTAATAAAAGAAATGAAATTGCTGAAAAGTATGCTCAAGAATTTAAAAACTCGAGTTTTATAAAGAGGCAGTCTGGGGTTGTTCCAGGGCATGCGTATCATCTTTATGTTATTGAAACTGAAGATAGAAAAGCTCTTTTCGACTATTTGAGAAGTTTAGATATCATTGTTCAGGTGCATTATATACCCGTTCATTTAATGCCTTATTACCGTCAATTTGGTTGGAAAGAAGGAGATTTTCCGCACGCTGAAAACTATTATAAATATTGTTTAAGTTTACCAATGTTTCCAACGTTAACTGTTGAAGAACAGGACTATGTTGTTCATCAAATAAATACTTTTTTTAATGATATTTGAAATACCAAAAGAGGACATATTAAAAGGGTTGATCAATCAATTAACTTCTTTTTTTAGTATTTCAAATTCTGAAATCAATACTATAAATTCATTGGCAGAAACCGTATTTAAACGTTGTGAATTTAGCTTTTTAAAAAATAAGAATAAGTATTATTCAAAAGATAGTGTAGGCTATTTTAACCCGTATCATTCAGGACAGTATACAGTATTTTTATATTATTATTCGAATTCTGTTTTTAAGGCGGGTTCTGATAATGCACGATTAGCAGATAAAATATATTATCTTAATAAAATTATGAATGCTTGCGATTTGTTTTACGAAGTTGATTTGCCTGAAATTTTTATGCTAGACCATCCATTAGGATCTGTGATGGGGCGTGCTAAGTTTGGAAATTATTTTGCATTTAGTCAAAATTGCACGGTAGGTAATAATAACAATATTTTTCCAGAGATAGGGGAGTACGTAACTATGACGGCTAATTCAATGATTTTAGGAAATTCTAAAATAGGTGATAATGTAATAATAGGGGCAGGAGCTTGTGTTAAGGATCAAGATGTACCAGACAATTCATTAGTATTTGGTAGTTCTCCAAATTTGATAATTAAAAAAAGAAGTTAAATAAAATGGCCAACTTATTAGTTATTCCAGCCCGTGGTGGGAGCAAACGTATTCCAAAGAAAAACATTAAAAATTTTTCAGGAAAACCTATCATTTCATATTCTATTGAAGCGGCAATTAAATCGGGTTTGTTTGATGAAATTATGGTTTCTACAGATGATGATGAGATCGCAGAAATAGCTAAAACATATGGGGCAAGTGTTCCGTTTTTCCGAAGTAAAAAAAACGCAGACGATTTTGCAACTACTTTTGATGTTATTCAAGAAGTGGTCTCAGAATATAAATTGCTTAACAAACAATTTGAGTTCATTTGTTGCCTCTACCCTTGCGCACCATTAACGACATCAAAAAAACTAGAAGAAGCATTTCAATTGCTTAAAAGTGAAAAGTTTGACAGTGTACTACCAATCATGCAATTTAGTTTCCCCATTCAAAGGGCTTTAAAAATAGATGGTGATAATAAAACTAAATTCTTTTACCCTCAATATTCATTAACAAGATCTCAAGATTTGGAACAAGGCTACCATGATGCGGGTCAGTTTTATTGGATGAACACACTTAAATGTATTGAAAAGAGTGCTATTTTGACAGATATTACCGGAAGTATTATTATTTCGGAAATGGAAGCACAAGATATTGACACAGAAATGGATTGGAAATTAGCAGAACTAAAATATGAACTTTTACAAAGCCTTAAATAGGCAAAGTTATTCTAGTAGAAACTTCTCTATTGTTCCAATTCGGTATGAAGATCGAATGGATATATTGAAGTGGAGGAATGAGCAAATTTATCATTTACGCCAAGACAAACCACTAACCGAAGGAGATCAGGAAAATTACTTTAAAACAGTGGTAAATGCGCTTTTTGAACAAGAACAGCCAAGTCAATTGCTGTTTTCATATTTAGAAGGTGATACCTGCATTGGTTATGGTGGGTTGGTTCATATTAATTGGATTGATAAAAATGCGGAGATATCTTTTGTTATGAATACTGCTTTAGAAAAAGATAATTTTTCAAAACACTGGAAGTTATTTTTAGAACTGATTGAGAAGATCGCTTTTACAGAGCTGTATCTTCACAAAATTTTCACCTATGCTTTTGACCTCAGGCCGCATCTTTATAAACCAATTGAAGATGCTGGTTTCTCTAAAGAAGCTACATTAAAAAACCATTGTTTTTTTAACTCAGCGTTTAAGGATGTGATTATACACGCTAAGTTTAATACAATAGATGAACTATAGTCAATGAAAAAAGTATTTATAATTACTGGTGCAAATAGAGGTCTGGGTGAGGCTCTTGTTGATCTGCTAATTGAAGGTGAAGATAATTTTATTATTTCCATTTCAAGAAGGTTGAGCGAGGCACAACGTAACTATTCCAAAGAAAAATTTCATTTACTAAAAATGGACCTGTCGAGTAATAGTATTTCTGAAAGACTTAGAGAAATCAATAGATTTATTTCGGGTAATGAAATTTGTTTTATAACCAATGCGAGTATCATTGATCCAATAGCTAAAATAGAAGACCTAGATGACGAGGCTATTGACACTATTATTGGAGTGAATGTTAAAGCGACTGTTCAGATTACTAAATACATACTTCGTAATTTTAAGGAAAATAAATTATCATTTGTTAATATTAGTTCTGGCGCGGCTAATAGAGCCATTAATAATTGGTCGCTTTATTGTTCAACAAAGGCATTCGTAAAAATGTTTTTTAATGTTGCCGAGAAGGAATACGAACAACATTCCTTTTTTAATATTGACCCCGGGTTAATAGATACTGGTATGCAAAAAAATATCAGAGATAGTGATTCTCCAGATGTTTCAGATTTTCAACGATTAAAAAAAGAAGGAAAGCTTCAGTCGGCTAGAGATGTTGCCAAGGAAATAATACATACAATTTCATGAAAATAGGGGTAATATCAGACATTCACGGAAATTATGATGCATTGATAGAAGTACTAAAAGAGTCAAAGAGAGAGAACATAGAACACCTATTAGTTCTTGGAGACATTGTAGGATATTATTACCATCCTGATAAAATATTGGAGATCCTTTCAGAATGGAGTTTCGATATTATTAAAGGGAATCATGAAAAAATACTAGAGGATTTAATAGCTGATTCGTCATTAGGTGAATCTATTCGATTAAAATATGGTAGTGGTCATCAAGAAGCTATCAACAAGTTGACAAGAGATCAATTGCGTTTTTTACAGGGTTTGTCCGAAACTAAATCGGTTAAATTTGATGGAGTGTCTATATTAATGAGTCATGGAAGCCCTTGGTCTAATGACTTTTATATTTATCCAGACAGTGAGAAAGATATTATATTAAAATGTGACTCAAAGGATCATGATTTTGTTTTAATAGGGCATTCACATTATGCATTTGCGATAGAAAATGCAAATAGTATCTTGATAAACCCAGGTTCAGTAGGTCAATCTCGTCAAGAAGGCGGGAAGGCATCTTGGGCAATTATTGATTTGGCAACTAAGAGTTTTCAATTGAAAACAACAGCGTATAGTATTGATAAATTACTCAATGAGACACTTGAAAAAGATAGTGGAGTAGTGTATTTATCAGAAATTTTGAACAGATAATATTAACTAATGGAAAGGAACTTGAATATTCTCGTTACCAGTTGTGGAGGAGACATAGGACAAAGTATCGGTAAAATTTTGAAAGAATCAAATTGTGCGTCTTTTGGTTTAGATATCTCTAAACATAATGCCGCCCAATTTGTGTTTGATCACTTCGAGATTGGACCAAGAGTAACTGATGAAAATTATCTAATTAAGATTGGAGCATTCGTTACTGCTAACAACATTGATGTAATCATACCCGTTTCAGAGCCTGAACTAAGATTTTATACGCAAAACTTTACAGATGAGCCTATTGTTAATGGCGCTAAAGTTTTGATGGCAAATCACTTCTCTAGGAAAATAGGTTTCAATAAGACAAAAACTTGTCTGTTTTTAAAAGAAAATAACTTACCTAATCCTGTTTTGTATACAACAGATAGTACAGATGTCATCTTTCCTGTAATAGCAAAACCCAATACGGGGGCAGGAAGCGCTAATATATTTATAGTTGAGAATACCGAGGAGTTTAAGTTTCTGGCAAAAAAATATGATGACTTAATTTTTCAAGAATTACTAGATGGTGAAGCGGGCGAGTTTACTTGCTGCATTTATGGAACTAAAAACGGTGCCTATAGAAACATTATTTTTAAACGGGAGCTCACATCTGGAGGATATAGTGGTTATGGAGAACTAGTAGAAGATAAAAAGATTAGCAAGTTGTTGATTGAAATGGCAGGCCTATTACAACTGCGGGGAAGCATTAATGTTCAGCTCAGAATTCATAATGGATTACCAATTGTTTTTGAAATAAACCCACGCGTTTCTAGCACCATTTTATTTAGGCATTTATTAGGATTTAATGACCTAAAATGGTCTATCGAAGAGCTGCTTGGGAATGAGATTTCTGGCTATACAAAACCGGAAGCGGGCAGCTGTTTTTATAAAGGGTATCAAGAATATATAAAATAAGATTCATGACTAACTACGCAATAGTATCTGAAAAGAGTTGGAATCAAGCCCTATTTCCGCAGCTGCAAACACAGTTTGGGGCTATTAATTGGATTTTAATTAATGAAAAAAGTGATTTTAATGCAGGGTTCTTAGCAGAAAATAAAATTGATAAAATTTTCATCCCACATTGGTCTTTTATTATTCCTTCTGAAATATTCTTAAATTACGAATGTATTGTCTTTCATATGACAGATTTACCTTACGGAAGAGGAGGTAGCCCTTTACAGAACCTAATAGTACGTGGTCATACTGAAACGAAAATTTCGGCACTCAAAGTTGTAAAAGAATTAGATGCAGGACCCATTTACCTGAAAAAAGACTTGACCTTATTAGGTACAGCAACCGACATTTTTAAAAGAACCAACCAGATCATAGAAGGAATGATTATAGAAATAATCTCTAAAGCGATAACCCCGAAAACACAGCAAGGTGACATTGTAAAATTTAAAAGACGTAGCCCAGAAGATAGCAATATTGTGGAAGTGCAAGAGCTAAAAATAGCCTATGATTACATCCGCATGCTAGATGCAGAGGGATATCCTCATGCTTTTTTAGAGACTTCAGGTTTAAAACTTGAGTTTACCAATGCCAATTTTAATACAAATGATGAAATAGTTACAGCCCATGTTAGAATCTCTAAGAAATAAAAAAATAATGATTGTGGTTGCCCATCCTGATGATGAATTGTTAGGACTTGGTGCAACGCTCCATAAATTGATATTAGATTACCAAGTTAAGACCCATGTTGTTATACTTGGTGAGGGGATTACATCACGATCAGACGATAGAGATGTTGAAAAATGGCAAAAGGAATTATTAACACATAGAGAGAATATCAAAAATGCGCACGAATCTATAGGGTTTCATAGCAGCAGTGTCTTTGATTTTCCAGATAATAGATTTGATACCGTTGCTTTATTAGACATTATTAAAGTGATAGAAAAGGAGAAAGATTCCTTTCTTCCAGATGTAATATTTACACATCACGGCGGGGATGTAAATATAGACCATCAAAGAACTTTTGAAGCGGTTATTACTGCTTGTAGACCTTTAGAGGATGAACGTGTAAAAACAATTATTACCTTTGAAACGCCCTCCGGAACGGAATGGAGATCTCCAACCGATCCACGACATTTTTTACCAAATTTATTTTTTAGTGTTTCAGAAAAAAATCTAAATGCGAAAATTGAAGGAATGGAAAGTTATGAGTTTGAACGTCGCACATATCCACACCCTAGATCGCCAGAAGCATTAAAAATACAAGCTCAACGATGGGGAGTAATTATAGGAACTCGTTTTGCTGAAGCCTTTTGTTTGGTAAGATCAATAAATTAATTAGAATATGAGAATAGAGAATTTTGAAATAAATGAAAACTCACCAGTATTTATTATTGCTGAGTTATCTGCAAATCATAATGGTAGTATTGCAACGGCAATAGAAACTGTAAAAGCGGCAAAGAGGGCAGGGGCAGATTGTATTAAGCTTCAAACCTATACAGCAGATACGATGACTATTGCTTCAGATAAAGATGATTTTATTGTTAAAGGAACTATCTGGGAGAATCAAAATTTACACGAGTTATATCAAAAGGCATATACGCCGTGGGAATGGCAGGAAGAGTTAATGCAAGTTGCTAAAGCGGAGGGCTTAATTTGTTTTTCTTCCCCATTTGATGCAACATCAGTAGAGTTTTTAGAATCACTAAATGTTCCTGCGTATAAAATCGCATCCTTTGAAATCACAGACATTCCTTTAATTGAATTGGTCGCTTCCAAAGGTAAACCCATCATTATATCTACCGGTATTGCTGAGAAAGAAGATATAGAATTAGCACTCGATGCCTGCAAGAGAATGGGGAATAATAATATCGCATTGTTAAAGTGTACCTCAAGTTATCCTGCGCCCATTAAAGAAGCAAATATGTGTATGGTAAAGGATTTGGCAGAACGGTATAATGTAATATCTGGACTTTCTGACCATACTATGGGAAGCACAGTTCCACTTGTAGCAACTGCCTTTGGTGCAAGAATTATTGAAAAACATTTCATTCTCGACCGATCAATTGGTGGTCCAGATGCTTCTTTTTCAATGAATGAAATAGAGTTTACTGAAATGGTAAAAGCAGTACGAGAGGCGGAGCTTGCTATTGGAGTTGTAAATTATGCTTTGACTGAAAAACAGCGAAAAGGTCGTGATTTTTGCAGATCACTATATATCGTTGAAGATATTAAAAGTGGTGGTATCCTTACAAAGCAGAACATACGGTCTATTCGGCCAGGTTTTGGTATCCACCCAAAGTTTTATAATGAAGTTTTAGGCAAACAAGTCAATATTGATATTGAAAAGGGAACTGCGTTTAAATTTGAATTTCTATAAACAGATGAAAATAAGATGATTTTCTCTGGCGATGTATTTGGATTTGTTTACTTAGGCGTATATGACATAGATACAAGTACCTATAAGGAAATTTTACAAATCCCGAGTAGTGGTGATGGTTCTTGCCCAGGAATGATTATCTAAGATGGTATATTGTAGATGAGTTATTACACTTCTTTTGAAAATATAGAAGGTTCATCTATATATGCTGCAAATATTAATCTAAACAATTTATCAATCTGAAAGTAGAAAGAACTTTCAGATATTATATTTTATAAAAAGTAATTTTATTTCAATGGATAATTACCTTATTAAATATTTAGTAGATACTGCTGATAATGAATTATCAAAAAAATACATTGACTTTTTTAAAGCAGAGTTAGACTGGCAAATGTATGTTTCAGAAACCCATATCGCTGAGGCATATTATAGAAATAGAGCAATTGATATGAATGAGAAGCTAAAGCGCTTATACCAATATATAAATGCTTTGTTAATGAAATCTAGGGTAAATCAACCAAATAACGTAAAGATATTATCTACATTAAAATTGCCTCAAAAGGAGGTAAATTCACTATCCCAAATAGGATTTGATTCCTATTCGCCAATATGGCACCCCTTGCGAAAGAAAAATATTTTTGGAGATTATAAAACATTAAAATGGTGTAAAAACATTCAAGATAGAATTAGAAATGATGATTTTCATTTATTCTTAGATTCTAAATTTCATAACGCGCTAGAAATATTTCAACAATATCTTTTAGCACAATATCAGGAACAAGATTTTAGAGCTTTATTTTTATATACAGATCAATATTTTTACAGCAAGTACAGTATTGATATTTTCAAAAAAATGAATCGCCCATCTTTTGTTTTTAGCCATGGTATGCCAGGGCTTTACAGTAAAGAGGTAGACAATAGGTCAGACTATTTAATGGTTTGGAGTGAAAAAATTAGAAAAAATTATATTGATGTGGGGTTTGAACCTTCAAAAGTTAAAGTTGTTGGGCATCCTATTTATAAAAAATTGGAAAAGGAAAAGACATTGAGATCTGACCTTTCTGATATATTGATTATTCCCGTATCATCTGTAACTTGGCATCAACATACCTATAATAAGCCAGTGGTTAATGATCCTAGTATGGTGGTGTTGTATCTTTATAAAGTACAAAAAGTTTTAATGCGACTTGGAATTAAAAAGGCAAGATATAGACCACATCCTTCCATTAATAAAAAATGGATGTATCCATTTTTGGACTCAGATTTTTATGTTTTAGATTCTGAAGCACTAACAACTTCGCTTAATAAATCATCATTGGTAATTGGTGCTAATTCAACCGTTGTTTTGGAGGCATTAATGCAAGGTGTAAATTATATTGCATTTGATCCAAAAGATAAAGATGGCGTAAATATGTCTGGTTATAAAGCGGTGCCTCCATTTGATGGTTCTGAGGAAAAATTGATGATGGCTGAAGATGAATTTGAATTGGAAAAAATGATTAAAGCGAATGCTATGACAGATTATACTATAGTACACGACTTTATTCAAGAATTTGATCTAACGGTTTTAAAAGACTTAATCAACTAAGTACATGAGTGGAGGTAATTTGATTAAGAACACTACTATTTATGCCTTAGGAGACATTATCCCTAGGCTTATCGGCTTTGTTTCTTTGCCAATACTAACAGTGTATTTGACTCCCTCAGATTACGGGATTGTAAATTATGTAAATACCCTAAATACATTTTTACTTGCGCTAGGTTTTTTGAGTGTTAATACCTACTTCTTAGTCTTTTACTATCGATGTAAAACTAGTGAAGAGAAAAAAAAGTTATTAGGGAACCTATCCTCTTTTATCATTTTATTTAACGCAGTTGTCGTTATTATTTTATTGTTTTTTGGGAAGCATCTCTTTAATACTTTAGGCAGTAATATTCATTTTTATCCATATATAGTTATTGCGATTTTCACTAACTTTTTCAATCTGTTTTCAATATTACCAGCTGCTTTGTTTAGGGTGATAGAAAAACCGATGCCCTTAACGATTTTAAATGTTTCGAGAGGTATTATTGCATTCGTTTTAACCTTGGTATTAGTTATATTTTTTGATTACACAGCTTTAGGTGTTTTATACGCTAATTTAATTGTCAATTTTATTTTTGCATTTGTTTTCCTGTATATGATTCGTGGTCATATTATTTGGAACTTGTGTTTTAAGCAAATAAAAAAAGTCCTTATATTTTCCTTACCACTTCTTCCAGGATCCATAGCGTACTACCTTACAACAATTTCTGACCGCATATTAATAGATAAATATTTAACTCTAAATGACCTAGGGATATATAGTGTAGCGGCATCGATTGCATTAATTCTCAATATTTTTTCGTTTGGAGCATATAAAGCTTTTGAACCCTATATCTTTAAAAATTGGGGCAAGGATAATTTTATAAATATTTTCGAAAACATTCGCAATAGTTTTGTGTATGTTTTACTTATCGGGGTGCTTTGTTTGAGTGTTTTTTCAAAAGAATTTTTCTTACTTATGACAGATGTTAAATTTCATGATGCATTTTGGTATGTACCGCTGATTATAATTGGCGTGTATAGTTCTTCACTTAGCATGCTCTACGGAACTATCATTATTTCTAAGGAAAAAACAAAAATAAATTCACTAATAAATATGACGGGTGCAATAATAAGTATAGGTTTAAATATATTATTTCTTCCGAAGTATGGTCTAATAACGGCTGCTGTTGTTTCCAGTTTTTCAATGACAATAATGTTGTTAATTTCTATCTGGTATTCTAGGTTAAAAGTAAGCCATTGGAAGCCTATTATGAGCTGTCTACTGGTTGCTTCAACAATTTATGTGATGGTTTATGTAGTAATTATTGAGCATTTACTATTTTCCATAATCTTAAAATCTATTGTATTACTTACTGCTGTAGCTGTTATATCTTTAATGCTTTCAGTCAACCCGATTAAAATGATTAAAGTTTTTGTAAAAAAAGAAAGCTAAATGAATAAAAAAGCGCGTGTAATCGCATTTTATCTGCCTCAATACCACCCGATTCCAGAGAATGATACTTGGTGGGGAAAGGGGTTTACAGAATGGACTAATGTAGGTAAAGCAAAGGCTTTATTTAAAGGGCATTATCAACCCAGAGTTCCGGCAGATTTGGGGTATTATGATTTAAGAGTTGCTGAGACTAGAAAAGCGCAAGCAGACATGGCACGCGAATATGGAGTTGAAGGATTCATCTATTGGCATTATTGGTTTGGCAATGGTAAACGCTTAATAGAACGACCTTTTAAGGAAGTTTTGGATTCAGGAGAACCTGATTTTCCTTTTTGTTTAGCTTGGGCCAATGAAACTTGGAAAGGATTTGCCCACGGCATGGCCAATCGTAATATTTTAATAGAGCAATTATATCCTGGGATAGAAGATTATACCGCACATTTTTATGAAGTACTTCCTGCATTAAAAGACAAGAGATATATTACAATTAATGGGAGACCATTATTTATGATTTATAAACCTGTAGGTGAACCAGGAGTTAACTTGTTTATGGAGACATGGCAAAAACTAGCGCTAGAAAATGGATTGGAAAAAATCTATTTTGTGGGTCATTGTATTGATTCAAAGTTTAATGTTAAAGAGGTGTTAGCCAATGGATTTGATGCAGTAAATACGACACGTCTTTTTAACTATACCCTTAACCATCGCACCTTTAGTCAAAAGGTGTATAATAGATTGAATAGGATATTCAGAAATGTGCCATTAGCATACCCATATAAAACAGTGTCCAAATACTTTATTTCGCCTGAAGAAGATAAAATAGAAAATGTTTTCCCAAGTATAATACCTGGTTGGGATCATACTGCTCGCAGTGGAAGGGAGGGATTGGTTTTAACAAATTCAACACCAGCCTATTTCGAAAAACATGTAAAAGAAGTGGTAGATATTGTCGACACTAAAAAACCTGAGAATAAAATCATTTTTTTAAAATCATGGAATGAGTGGGCAGAAGGAAATTATATGGAGCCAGATTTACGTTGGGGTAAAAAGCATTTAGAAGCACTTAAAAAGCATATTGTTAAATAAATAATGAAAGACACCTTTAAAAATACGAAAGTCTTGTATTTGGGCTTTAACAATATGTTAAAGCATAAAAGAGGGGTTGAAAATGTTATTGATTTTCAATCAAAAGCTATAAATAGTAACATAAACTATTATATACATTGGGATGATAAAACAAGTGTTTATAAATATAATGGGTTGTTATGTATAGGTATTAAAGCTAATTTTTTGAAATTTTTCGTCTTCAATTTCTTTATAATGAGGATTAAAAGAAAGGAGAAGTCAATTTTTATTCACTCGCATAATGCTTTGATGAGTATAGCTTGTATGTATAAAACAAATTTGCTTACGGTTCACGACGCATTATATTACCAAAATAAAGTAAATAAACATACATTAAAAAGTGTGTTTTATGTGTTAGAAAAAATCTTGTATCTCAGGGTAGGTTTTGTTCATTTTATATCTGAATTCACAAAAAAAATGAGTTTATTCACCACTTCAGAAAATTTTGTAATTATACCTAATACATCACATCTAGAAAAGTTTAGCCTAAAAAGCAAGTCTAAAAATGAAGCTGAATTAATAGTTGAATTTGATCCTAA
Organism: Patiriisocius sp. Uisw_017; assembly: GCF_047731265.1. GTDB lineage: Bacteria > Bacteroidota > Bacteroidia > Flavobacteriales > Flavobacteriaceae > Patiriisocius. The sequence goes on along the minus strand of NZ_CP159835.1, from coordinate 3,758,196 downwards.
TAAAACCAAGGTGTTCGTAGTGAGAAGTATGGAAGAAAGGGCTAGAATCGATTTACTCATAAAAGTAGCTGAGCAATTAGAAGACAGTAATTTTGAAATTTTTGTTGCAGGTAAAGGTCCATTGTATGATTTTTATGGCAATCAAATAGAAACATTGAATTTAAAGAACATAAAGCTTTTAGGCTATATAAATGACGCGAGCCTCATTACCTATTATTCGGTCTGTGATATGGTATTGATGCCGGCGGAATATGCAGAAGGTTTTGGTTTGCCAATTATTGAAGGCTATTTATTTAATAAACCCGTAATTGCTTCAAATAAATGCGCAATCCCAGAAGTTATTATCTCTGAAGCATTTTTGTTTGAGAATACAGTCGAGAGTATTATCGATACACTCGATTTTGCTGAACAGAAGCTAAGTGGACCGTATAAGAAATATTACACTACTAATTTTTCTAATACATATGTTTTAAGTCAATTTAGCGCCTTATATAAAAACTTAATGTAATGAGTATATACATATTTACATTAGTGGTTTTATTGATTTTTTCATTCCTTGAATTAAGAACAAGTCTTACATCTATTCAGCATAATGGCATGTTGTTTGCGGTGTATGCTCTTTTTGTTTTTCAAGTTGGATTTCGTTGGCAAACAGGTACAGACTGGGAAACCTATCTAGTGCATTTTGAAGAAATAAGAACTATCTCAGATGTATATTTGACAATAACTGGATTTGAGCAAGGATATAGTTTTTTTGTTTTAATAGTAAAAAACTTAATGGGCAGTTACACTGCATTTCTTGTGGTGCATGCGTTACTTTATTATGTGTTGGTTTTTTCAGCATTTAAAAGACTGAGCCCTTATATTTTTATTTCATTATTAGTGTTCTATGCTACAAGCATGGGTGTAATGGGATCCAATAGGCAACTAATTGCTTTAGGGATTTGTTTATTTGCATTGCGATATGTTGTAAATAAAAATGCGCTTAAATTTTTTCTTTTAGTTGGATTAGCGTTTTTATTTCATAGTTCAGCGATTCTTTTCAGTGTATATTATTTTTTAAATAAAGATATAAAGCAATCTTTAATCATTGCAATACTTGGAGTCTCCTTTATTATAGGAAAAACAAGCTTACCAATTTTAGCTTTTTCTTTTGTAGGAGATAATATTGGAGGTATGGGTTCAGCCAAAGTCTTGGCTTATACAGAAAGATACCAAGAGGACCCCGAACAATACAGACTTGGTATAATGGGGTTGATTAAGAGATTTCTTTTTCTAGGGATATTTATTTATAACTACAAATATTTAACAGCGAAACTGTCATACTACAAAATAATTTTTAATGGTTATTTTGTTGGACTCATTATTTATTTTCTATTCTCGAGTTCTATATTGGTTATAGTCAACAGGGGAGGTTTATATTTTGCTACCATGGAAGTATTGCTTATAGCTTCCCAATTTTTATTGATAGAAAATAAGCATTATAAAGTCAATTTACTTTTACTATTATTTATAGTTACGCTTTTTTTGTTTTTTCAATCTATAGTAGGCTATCCAGATTTGTTTTTACCATATAAAGGGGTTTTTATTAACCCTGATTTCCATAGATACAGACTAGATTAAAGAATTCAATTTTAAGAGAATATGTCAAAACGTAATATAGTAATATCAGCCATAAATTTTTTCGAAGGAGGACCTTTGTCTGTATTAACAGACTGTTTGGTGTTTTTAAATGACAGTAGTTATCTAAATCAATATAGGTTCATCGCTTTAGTACATAAAAAGGGCTTGTTTGATGAAAGTGAGTATGCCAATATAGCGTTTATAGAATTCCCAAAATCAAGAACATCTTATGCCTACCGCTTGTATTATGAATATTTTTATTTTAAAAGCTTAGCCAAAGAGCATAATGTGTTTTTTTGGTTGTCTTTACACGATATGTCACCTAGTCTTGGTAATGTGAGTCAAGCTGTGTATTGTCATAATCCATCACCTTTTAATACGTTAAATTTTAGTGATATTTATGTGCAACCAACACAGTTTTTTTTCAGGTTGTTTTATAAATATTTATATAAAATAAATATTAAAAAAAACAAATATGTAATCGTCCAGCAGTTGTGGATTAAAAATCAATTTGAAGCGATGTTCAATCTCGGCAGGTATAAAATTATTATAGCGCCGCCAGAAGTTCCTAAAATTGAAAGTAAATATTTGGAGAAAAGCAAGAAGAAATTGAATAATAAAGAGGCTTCTAGAAAAGTGTTCTTTTTCCCAACATTCCCGAGACCTTTTAAAAACATTGAAGTTATCTGTGAAGCTATGAGATTGTTGTTAGAGAAAAAAAGTCAAAACGTTGAAGTTATAATTACAATTGATGGTTCAGAAAACAAGTATTCTAAGGCAATTATTAAAAAATATAAACATTTAGATAATATTAGATTTATTGGATTGATAAAAAGAGAAGAAGTGTACAAACACTATTCAGAATGTGATGGTCTTATTTTTCCGTCAAAATTAGAAACTTGGGGATTACCCCTAAGCGAATTTAAACAGTTTAACAAGCCCATGTTTGTTTCTAATTTACCCTACGCAAAAGAAACCCTTGGTAACTACGATTTTGTGAGTTTTTTTAACCCTGATGATGCTGTCCAATTATCTGAATTAATTATAAATGCTTCAGAGAATAAATTGGTGTTTGATAAAACAGATGCTATTGACTATGAACAACCTTTTGTAAATGGGTGGGACGAATTATTTGAGACACTCTTAAAATAAATCATATCTAAACAAAGATAAGTAGGATAAAAAAATATGGTTTAATTGGAACTACAAAATTAGTGCGGTCATTATTTTACACAAAACTATTTTTTAGCAGTGCAAAATTAATTCGTCTTTTTTTACATTAAAAATAAACGCCAGATCAAAGCCGGCGACTATTTTACAACTGGTTTTGGCCGCAGGATGGAGGCTTTTCTATTAAATAACGAGAGTAGATTTTGCTTAACCATTGGAAAGAATGAAGAAATAAATGGACGTGTTCAAATTACTTATTTTAAGCATTTTACATTTTAAAAAGCGACTATTGTTGATTAAAATTTTGTGGGTTCAAAAGGTTTGCCAGAGTATTTTATTGCTGCTGGTATGCCAGCATAGCCAATTATGATTTTCAATTTTAAACCTCCTAGATGGGGAAAATATGGGTCAAATAAAATAGATTTATGAATTTTAAAAAATGCATTAAAAACAAATAATGAAAGATATTTTAATAACCGCATCTCTCGTAGTCTATCACAATTCTAAAGAAGACATCAAAAAAGTTATCGATTCGTTCTTAGGATATGGTTCAACTTCAATTCTTTTTATTGTTGACAACTCAGCTTCTGATTCACTTAGCGCACTTTGCAGTGACTCTAGAGTTAAATATATTTTTAACAATACCAATGTAGGCTTTGGAGCCGCTCACAATATTGCTTTTAATGGAGCATATCAATTAGAAAGTGATTATCATATTTTATTAAATCCAGATGTGTATTTTGATCCTTCAATTATAAAGGATTTAATTTATAAGACAGAGTCAGATGCTTCAATTGGCCTCTTAATGCCAAAAATTGTGTACCCAAATGGAGACACACAAAATTTATGTAAACTCATACCATCTCCAAAAGACCTTATATTAAGACGATTTATTCCCTTTAAGGGGATTAAAAAGAGACTTGAAAATAGATATGAATTACGCTTCTACTGTTATAATGAAGAAGCGGAAATTCCAATCTTGTCGGGTTGCTTTATGATGATTAGAACTTCTGTTTTAAAAAAAGTTGAAGGCTTTGATGAGCGATTTTTCATGTATCTTGAAGATGTTGATTTATGTCGCAGAATAGGTAAGATTAGTAGGTTAGTGTATTACCCAAAAGTTGAAATAGTTCATAATTATGAAAAGGGGTCCTATAAAAACAAAAAATTATTGTCGTATCATATTAAATCTGCTATCAAGTATTTTAATAAATGGGGTTGGGCTTTTGACAAGGAAAGATCAAGAATTAATAAAAAAACGTTGCTAAATTTAAAGCGGCAAAAATAATATTAGGGTTGTGAAAAAAATTCCAGCAACTAGAGAAATTGATAAGACGAAACAGGTGCTTAAGCTTCACAAAGACTGATTTATTTAATTAAATTAAGAATAATGTAAATTACCATTCAATAATAAAAGAGTGTATATGAAACATAAACACTTTATTCTAAAGGTGATTATTTTGTTGGAATCTTACAAGTAGGTGCTCAAAATAAATCTCAGATTTATTAGAATCAACTAGGATATTATCTTGTAACATATAGATTACTTTTTGGTTGAACTCCAATAGTTTTGGTCAAATAAAAAACAGCAATGTATTTCAATTAAAAAACGCTTTGTTATTGGATTTTTTTACTTTTGAAGATGAATTTGATGTTTCTTATAAAGCTGCATTTATCGGTAATGTAGCATCTAAAAATGAATTGTTTGTCAATGAACTTTATTTTAGGTTTGTGAGACAATAAGCTGCAATTACATCTAGGAGTTAAATAAGGTGAAGTGCTTTGGAACAGATTGTTTTCGTCAAATGGTAATCTGGCAATATCAAACAATGCTCGTGCTTTTCCAGGTCTTAACCTTTAACTTTCTGACTTTATAACCATTCCTTTATTTAACAATAAACTTTCTGTTAGATGGAGTTATAGAGATTTCCTAATGAATTATGATAGGGTAGGTAAAACGCGTTTACATTCAAAAATCTTAGTATTTAAAACGATATTATCTATTCGTTTAGAGGCAACACCAAGGGTTCCCCATATTTTACGCCAAATATAGTTGGAGAAGCTGGAGTTACAAAAGGTGCAGTATAAGGAGACAATCGTTTTACGGCATTTAATGCTGGCATATAAGGAACTCTTAAGGGAATAAAATATAAAGAGCTTTTAAGCCATACAGCCTATTTTGGTTGGTTTGAGAATGAGAATGAACCTAACCCGCAACAATTTTCTGATCTTTTAGAACGTATCTTGTCAGAAGGAAAAACGATGCCTTTTGACCTCGTTGTTGGGACGGCTTTTTATAGGTACTTACAGTTCTAAAAACATAGGAGGTTTTGTTAAATTACCAAAAAACAATGTTCTTTAAATAAAACTATTTAATGTCTATTTAAACAATTTTTTAAACCACGACTTATTATTGTGTTCATTATTACCATATCCATAACCGTATCCATATCCATACCCATACCCATACCCATGAGCACTCTTTGGATTGGTATCATTAAGAATAAATGCCATGTCTTTTATGCGTTCACTTTCATAAAGTTTCTCTGGAATTTTCAGCATCCGTTTATCTAAATAATTAGCCCTAATTACGTAAACAAATAAATCTGATTTGCCCTCACTCAGTTCAACCGTGTCTGTCACTAAATTTACTGGAGCGGTATCTACAATAATATAATCGTAATTTGCTTTTGCATAGGTTAGTAATTTATCAAAACGCCCATTCATAAGTAATTCTGAAGGGTTCGGCGCGATTACACCACCCTGCAATATATCAAAATTATATAAAGAATTATGTTCAATTAGTTCCTCAGGTGCAAGCGTGTCTATCGCTAAATAATGAGTGAGCCCGTCTTTATCGGGGATGTTCATATATTCAGATAATTTTGGACTGCGTATATCTGCCCCAATCAACAAAACTTTTTTTGATGATAATGAAATGATACGTGCTAAATTAATTGAAACAAAAGATTTCCCTTCCCCTTTAATGGTGGAAGAAACAAATATGGTTTTAGCGTCTGGACCTTTTTTAGCCAGAAGGAAATACACATTCGTTCTGAGAATGCGAAATGCTTCAGTAATAGGGCTTGTATCTGTAATTGAAATGATGAACTCACCATCTCCTTTATATCTTGGTATGTCGCCAAGAATGGGCGCACTTAAGTTAGAATCTAAGTCATCAATGGTTTGCACTTTATTATCAAATAAGAACATGAGGTATAATAAGACAAAAGGAACTAAGATACCCAGAGCACCGGAAATAGGGTAGACTAAAATTCGTCTGGGGGAAATTGGTCTTGGACCACCATACGCAACATCTATAATTTTTGCATTGGGCGCTTTAACGGCTAGTGCGATAGCATTTTCCTCTTTTTTTTGTAATAAGTATAAATAGAGTGTTTCTATAATTTGTTGCTGTCGTTTAATATCTCTGAACTGCCTTTCTTTTTTAGGCACTGAGGTTATTTTTGAATTTAATTTAGTTTCTTGGCTTTCTAAATCATTCAAAGTAATAGTAAGCGTGGATTTTAAATTGAGTAAACTTTGAGAAACACTTACCCTTAAGTTGTCAACTTGATTTTTTAAATTGATAATTACCGGATTTAAATCGTTAGAACTTTGTGAAAGCCTATTCAATTCTAATAATATTTCATTGTATCGCGACGCACTTTCATTCAACGAAACACTTGGTAAGCCTAAATTTGACGGTATAAGGTCTTTGTCGTTTTTACTAATATGATCAATTACATAATCGATCATCTTCAATTGAGTTTTTAGATCTAAGGTTTCTTTTTCTAAAGCATCATTTGAGTTTAAAATGATATTAGCTTCAAAGTCTAGATCGGTTAATTTGTTGGTGGTTTTAAAAACTTCTACATCATTATCAAGAAGTAATAATTCTTCTGAAATCCCATTAACTCGCTCACTGATGAATTTATCAGTTTTTTTAGCGATCAGGCTTTTATCAATAATAGACTCTATATTATATTGTTTTAGTAAAAAGCTTAAGATATCGGATGATTTTTCTTTGTTAGCTCCTTTAAGAGACATTTTAACCAAACTCGATTTTCTATTCACCGGTTCGATAAGAATTTGATTTCTATAAGACTCTGCAACAATCTTTATAGGGCTGATCTGGATATTAATTTTTAGTCCAATTTCTAATGGAACTGATCCCGTTGGTATTACAGTGAAATCTGTAATTTTACTCTTAATGTTTTCGCCAAAAACATAATTTCCGATATTCTTACCCTTAGCATTGATTAAATCAAAGTTGCTTTTTGAAGTTGTGGTTATTGAAATTAAGGTGTCTTTAGCATAAATTAGGGAGTCTCTGCCAAAGAAATTAATTTTGAAAGGGAGACTCTTACCATACAATTCTGAATCACGAAAACTTCCTTCAGCAAAGTATGTTTTGTTTATTTTTATTTTTTGAATAACCCGTTCCATTAGACTTCTTGATTTCAAGATGCCTATTTCAGTGTCAAATTGCGATTTTCCAGTAGAGGCAAGTCCTAAGTCTTCAAATGCTGAAAGTTCAGAAGATAAACTTTCATTTTCTTTGTCCTGAATTAAAATGGTAGATGTCACCTCAAATTGAGGCGTTGTATATCGCAGGAACATAAAGGCACCTAAAACAGCCAATAGTAGTCCAAAGACAAACCATTTCCAATGAAATAAATATTTTTCTAAAAACTCCCGTAAATTAAAATCTTCGCTTTTTAAGGTATTCGATTTATTATTTTCTTGCATAAGGTTCGAATTTAACGAATGAGAATGGCGACCAATGTAATTAAAATACTCAAGGATGCAATAATGGCTGAAGTATTAGGTCCCACTACAGATGAGTTTACTTTTGTGTTATTTGGTTCAACATATATAACGTCGTTTTGAGCTAAATAAAAGTAGGGTGAATTAAATAATTCTTTGTTGGTTAGATCTATAGACGTAAACGTTCGCTTCCCATTTTGTTCTCTTATTAAGATAACCGACTTTCGTTTTCCATATATTGTTAAATCTCCAGCGAGTCCAATGGCTTCGATAATAGAAATTCGTTCATTGAAAACTGGGTAGCTCCCTGGTAATCGCACTTCTCCTAATACCGTTATTTTAAAATTATCCAGTCTAATATTAATAACTGGGTTTTTTAAATATGGTAGTAGCAATTCAGTCAACTTATTTGTTAGTTGTTTCGTAGTCATTTGAGCTACTATAATTTTTCCTAAAACAGGGAAATTAATTTCCCCATCTACATTAACAATATAGGGCAGAGGGACTATATTAATACCCCCGGGAGAGTCATAAATATTAAACGGAACTGCAGCTTCAGCTTCTATCGCAGTAACATTGATAAATAAAATATCTCCAGGTTGGATTGTAGATTCATAATTTAAAAGCGTTTCATTTATCTGTTGCTCTTCTTCATCTTGAAAATAGATAACTCTTTTGGAAGATGCGCATCCAACGAGGAGCCCAAGCAACAATCCAAGACTAATTTGCTTGTGATAGGTAGCGCTGTTTTTAATCATTTTCTTGATGATTTGTTTTAATTTATTCTCTAAATAGTAACCTCTCTTCAAGATTTATAAGGTGTTAATAAGTTTTTAATTTTCATTTTTTCGCTTGTATTCGAGTACTCCTTGACAAAAAAAGAGCAAACTAGTTTAATTCAATATTAGTACAATTACACGAAAGAATGCACTCAGAAAATTATATAAAACTAGGTGTTAAAATTGATTCTTTTTAAAAAAATCAAATCTAGTGTTTTTTCTTGGTTTTATATTGTCAATTCAGCTTTTGAGGTTTTTGAAATTTTTAGAAGGGTTCATTAATTGCATAATGTACTGTTACAAATACGTGAATAGTCTTTCAAAGAGCAAATAAAAAATTGAAGATTAAAACAAAGTTAACAAATATAGTTCGGGGATTTCACTGTGAGCTGATCCTATTATATCTTATAGTAAAAAGAAGACTTAACCGAAGAACTAAGTTAATTAGTTTAATTAACAGACTGTTTCGGCTCCTAATTTAAATATGTTAAAAACAAACATATTGTTGTTTTATTTAGTTTGTGGATAAATAAAATTTTCTCGTCCATCAAGCTTAAAAGGTTGAATTTGCATTGAAGATATTAGGAGATGGGTATGTTTATAATTTTAAAGCCCGTGAATTAATAAATGTTCCATTCTTAGTAAAACAAAGGATAATGAATTGTTTTTTAGTGAAATATTCAGAATTTGAGGAATCAATATGCAACTCTTTTTGTTTTAGATTGGACCAATGGTTTTTTTATGATTTAAAACAAAAAGGCTACACAATATTATCAATTTTTAGAAAGCAACTTAGAATTGGCTTTATTTTTTGGGAAACCATCCAACCTACTTAAAGACAATACGCTAGTTATGTCAGTTTTTATTTAAGTTCATAGAACGGAATTAAAGACATTAATAAAAGATATTGGAGGAAATTAGGCTAGGAGTGTTTCCAATAAAACCAATTATTTTGTAGATGGAAATAATTTAGGGACAAGCAAACAAACGATGGCTTAAGGTTTAAAAACCAGTATTATTTCAGAAGTTAAACTTTTAGCTATGTTAGGATGGGATTTATTATAAACTTAATTCTATTTTTGCACACTTTTTGGTTTGGATGTTTAAAAAAATACATAGAAAAAAAATTGAGAAAATAATTGAAAAAGCGCTTTTGAAAAGAGATGCTTCGCAATTAAATGCAAAGGTTCAAAGCGTTGCTTTTCTTTTTGACGAACAAATTCAAAAAGAAGTTTCATTTTACAAACCCATAGCGAATGTATTTTCTATTTCGACAGAAACAATTGAATATCTTGCCTTTGTAACATTCGACAAAAAGAAGCCGTCTTTAGAACATCAATTCACAAAAAAAGATTTTTCTTGGCAAGGAAAAATAAATTCTGAAAAAATTGAGAGGTTCATTCAAAAAGAGGTTGATGTTTTAGTTTGTTATTACAAAGGGGATCATGAATATTTAGATCTAATTTCAGCAAAGAGCAATGCTGCTTTTAAAATCGGCTTTAAAGGGAATGATGAGCGAATCGCAGACTTAATTTTAGCTTTAGATCCCTTAAATGTAGATACTGTTGCTCAGGAAATAAAAAAATATTTGGCCATTTTAGGGAAAATTTAAAAAAAAATGAAAGATTTAATAGGAACTGGTGTTGCCTTAGTAACACCATTTACGGCAAATTTTGAAGTTGATGTTAAGGGCCTTGAAAGTGTTGTGAACTTTCAAATAGAAAATGGTATTGACTACCTCGTGGCTCTTGGTACTACCGGCGAAAGCGCTACGCTAAGTAAAGTCGAGAAACAACTTGTTATTGATACTGTTGTTAGTGTCAATGATGGAAGGGTGCCTTTGGTTTTAGGCATAGGCGGCAACAATACGGCTGAGGTTGTGGCTGAATTCCAAACACGAAATTTAGATGCTTTTACGGCAATTCTTTCGGTTTCTCCAATGTATAGTAAACCTACACAAGAAGGGATTTATCAACATTTTTCTGAAATAGCAAAAGCATCAGATAAACCAATCATTTTATACAATGTTCCAGGAAGAACAGGGAGTAATATAGAGCCCGAAACAGTTGCTAGATTGGCATATGATTTTGAGAATATAGTTGCAGTTAAAGAAGCAGCTGGAGATATTGTTCAAGCAATAAAAATGATTGATCAAACACCAGAGGGTTTTCTTGTAATTAGTGGAGATGATATGATTGCATTACCAATGATTTTATCTGGAGGAGCTGGAGTTATTTCGGTAATTGGGCAAGGGTTTCCTAAGGAATTCTCAAATATGGTTAAGCTAGGCTTGGAAAGAAATGTTAATCCTGCTTACAGTATTTATTATAAAATTGTGCCAGTAATAGATTATATTTTTGCTGAAGGCAATCCAGCAGGGATAAAAACCGTTTATAGTATTCTAGGAATTTGTAGTGATAAAGTTCGTCTTCCATTAGTGGGTGTTAGTGCCCAATTGAGAGAAAAAATAGAGCGGTTTATTGATTGTTTTTAGGTTAAAGTTTGTTAAGAGTTTAGCGGTTAATTTAATCTCTTAACCACCAATCATAATGGGTGTCAATAAGTTTTTTAAATAGGTAATTAATATGTATCTTTGCACGATGTTTTTTAAAAAAATAAATAAATTTTTTTTCTATATTTTAGCGGTTGGTTTTTTGAGTACTTCTTGTAGTCATTACCAAATTGTTTTAAAAGGCGATGATGCTGTGGCAAAATACCGTGCTGCAGATTCTTTGTATCAAGTTGCTACCACAACTGGAAAGAAAGGAAAGTATAAAAAAACATTAAAGTTGATGGAGCAAATTGTGCCTGTATACCGGGGGAAACCTCAGGCAGAGAAGTTGACTTATATGTATGCTAATACATTTTACAATCTTGAAGATTTTGTCTTATCGGGATACCAATTTGAACGTTTTGAAGCTTCCTATCCAAAAAGTGATAGTGTAGAGTTGGCCGCATATAAATCTGCTAAAAGCTACTATGAATTGTCACCACGTTATTCGCTAGATCAAGAAGACACAAGAAAAGGATTAGACAAACTACAGGCTTTTGTAAACAAATACCCTGATTCTCAGTATCGAGAGGAAAGCAACGCTCTTGTAAAAGAGTTAAGAGAGAAATTAGAGAAGAAGGATATCAAGATTGCAGATCAATATTTAAAAATTGGTCAGCAAATGGGAAGTTTTAAACCAGCTATGGATGCCTACGAAAATTTCATCTCTGACCATCCAGGATCTGTATACAGAGAACAGGCATTTTATGGTAGATTTCTTGCCTCCTATAATCGTGCCATAAGTAGTTTGCCTTCCGCTGTGCAGGAAAGACTTATTAATGCAAAAGAATTTTACAGTAAATATTTAAAATATTATAAAACCGGCGAATTAAAAGTAGCGGCAGATCTAATCCTATTGGATATTGACGCACGTTTGTCTGGTTATGACGAAATAACTTCAGAAAATTAAGACTATGGCAGATATTAAAAACAGTGAAGCTCCTTTGAGTACCACTACAATTGACAAAAATAAGGTAGATGCACCTACAAATAACATCTACGAAGCAATTTCTATAATTAGTAAAAGAGCAAATCAGATTAATGGCGACATTAAAAAAGAATTGCTCGAAAAATTGGATGAGTTTGCTACTTATAACGACAGTTTAGAAGAGATTTTTGAAAACAAAGAGCAAATTGAAGTTTCAAAATTCTATGAAAAACTTCCTAAACCACATGCACTAGCCGTGCAAGAATGGTTAGAAGATAAAATTTATTATCGCAATACTGCAGACGAAGTTATTGAAGACTAAAAGTCTATGTCTATTTTAAACGGAAAGAAAATAGTGCTCGGCGTTACCGCAGGTATCGCTGCATATAAAGCAGCATTTTTAGTCCGTTTGCTCGTTAAAGAAGGAGCAGAAGTTAAAGTAGTCATGACCCCAAAAGCGAAAGAGTTTGTTACACCGTTAACGCTTTCCACGCTTTCAAAAAATGAAGTTCTTTCTTCCTTTACAAACGAAGATGATGATACTGCCCAATGGAATAACCACGTAGCGTTAGGACTTTGGGCAGATTTGATTGTAGTAGCTCCGGCAACGGCGAATACATTGTCTAAAATGGCGCACGGGACCAGTGACAATTTGTTGCTTGCGGTGTACCTTTCAGCTAAATGTCCTGTCTATTATGCTCCAGCGATGGATTTGGACATGTACAAACATCCTTCTACCAAAGCTACATTTAATACACTCGAGTCTTTTGGTAATATTAAGATTGAAGCAGAACATGGAGAATTGGCAAGTGGGTTAATTGGCGAAGGAAGAATGGCTGAGCCAGAAAATATTATTCAAAAAATAAAGGATCATATGCTTTTGGGGCTCCCTTTAAAAGATAAAAAGTTGCTTATTACTGCAGGTCCTACCTACGAAGCAATCGATCCTGTGCGGTTTATTGGTAATCATTCTTCAGGCAAAATGGGAATTGCCATTGCACAACATGCTGTTTCTTTAGGAGCAAAAGTCACCTTAGTCTTAGGGCCTTCCAGTGTTGTTTTTGATAGAAAGTCTATGAAAGTTGTGGATGTTGTTTCAGCAGAACAAATGTACGAGGCTGTTCATAAAGAATTTAACTCGAGCAATATTGCTATTTTGAGCGCTGCAGTAGCAGATTATAGGCCTACTAAAGTTTCTGCTGAAAAAATTAAAAAGACGGAACGGACACTTACCATTCAATTAGAGAAAACACAAGATATTCTCGCTTCCATAGGAAAAATAAAAGAGCATCAATTTTTAGTTGGTTTTGCACTGGAAACTCAGAACGAAATTGAAAATGCAAAAAAGAAACTTGAAAAAAAGAATTTAGACTTAATTATCTTAAATTCGCTTAGAGACAAAGGAGCAGGATTTAAAGGCGATACAAATAAAATTACAATTATTGAAAAAGACAATAAAACAACTCCTTTTGAGGTTAAGTCTAAAGATGATGTAGCAAAGGATATTTTAAATCATATTATTACTAGAATACATGCGTAAGATATTATTACTATTAGCTTTAATTATGGGTGTTGTTGCTCAAGGACAAGAGCTAAATGCAACTGTGACTATTGATGCGGAGCAAACGGGACAACAAAATTTGCAGGTGTTTAGATCTCTAAGCCAGCAAATGACAGAGTTTCTGCAAAATAGGGTTTGGACAAATGACAAATATTTAAATCAAGAACGAATAGATTGCAATTTTACACTAATCGTTTCAGATTATGATGGAACTTCGTTTAGCGGTTCTTTGCAGGTACAAGCGTCTAGACCTGTTTTTAATTCAACCTATAGTTCTCCTATTTACAACTACAATGATCGGCAAGTATCTTTTGAGTATTTAGAATTTGAACCTTTTATTTATAATATTAATTCGTTTGATTCTAATTTAATTTCAATTTTGGCATTTCACGCGTATGCAATTATTGGATTAGATGCCAGTTCTTTTGAATTAAATGGAGGTGATTCTTACTTTGAAATTGCAAAACAGATTACAAATACCGCAGCTTCGTCAAATTTTCAAGGTTGGAAGGCTACAGATGGGACACAATCAAGATTTAGATTTATTGATGCTTTGATATCTCCAGTGTATAAAGAATTTCATATTACAATGTATGAATATCACCGCGAAGGTTTAGATATGATGTTTGAAAATCCAAAAGATGCAAAGTTAAAAATAATAGAATCCTTAAAGTCTCTTAAAAGTATTAATGACCGCCGCCCAAATTCATATATACTAAGAACCTTCTTTGATTCAAAAGTGGATGAGATTTCAGCTATTTTCAAAGGAGGGCCTCAAATAGACACTACAAAACTTATAGAATCCCTTAATAGAATGGCGCCAACCCGTCGTTCTGCTTGGGGAGAAATTAATTAATGTATTTTAGGTTGGTCAAGTCCTAAATTCTCACTTCCTTTAATAGGTATTTAAATTACGCCGCGTGATTACAAGCCTTTCCATCAAAAACTACGCTTTGATAGATGATATACAAGTCAATCTATCAGACGGTCTTACTATTATTACTGGCGAAACAGGTGCCGGAAAATCTATCCTCCTTGGAGCGCTCTCTTTACTTTTAGGGAAAAGAGCCGATTTAAGCAGCATTAAAAATGCGACTAAAAAGTGTATTATTGAAGGAGAGTTTGCTATAAAAGGCTATGGATTAAAAGACACTTTTGAATCCAATGATCTGGATTATGAATATACGACGATTGTAAGACGAGAGATTTTGCCCAGCGGAAAGTCCCGTGCTTTCGTAAATGACACTCCCGTTAGCGTATCGCAAGTGCGGGCTTTATCAGAATTTTTAGTAGACATTCATAGTCAAAATGATACCGTTTCTTTTACCACAGAAGCGTACCAATTGGAGGTTGTTGATGCGCTGGCTGGAAACGAACCTATCTTATCAAAATATCGAGTAAGTTTAAAGGAATATAAAAGTGTTTCAGAAAAGTTAGACCTTATATCAAACAAAAGAGACGATGCGATTAAAGAATTTGATTATATTTCTTTTCTTCAGTCTGAATTGGAAGCAGCAAACTTGTCTCAAATAAATCAATCTACATTAGAAACATCTCTTCAAACGCTTAGTAATGCCGAAGAGATAGAGGAATCTTTTGAGCACGTAAGTCAGTTACTTATTAATGACGAAGTCGGGGTTTTAAATATTTTGAATGAAGCACGTTCTTTAGTGTCGAAGTTGACAATATACGCTCCATCGTATCAAGAAATCTTTGAACGTATCAATAGTGCTGCTATTGAACTAGAGGATATCGCTGAAGAAATAAATAATGTAACGGAGGCGCTTGAATCAGACCCACAAAGACTTCAATCTATAAATGATACTTTAGAAACAATTTATAAATTACAAAGCAAGCACGTTGTTTCATCGGTTGAAGAATTGATTCAGATTGAGGAAGATTTGTCTCAAAAAATTAATAACACACAGCATTTAGATATAGAAATATCGAAATTGGAAACTTCGAAAATTGAGCTTTCTGGATTTCTAACAAAGCTCGCCCTACAACTTCACACAAATAGAAAAAAACATTTTCCAGAATTAGCGACAAAATTACAATCGGTATTAAAGCAATTGGGATTGCCCAATGCAGCATTTGATTTTAAAATGAGCAAGACCGAAAACTTTAAGATTTCAGGAACTGATGCTGTAGCTGTTTATTTTAAAGCGAATAAAGGGACTAATTTTGGTTTGTTAAAGAAAGTGGCGTCTGGTGGAGAAATGAGCAGAATACTTCTGGCTGTAAAAGCAGTTTTAGCGCGGTATAAAAAGTTGCCCACTATTATTTTTGATGAGATCGACACAGGTGTTTCTGGGGAAATAGCGCTTCAGATGGCAGAAATTTTGGAGCAGATGAGTAGCAAGATGCAGCTTATTAGTATAACGCATCTCCCACAGATTGCGGCAAAAGGGGAGCATCATTTTAAAGTATATAAAGAAGAGCAAGAAAACACAACGAGAACACAAATCAAGCCCTTAACTGAGGAAGAGCGAATTGTTGAAATTGCTCAAATGATAGGAGGAAAAAATATTACGACTACAACATTAGCAAACGCAAAAGAGTTATTAAATTAAAAGGATGCCGTATATTTACGTTCAGAATTAAAAAAGAATATAGAAAACAAACCATAAACAATCTAAGAGCAAATGTCATACAATTTATTAAAGGGGAAGAAGGGAATTATTTTTGGTGCATTGGATGCAAATTCTATTGCTTGGAAAACTGCAGAGCGAGTACATGAAGAAGGAGGGACATTTGTGTTAACAAACGCTCCTATAGCTTTAAGAATGGGACAGATAAATGAATTAGCAGAAAAAACAAACTCACAAGTTATTCCGGCAGATGCAACCTCAATTGAAGATTTAGAAAACCTTGTCGCAAAAGCAACGGAAGTTCTAGGAGGAAAATTAGACTTTGTATTGCATAGTATTGGAATGTCTGTTAATGTTCGTAAAGGGAACCATTATACAAACCAAAATTATAATTACACAGAAAAAGGATGGGATGTTTCAGCGGTTTCATTTCATAAAACAATGAATGTGCTTTATAACAAAGATGCCATGAACGAGTGGGGGAGTATTGTGGCCTTGACGTATATGGCGGCACAACGAGTTTTTCCTGACTATAATGATATGGCAGATAATAAGGCATATCTAGAGTCTATTGCCCGTAGCTTTGGATATTTCTTTGGGAAAGATAAAAACGTTCGCGTAAATACCATATCACAGTCTCCAACACCAACAACGGCGGGACAGGGAGTTAAGGGTTTTGATGGTTTTATGGCATATGCAGAAAAAATGAGCCCGCTAGGTAATGCTACAGCAGAGGATTGCGCAAACTATACCATTGCTATGTTTAGTGATCTAACTAAACGAGTAACATTACAAAACTTATTTAATGATGGAGGGTTTAGTAATATGGGCGTGAGCGACAGCGTTATGGATACATTTACGGAAGAGAAATAATTTATTTAGATTAAATTAAAGCCCGCTATTATTTATTTAATAGCGGGCTTTTGATTTCATAGTTTCTTTTTTTCTTGTCGTTTAAAAGGGTTATTCATCGATTAATATTTTTTTAGCATCATATTTTCAATACCTTCAAACGCGTATTTATTAATTTACAATTTATAATTTATTATGAAAAAAACTACGTTTATTATCTTAGCGTGGGGTTTAGTTTGTTTTGGTTTTTCATATCAATCTTACGCCCAAGTAAATCAGGTTAACCCGGATTCAAATACTTCTCGGGTGCTACAAACTCAGACCTCATCAGAGAGAAGTGCTTCAGCCACTTCTAAAGATGTTCTTTTTTTAGGTTTAGAAGGAAACACTAGGTTCGTATCTCAAAATACTACTGAGCATAAGAAGATGAAATCAATTCAGATAAAAGACAAAAGTCGTTTTGGGCTTCAAAAGGCAGATTTTATTGCTGGTGAAGGGCAACGATCTATTTCTAACACGCTTAGTGCAAGTGATTATTCACCTTTGTTTACTTCAAGCTTTAATGCTGGTAGCGAGTGTGTTGTTTGGGTAAATCCATCACCAACAACAGGTTATGTTGATTTTAACACTAATTTTGGTGGAGCCCCAACGATAGCAGCTGGGTGCCCATTTAATGAAATCACTGATTTTCAAGTGTGGGCTTCGGAAGCGTATACTGCAGGGGGCTTTGTCAATGGAAATGAATACACTTTTAGTATGTGTAACGGTCCTGGTGCTGGCTCTTGGGTGCCTGACTTTACAATTATTGCTCCTAGTGGGTCAGTTGATGCTTTTGGTGCCGGTGACGGAGATGGATGTTCAATTACATGGACCGCTACTGAATCAGGCACTTATTTTATAGTAATTAATGAAGCGACATTTTGTGGTGGCGGAACCAACCAAGCTACAGACAATGGTTTTCCTGCTTTAACCTGCGCGGCTGTTGGAGGCGGTGGATTTCCAGCTCCATATTGTGGGCCTAATGTATTTATAATTGATATCGAGCCTTTGACATTGGTTGAGGTTGCTGGAATTAGCAATGTTACTGATGCAACAGTAAATGCTAATCCTAGTCATGAAGATTATACAGCTATTGTTGGAACTATGGAAGAAGGTATTAGTTATCCAATAACTTTAGAAGGTAATACTGCTGGAAACTTTATAAACAGATTTGTTGTTTTTGTTGATTGGAATCAAAATGAAGTTTTGGATGATGCAGGTGAAGTTTACGAAATTACAGAGCTTATAGAGAACTCAACAGGAACAGATGGCATTGAGGCAACAGGTATGATTGATGTGCCCGCTGGCGTTACTGCTGGTGATACTAGAATGAGAGTAAAGAAAATATTTGGTACTACCAATTATTTAGACCCGTGTTTAGGAACTCAATTTGGTCAAACTGAGGATTATACGATTACTGTAACTACTGGAGGTGGCGGTGGGTTAGTAGCCTTGCCAGTAGACTTTGAACTTCCAGCAGGATCTTATGATTTTGTTGGCTTTGAAGGTGCAGATTCTGTTGTTGAAGCGAATCCTGATATGACGGGCAATCCAAGCGCAACTGTTATGAGAACTACGAAAACAGCGGGTGCACAATTTTTTGCAGGAACTGCACTTAATTTAGATACCCCTATAGATTTCTCTACAACAGAGATGGTTTCTATGAAATCGTGGTCTCCAAAAGATAATATCCCTGTAAGAATGCGTTTAGAAAATGCAGACAATTCAGTAGGCATAGAGATGGACGTTAATACTGCTGTTATGAATGGCTGGGAAACCCTTACCTATGATTTTACAGGAATGACTGGAGGGACAGATTTTGTTCGTGTAGTGGTTTTCTTTGAGTTTATTGTTGGCTTAGCCGGTGACGGTAGTACATATTATTATGATGATATTCAAATAGCTCAAACACCACCACCACCACCACCAACAGACTGTAATATATATGCTTCAACAGCAGCGCCTTTTGATATTGATGGTACAGAAACACAAACAGCCGATTGTGCTGTAGCACCTAACTTAGTACCCGTAACGGTTACAGAAAGTGGTTTGATTGGAACCGGAGTAAATATTGACAATGTAACTGTAGATATTGCCCACACGTGGTCAGCAGATTTACAATTAACACTTGTTTCGCCTTCTGGAGCTTCGCTCTTATTGGCAAATGAATTAGGTGGTAATGATGATGATGCTTATAACAACACCATTTTTATGGATGGTGGAGCAGATATAACAATGGCTACGGCTCCTTATAATGCAGCACCTTTTGCGGCTGAAGGCGGAGCCTTTGCAACGGCATTTGCTGGAGAAGAAGTAAATGGAGATTGGCAATTACAAGTTTGTGATGGTGCTGCTGGTGATACTGGAACAGTACTAGCATTTTCATTGACAATTTGTAGTGATGATGTACCACCACCACCGGCGTGTGTTACTTCTACAGCAACAGTAGTACCTTTTGATATTGATGGTACAGAAACACAAACAGCCGATTGTGCTGTAGCTCCTAATTTAGTGCCCGTAACGGTTGCAGAAAGTGGTTTGATTGGAACCGGTGCAAATATTGACAATGTAACCGTAGATATTGCCCACACGTGGTCAGCAGATTTACAATTAACACTTGTTTCGCCTTCTGGAGCTTCGCTCTTATTAGCAAATGAATTAGGTGGTAATGATGATGATGCTTATAACAACACCATTTTTATGGATGGTGGAGCAGATATAACAATGGCTACGGCTCCTTATAATGCAGCACCTTTTGCGGCTGAAGGCGGAGCCTTTGCAACGGCATTTGCTGGAGAAGAAGTAAATGGAGATTGGCAATTACAAGTTTGTGATGGTGCTGCTGGTGATACTGGAACAGTACTAGCATTTTCATTGACAATTTGTAGTGATGATGGACCACCGCCTCCTCCAGGAATGTGTTTTGATGCACTTGGTGTAGATTTGCCTTTAGATATAGATGGTGTAGAAACTACCACAGCCGATTGTGTTGCAGCTCCAAACTTAGTTAATGCTCCCGTTACAGAAACAGGTACGATAGGTATGGAATATGATATCCAAAGTGTATCTATGGACATTACCCATACTTGGTCTGCAGATTTAGAGTTAACCCTTATTGCTCCAGATGGTACTTCATTAGTATTAGCTGACAATCTTGGTGGTAACGATGATGATGCATATGTAGGAACTGTTTTTCAAGATGATGGAGAAACCATAACGGATGCTACAGCACCATACAATGCAGGGCCTTATACACCTGAAGGTGGAACTTTTGTTGCAGCTTTTGCTGGTGTAGACATTACAGGAGACTGGCAACTACAAATTTGTGATACAGTTGGCGGAGATACAGGCCAAGTGTTAGCATTCTCAATACAATTCTGTCCACCACCAGCCTGTCCTGAGGTAATCAATATTGTGGTTATACCTACATTAACAGATGCTGCAATATCTTGGGATGCCCAAGCAGCGGCAACAAATGGTTATATTGTAGATGTATTTGCAGATGGTGCTGATCCTATGATAGCTACCCCAGTGTATAATGAAATTTTAGCAGCAGGTACAACGATGACTGCGGCGACAGGTCTTATGGCGTCAACAAGTTATGATTTATATGTTACTTCAGATTGTGGCGCCAACGGTTTATCCGCAGTTAATCCTGTAGATTTTACTACTTTAATAGCGCCACCAGCCTGTGGCGGAAAATTTTATGACACCGGAGGGCCAGATAATGATTTTGATAACGATGAAGCATATCAAGTAAACATCTTGCCTGATAATCCAGGTGATTTAGTTGTAGCGACATTTCAGTTAGTGAATACTGGTGGTGGTGGATTTGATATGCTATTGGTAGATATTGGAGATGGTGTATTTGTACAAGTACCTGAAGTTGACGTTTCTGCAGGAGATGATCCATTGGTGTTTACATCAATAGCGGCAGACGGTGCTTTACTATTTGACTTTTTCTCTAGTGGTATTGTGCCTAATCCAGGATGGGATGCAGACATAACATGTAATCCACCTCCCGCTTGCCCTAGTCCTACCGGTTTTATGGTAGATGGTATTACCTCTTCAAGTGCAGATTTTTCTTGGGATGCAGTAGCTGAAGCTAGTAATGGCTATATATTAAGAGTATTTAATGAAGGTGATGACCCTACAATGGATACTCCAGTGGCCGATGAGATTATAGTAGCTGGAATGACATCTATAACTATTATGGGTTTAATAGGAGTTACATCCTACGATGCATATCTGCGAGCAGATTGCGATGCAGATGGTACTTCTATAGAAGTAGATCTTACATTTACTTCAACGGTTGAAAATGATCTTTGTGAAGATGCAATTGCAATTAATTGTGGAGGTTCAGCTTCAGGTACAACAACAGGCGCAACTCCAGATGACGGTGTTGCTGGTGCAGAATGTGGTGCTACGATTACAGCACCAGGTGTTTGGTACGCGTTTACAGACAGTAGTGGCCTCACAGCAACTGTAACTGCTACATTATGTAACGGAACAGGTTATGATAGTAAAATTTCAGTTTTTGAAGGAGACTGTGCTGCACTTGTTTGCGTAGACGGTAACGATGATGACTGTGGTGTTCAATCCTCTATTTCTTGGGAAAGTGACGGTACTTCTACTTACTATATCCTTGTGCACGGTTTTGGCGGAGCAACCGGTAATTATGTGCTTGATGTTTCTTGTGTACCTGTTCTAGGATTAGAAGATACTGCTGTGGATGGGTTTACATATTTCCCTAACCCAGCTTTAGATGTACTTAATGTGGGTGCTACTAACAACATCGACAGTGTAAGTATCTATAACTTACTAGGACAATTGGTATTATCTCAAAAGATTGATGCTACTCGTTCACAATTAAATATTAGTGAATTTGCAACAGGATCTTATGTTATGAAAGTAACCTCTAATGGAGTAACTGGAAGCTATACGGTGATTAAACGTTAATTTTTCTCACATTTATTTAAAAAACCATCTTGGCTTTAGCTAAGGTGGTTTTTTTATGACTTTAATCTCCGTGAAACGAAACTACTCTTTTATCATCCCTACTTACATTAGATGTTTTTAAATCATATAGTTACTCCATAGTTTCACTTCTGTGATATTTAAAGAAAGGCACGTGGTTGCAACTCTTGAAGATGGTTCTTCAGAAACTTCGAAAAGCGTAATCAACCATTTTAGCCAAGAACTAATGATTTCTTATTATACCAAAGCCAATCCTTACAAAAAAGAGAGACTTAATAAAAGCATATTGACAGTAATTTTTTAATCATATTATACGGCTCTCGGATAAATATGTTACTCGTCGAATAATATTTGTCTTTTAAGATATTTTCAATATCTTTAAGCAAGTATTAACTAATTTATAATTTATTATGAAAAAAACTACGTTTATTATTTTGGCGTGGGTTTTAGTTTGTTGTGGTTTTTCCCATCAATCTTATGCCCAAGTAAATCAAGTTAACCCGGATTCAAATATTTCTAGGGTGGCACAAACACAAACAACATCAGTGCGCAGTGGCATTACCACTTCGAACTATGCGTTTAATCAAGACAACTCTGGACTTATTGTTCCTAGTAACTGGGATAATGTTGCGGGTACGGCTACTAGGTTATCAACACCTATTGCTAACCAAAATCGTGTTCCAGTTACCATTACGCATAGTGCTTCACAAACCATCGGAATAGGTTCTGTGGCTTGTGGTACTGCTGGTGTAAATGCAGAAAACCATTATTTCAGGGATTTTGACCTTGCGAATGATTTTGGTATTGCTGGAGATTTTAATGTTACAGCTGCTGAATTTGGTGTTCAAGAAGCTACCGATCCTGTAGTGGTTACAGTAAATATTTGGTCTTCTACCGGTGTAGCTTTCCCAGGAGGAACTTTGGTTCTTGAAGGAACTGCTACCTATACCAGTACTCCTGCAGATTTGGGAACAGTAGTTAGTGTTCCTGTTACTGCGACGATACCGGCAGGTGCTGTCATGGTGTTTGAGTTTGTACAAGCCGATGGTTCTGCCTGGCGTATTGGTTCTAATGATATAGGACAAACAGGGGTAAGTTGGATATTAGCTGATGCTTGTGGTATAACGAATCCTACGAATGGGACAGCTATTGGTTTTCCAGACTTTCATCTGGTGATGAACGTTGTTGGAGAAGAAGCCGGCGGTGGGTTAGTAGCCTTGCCAGTAGACTTTGAACTTCCAGCAGGATCTTATGATTTTGTTGGCTTTGAAGGTGCAGATTCTGTTGTTGAAGCGAATCCTGATATGACGGGCAATCCAAGCGCAACTGTTATGAGAACTACGAAAACAGCGGGTGCACAATTTTTTGCAGGAACTGCACTTAATTTAGATACCCCTATAGATTTCTCTACAACAGAGATGGTTTCTATGAAATCGTGGTCTCCAAAAGATAATATCCCTGTAAGAATGCGTTTAGAAAATGCAGACAATTCAGTAGGCATAGAGATGGACGTTAATACTGCTGTTATGAATGGCTGGGAAACCCTTACCTATGATTTTACAGGAATGACTGGAGGGACAGATTTTGTTCGTGTAGTGGTTTTCTTTGAGTTTATTGTTGGCTTAGCCGGTGACGGTAGTACATATTATTATGATGATATTCAAACAGCTCAAACACCACCACCACCACCAACAGACTGTAATATATATGCTTCAACAGCAGCGCCTTTTGATATTGATGGTACAGAAACACAAACAGCCGATTGTGCTGTAGCACCTAACTTAGTACCCGTAACGGTTACAGAAAGTGGTTTGATTGGAACCGGAGTAAATATTGACAATGTAACTGTAGATATTGCCCACACGTGGTCAGCAGATTTACAATTAACACTTGTTTCGCCTTCTGGAGCTTCGCTCTTATTGGCAAATGAATTAGGTGGTAATGATGATGATGCTTATAACAACACCATTTTTATGGATGGTGGAGCAGATATAACAATGGCTACGGCTCCTTATAATGCAGCACCTTTTGCGGCTGAAGGCGGAGCCTTTGCAACGGCATTTGCTGGAGAAGAAGTAAATGGAGATTGGCAATTACAAGTTTGTGATGGTGCTGCTGGTGATACTGGAACAGTACTAGCATTTTCATTGACAATTTGTAGTGATGATGTACCACCACCACCGGCGTGTGTTACTTCTACAGCAACAGTAGTACCTTTTGATATTGATGGTACAGAAACACAAACAGCCGATTGTGCTGTAGCTCCTAATTTAGTGCCCGTAACGGTTGCAGAAAGTGGTTTGATTGGAACCGGTGCAAATATTGATAATGTAACCGTAGATATTGCCCACACGTGGTCAGCAGATTTACAATTAACACTTGTTTCGCCTTCTGGAGCTTCGCTCTTATTAGCAAATGAATTAGGTGGTAATGATGATGATGCTTATAACAACACCATTTTTATGGATGGTGGAGCAGATATAACAATGGCTACGGCTCCTTATAATACAGCACCTTTTGCGGCTGAAGGCGGAGCCTTTGCAACAGCATTTGCTGGAGAAGAGATAAATGGAGATTGGCAATTACAAGTTTGTGATGGTGCTGCTGGTGATACTGGAACAGTACTAGCATTTTCATTGACAATTTGTAGTAATGCTCCACCACCAACGTGCATGGAAACTGCAGCTACTGCGGTTCCACTAGACATTGATGGTGCTGGTAATGTTACGGCAGATTGTGCAGTCGCTCCAAACCTTGTTCCAGTTACTATAGCGGAATCTGGAATAATAGGAACCGATGTTGTACTTGATTTTGCTCAAATAGATATTCTTCATACTTTCTCTGCAGATTTAGATTTATTTTTAGTTTCTCCCTTAGGGACTGAGTTGCTTTTATCTGATGATAATGGTGGCGGAACTGACGACGGATATAATATGACACAGTTTTCTGACGGTGGCGCTGATATCACAGCTGCTACTGCTCCATTTGGAACAGGTCCTTATGCAGCAGAAGGAGGTTCTTTTGCCGTGGCTTTTAACGGAGAAGAGATTAATGGAGATTGGCAGCTAAAAGTTTGTGATGATGCAGGCGGTGATACAGGATCCGTTCAAGCTTTTTCTTTACAATTCTGTCCACCACCAACGTGTCCTGAGGTAATCAATATTGTGGTTACACCTACATTAACAGATGCTGCAATATCTTGGGATGCCCAAGCAGCGGCAACAAATGGTTATATTGTAGATGTATTTGCAGATGGTGCGGATCCTATGACAGCTACCCCTGTGTATAATGAAATTTTAGCTGCAGGCACAACGATGACTACGGCAACAGGTCTTATGGCGTCAACAAGTTATGATTTATATGTTACTTCAGATTGTGGTGCCAGCGGTTTATCCTCAGTTAATCCTGTAGATTTTACTACTTTAATAGCACCACCAGCTTGTGGCGGAAAATTTTATGACACTGGAGGACCCGATAATGATTTTGATAACAATGAAGCGTATCAAGTAAACATATTACCTGATAATGCTGGGGACTTAGTTACCGCTAGTTTTGTATTTGTTGACACCGGTGGAGGTGGTTTTGATATACTATTGGTAGATATTGGAGATGGAACTGGTTTTCAACAAGTTCCTGAAGTTGCTATGGGAGATACTCCAGTAGTATTTACTTCCGCTGCCGCAGATGGGTCATTATTATTTGATTTCTTTTCGAGTGGGGTAGTACCAAACCCAGGATGGGATGCAGATATAACGTGTAACCCACCACCCGCATGTCCTAGTCCTTCAGGATTTATAGTTGATAATATAACAGCTACAACTGCAGATTTATCTTGGAATGAGGTTGCAAACGCTTCTAATGGTTATATCGCTTCAGTATTTAATGCTGGAGATGATCCTTTGACGGCTACTCCCGTATATACAGAAATGGTTGCCTCTGGAACCACAATGACTGTTGCAACTGGTTTAATGCAAACAACATCATATGATGCATATATTCAAGCAGATTGTGATGCAGACGGCTTTTCTTTAACCGATATGGTATCTTTTAATACGTTACAAGAACCGCCTGCTTGTGGAAATGAGTTTTTTGATACAGGAGGAACAGATAATCCTTATCAAAATAACGAGGACATTTCTTTTTTAATTGTTGCAGATAGTCCTGATAATATTATAACATTAGATTTTACTTTTGTTGAAATTGAAGATAACTTTGATTTCCTAAGAGTATTTGATGGTGATGATGCTACTGCTCCAGAATTGTCTGATGCTGTATTGGGTGTTCAAAATATTGGTCAAATAGCCAGTACTATACCTGGAGGTAACTTGTTTGTTACATTTACTTCAGATGGATCTGTAACACAAGGGGGATGGGCTGCAAATGTAATTTGTGTACCACCACCACCTTGTCCAACACCTACTGGTATTAACTTGAGTAATGTTATGGCAGAGTCTGTGGATATAAGTTGGAATGCTGTTGCAGAGGCAATTAATGGTTACAGAGTAGCGGTATTTGCAACTGGAGACGACCCTACTACTGATACACCGGCATTTGCAGAGGATACCATGATGTTGATGTCAACGGCTACAGGTCTTACTAACAATACTACATACGACTTGTACATTGTATCACTTTGTGATAATATGGTAACATCTGGACTTATTCCAATAATTAGCTTTACAACAGATGTTTTAGGATTAGACGATGCAGCGGTAGAAGGATTTACATACTTCCCTAACCCATCTTCAGATGTACTTAATTTAAGTGCTACTAATAACATTGATACGGTGAGTATTTATAACTTGTTAGGTCAAGTGGTATTATCTCAAAAGGTTAATGCTACTAGTTCACAGTTAAATATTAGTGAATTTTCAACGGGATCTTATATTATGAAAGTTACCTCTAATGGAGTAACTGGAAGTTATAAAGTGATTAAGCGTTAATTTATTTCTTATTTATTTTGAAAACCACCTTGGCCTCGGCTAAGGTGGTTTTTTTATATAACTTTATCTCCATGAAACGAAACTACTCTTTTATCATCCCTGTATACAATAGACCTCATGAAATCAGAGAGTTACTGGAGAGTTTTACTTCCGTAGAATTTGAAGAGGGATATGAAATTGTTATTGTTGAAGACGGTTCCTCTGAAACCTCTGAAAGCGTAGTCAACGATTTTAACCAAGAACTAACTATTTCTTATTACACCAAAGCCAATTCTGGTCCTGGTGATTCAAGAAACTATGGAATGAAACGAGCTAAAGGAAATTATTTTATAATATTAGACAGTGATGTTATTATGCCTCCGGATTATCTTATTGTTGTGGACGAATTTTTAAACAACCACTTTGTAGATTGTTTTGGTGGAGCAGATACAGCTCATAAAAGTTTTAGTAATCTTCAAAAAGCCATTAACTATACGATGACGTCGTTATTAACGACGGGTGGAATTCGTGGAAGTAAAAAATCATTACAAAAGTTTGAACCCCGTAGTTTTAATATGGGAATATCAAAGAAGGCCTTCGAGACAACAAAGGGATTTTCAAAAATACACCCAGGAGAGGATCCAGACCTATCTTTGAGAATAGAGAATGTTGGGTTTGAAACAGCTTTTATTCCAAGTGCTGCCGTTTTTCATAAGCGAAGGATTTCATTACATAAATTTGCGGTTCAAGTAGAAAAGTTTGGGATGGTAAGGCCAATACTTACAAAATGGCATCCTAGGGCAGCAAAGCTTACCTTTTGGTTCCCCACGTCATTTATTTTATTTGTCCTTTTATCAATACTACTGGTATTTATTTTTTCCTGGCTTTTTTTACTGCCGTTGCTCACGTATTTAATCATATTAGTAGTACATTCATTCTATAAAATTGGGAATATAAAGATTTCTTTATTAGTGGTAGTTTCCGTATTTGTTCAATTTTTTGGATACGGTTGGGGCTTCTTAAAATCAAATTGGTATATAAGTGTTTTAAAAAGGGATCCAGAAATACAATTCCCACAACTTTTTTTTAAATAGTATATGGCTAAATTATTTATTAATCCTTTTAAGAATCCTAAGTTAAAGGCATTTTTCTTTTTCTTGATTTTGGCTACCGTATTTTGGGTTTTGACCAAGTTTTCAAAACAAGATACAGCGACATTTCAGTCATTTATTTTGTATACGAATGCTCCTCAAGGAACAGTTTTTTCGGATAATAATCCTAAAAAAATTTCGTACACAGTTTCTGCTAATAAATTTGAATTGCTATATCTTTATTTTAAAAGACCAATAATTAATGTTGATGTGTCTGAAATAGCTGATATTAAATCCAGAAAAGTTTTTATTAGTGAAACGGAACTTTCACCGCTCATTCAAAAGCAAATAAAAAGTGGAGGAACCGTTAATAAAACATCGCCTCAAGAATTGGAGATTATATTAGATGCCGTTAATTTCAAAAAAATTGCTATTCAACTAAGTTCTGACATTAAATATAAAGATGGTTTTCAGCAAGTTGGAAGGCCAAAGTTGGAGCCAGACTCACTAATCGTTACTGGGGCAAAAAAATATATAGACACGCTGCAAATAATTAAAACACAAATACTCTCTTTAAACAATATTGAAGACGATATTACTACGACACTAGCTTTTCAAAAGATAGACACCGCAAAAATTAAAATTGAATCTAAAAATGTTGTAGTATCTATAGATGTTGAAGAATTCTCTCAAAAGGAAATAAGCATTCCTATAGAGGTTATTAATCAACCTATGGAGGGGACAATTAAATTACTTCCAAAGACAATAAAATTAACTTTTACGGTTCCTGTTTCTTTATTTAATACCATTTCGGTAAAAGATTTTAAAATCATTTGTGACTATGACAAAAGGAACAAGGAAGATAATTTTATGACTCCAGAACTTATTGAAATTCCAAATGAGATTTTAAATATTGAAATGGAAACAAAAAAAATTGATATTTTACTTTTCAAATGAAAATTATAGGACTTACAGGGGGGATTGGATGTGGTAAAACTACTGTGGCAAAAATGTTTAAAGCCTTAAAGGTTCCTGTTTATATTGCTGATATTGAAGCTAAAAGAATCCTGACTAGCTCTAAAATTGTGCGTCGACGAGTTATTGAATTATTAGGGGTTAGTTCCTATAATGAAGAGGGACCCGATAGAAAGTATATTGCTAATAAGGTTTTTAATAATGCTTCACTGCTCTCAGAATTAAATAATATTATTCACCCTAAAGTCGCTTCACATTTTGAAAGATGGTGCCGAAAGCAAAATGCAAATTACTGTATTAAAGAAGCTGCAATTATATTTGAAAATGCTAGTTATAAAAATTGCGATGCTACGATCTTAGTTACTGCACCACAGGATTTTAGAATACAACGGGTGATGCAAAGAGATAATACTTCAAAAGAACAGGTGCTCGCACGAATGAAGCATCAATGGGACGATGAAAAGAAACTAAAATTAGCTACCTATCATATAGAAAATATGGACATTGATTCGACTTCTCTTCAAGTATTACAAATTGACGCCCTTATAAAGAACAGTTCATTTCCCTGAGTTTAGTTGCCTTCTGTTAACATTTGGTTAAACATAACTTAAGCTAAATGTTAAAATCCTATTTTTGAGTAATGGATAAAAAGCTCTTTGGCTTGTTGATAGCATTAATGTCATTGTCACTGGTGGGGATTATTTTTGTTCAATCATATTGGATATCAAATTCTTATAATAATAAGGAAAGTCAGTTTATTTCTAATGTTCGACAAGCTTTAATTAATAGCTCAGCAGAAATTGAATTGAACGAGACTGAACGGTATTTTGATCTCTATAGTGATATTCTTTCTGAAAAGGGTGATGTTCAAAATGTTAGTATTAGCGAGCTTATCTATAAGATAAATAGTGAAGATGGAAATGATGCTTATATCTTCTCTGATGGAATAATGGAAGAAGATTATAAACTGTCGTCTGGTATTTTAAATTCTGATCTCGATAGTCTTATATACAAAAAGATTACAAGTAAGAAAAAAGCGACTAAAATTTCTAAGAATATAGATGGCAGTGGTACACAAGAAATTAAAACTGAAACATTTAGTAGGTTAAAGCCATATGAGCGTGCACAGTTTGAATCATTTTTTGCAAATACTTCAACCTCAGAACCCATTCATAGAAGAGTAAGTAGTGAAGAAATTGAAGAAGTAATCTTAGACGAATTAGGAGTAAGAGGGGTTAATGCAAGGTTTCAGTTCGCTGTTTATAGCAATAATTTAGCTACTAAAGTAAGGTCAAAGAAGTTTGAGATTGCACCAGAATCGACATTTAAAGTTCCGCTCTTTGATAATAATGATCTCAATAAGGAATATCAGTTATATGTTAATTTTTATGAGAAAGACAAGTATGTTTTAAGTTCTGTTTTAGGGATGACAATACTTTCATTGACCTTTACTAGCGTTATTTTTATCACATTTTACAGTGCCATTTCTCAAATTTTTAAACAAAGACAATTGGCGCAGATAAAGAATGATTTTATCAATAATATGACTCACGAGTTCAAAACTCCAATTGCAACGATTAACCTTGCGCTAGATGCTTTGAAAAACCCAAAAGTTAAAGGAAATCAAGATTTTTTTACCCGTTATATGGGGATGATTCGAGACGAGAATAACAGAATGCATGAGCAAGTAGAGAATGTGTTGAGAATATCTAAATTAGAGAAGAATGAACTTGACTTGCCTAAGGAAAAATATGATCTTCATGACATTATTGAAGATTCAATTTCTCACATTAGTTTAATTGTTGAAGATAGTGGCGGAGACATAAATACTCATTTTGGAGCATTAAAAAGGGATGTTTTAGTAAACGAATCTCATATGATAAATGTATTTGTTAATATATTAGAAAATGCCGTGAAGTATTCTGAACACCTACCCAAAATAGATGTGTTTACTGAAAATACAAATAATGAGGTAGTACTAAAAATTAGAGATCAAGGTGTTGGAATGAGTAAAAATGAACAAAAGAAAATTTTTGAAAAATTTTACAGAGTTTCAACAGGTGATATACATAACGTTAAAGGCCACGGTCTCGGACTGTCTTATGTAAAAAGAATTCTTGATGATCACGATGCAAAAATTACTGTAGATAGCGAACAAGGAAAAGGAAGTACCTTTACTATAAAATTACACTTAATATCTTAATATATGGAAACCGAAAATAAAAAAATACTACTAGTAGAAGATGATCCAAATTTTGGAACAGTTCTAAAGGATTATTTGGCAATGAACGACTATAACGTTACACATGCTAAAAATGGAATGGAAGGTTTTGAAAAATTTAAAAAGGATGATTATGATCTTTGTATTCTAGATGTAATGATGCCTTATAAAGATGGATTTACACTTGCCAAAGAAATTAGAGAAAAAAATGAAGAAATTCCTATAATATTTTTGACTGCTAAGGCAATGAAAGAAGATGTACTTAAGGGATACAAAGTAGGAGCTGATGATTACCTTAATAAGCCTTTTGATAGTGAAGTACTGCTAATGAAAATTAAAGCTATCATTCAAAGAAAATCAACTGATTCTGTTGCAGATAGCAAACAGTTTGAATTTGAGATTGGTAATTTCTTTTTGAATTCCAAATTAAGGTTTTTAACATATAATGATGGCGATCCAGTGAAGCTTTCCCCTAAAGAGAATGAATTATTACGTCTCCTTGCTTTACATAAAAACGATTTGATGCCAAGAGAGCTGGCCTTAACAAAAATATGGAGAGATGATAATTATTTTACGTCAAGAAGTATGGATGTTTATATTGCTAAATTAAGAAAGTATCTAGGACAGGAAGACGATGTTGAAATTATAAATATTCACGGGGAGGGATTTCGTCTTGTGGTAAAAAGCGAAGTAAAAAATTAGTTTTATAAAGCTGTAATATATGTAAAAACGCTCTAGTTTAGAGCGTTTTTTTTTGAATATAATTCAGTATATTCTCAATAGGAGAGTTGTAATCAAACCATTGTATTGCTTCATTTTTTCTAAACCAAGTAACTTGTCTTTTTGCAAACCTCCGAGTATTCTTTTTAATTTCTTCAATGGCTTCATCTTTTGAAATAGCATCTTCAAAATAATTAAATAATTCTTTGTAGCCCACTGTTTGTAAAGAGTTCAGGTCTTTGTGAGGAAATAATCTTTCAGCTTCTTCTAGTAAACCTTCGGCTAACATCGTATCAACTCGTTGATTGATACGATCATATACTAAGGGTCTTTCCGCTTTGAGTCCAATATATAACGTTGTGAATTCTCTTTGTGTGGTTTGAGACGTTATAAAAGAAGAATAAGGTTTCCCAGAAGAACGAAATATTTCTAAGGCCCTAATGATACGTCTTGGATTTTTAATATCAATATTCTTAAAAGTAGTAGGGTCTGCCTTTTCTAATTCTTTTTGTAGATATTCGATCCCGTTATTTTCTAATGCTGCATTCAACTCTTCGCGAACTTTAGGGTCTATTTCTGGAAATTTATCCAATCCTTTTGCAACAGCATCTATATACAATCCAGAGCCACCCACTAAGACCGCCATGTTTCTAGTTTTAAAAAGTTCTCTTAGTTTGTTTATTGCTTCTCGTTCAAAATCTCCAACGGTATATTTTTCAAAAATAGAGGTGTGCTGAATAAAATGATGTGTTACCGCAGCTAATTCTTCCGCAGAAGGTACAGCTGTTCCAATGGTCATTTCTTTATAAAACTGTCGAGAATCTGCCGAAATGATTTCCGTAGAAAAAGCTTTGGCAATTTGTATGCCTAGTGTTGTTTTACCAATAGCTGTGGGGCCAACAACACATATTAATAAAGGCTTCTGCATTAGTCTCAAAGTTATTCTGGATGAAGTTCGAATCCACATTTATGGCAGAATTCAGCATCATCGCGATGTGTTTCAGCATTACAGTTACCACAAGATTGGCTGTTTACGTGCACATAACTGGGGTCATCTTGATTATCATCATTAATGGCTTTTGTGTATTCTGCGCTTACAATTCCTGTAGGTACCGCTATAATACCGTACCCCATAATCATAATTAGCGCAGCTATAAATTGCCCGAAAGGAGTAACGGGTGCAATATCTCCAAAACCAACAGTAGTTAAGGTAACAATACACCAATACACACTTACAGGGATGCTTACAAAACCACTTTCTTCTCCTTCAACTAGATACATCACCGTACCAGCAATGATACTTATGATTAATACAGCAAAAAGAAAGATTAAAATTTTAGGACGACTATCCTTAAGCGCTTTTGAAAGCTTGTTAGATTCACCTATATATCTTGCTATTTTTAAAATTCTAAATACCCTTAATAAACGTAAGGCTCTTACTGCAAGTAGTACATTGGTTCCAGCGAGTATAAACGATAGATAAAGTGGTATTGTTGAAAGTAAATCTATAATGCCATAGAAACTAAAAATATAAGTAGAAGGTTTTTTAACGGTGACAATCCTCGCAATATATTCGAATGTAAAGAAAATTGTAATTACCCATTCTCCGTAATATAGCCAGTCGTATATGTATTCTGGAAAACCTTTAACACTTTCCAGCATTACAAAAATTACGCTAACCACAATTAAAATGAGCAAGATGATATCAAACAACTTGCCCATAGGAGTATCTGCCTCATAGATGATTGTATGAAGTTTATTGCGTAAACTAATATTTTTTGTTGAAGTCAAATCTAATTGTTGCTAGCTAAAGTAAGTAAGTTTATGCTAAATACTATCTTCTGTGGTTAATTTCATGATTTTAATGACTTTGTTTTTTCTTAAATAACTCTGTATTATATGCTGTGAATCTTTATTATTACTTACTGGTCGAATAATACTTTTCAAAATTTCAGGATTGTTTATTTGATGATTTAGGCTATAAAAACCAAAGCCTTTAAAAACGCCATTCTTAACTAAAATTACAGATCTTTCATCTACATCGCGACCTTTATCAATAATCAACATATTTTCATTAATATAGCTAGTTGCATCTATAAATTCTTGAGCACGTTCGTTATATTGTTTAGCAGATTCTTTTTCCACACAGGCACCATTACATTGTTTAATGGTATAATTAAAACAAGCGCCAGTTGTAGTGTGAAGTCCGGTTAGACGTTGGCAAAGTGAATATTTTTCAACAATATTTGCCATCCTATTTTTTACAGATTGGTAGTTGCTGAAGGTCAATAATGGCTTCTTTCGAGCATCAGACTTTTCAATTTTTAAGTTTATATACCCTTCTTTGTCTACTAATGTGCTTAGTTGATATTGAAAGACAGTGCGTCTAAGCGCTCTATTGTGTTTAGGCTTGTGGCGTTTAATCTCATCATTTTCTTTTAAAAGTGCCACCAATTCGTTGCCAGTATTTTCATAGGTAACCTCTGCTACTTCTTGTTGTATTACTTTACTTTTTCTATTGTCACTAGTAAAATGCTGTGTAATGCGTTTTTTTATATTGTTGCTTTTTCCAATGTAAATGATAGTACCATCTTCGCGGTGCATATAATAAACCCCAGTTGTTGTTGGAGCCTCTCTGATAATATTCAGTAACTTACTATCTACTTGTTTTTTCGGGTCTTTTTTGACGAATTGTTTGACAATTTCCTTGTCAGTATCTTTAAGTAAAAGTAATTTAAAAAGTGTTACGGTTGCCTTTGCATCCCCTTGGGCGCGATGGCGATCTGTAATTGGGATGCCTAAACTTCGCACTAGTTTACCAAGACTATAGGAAGGCATATCAGGGATTAACTTTTTTGCTAATTCAACGGTGCAGAGTGTTTCTTGTTCAAAATTATAGCCCAATCTATCAAATTCTGTTGAAAGTATTCTATTGTCAAATTTGGCATTGTGTGCCACTAAAACAGCATCTTTGGTGATTTCGATAATTCGTTTTGCAACTTCATAAAATTTTGGAGCATTACGAAGCATCTCTGTATTAATGCCTGTAAGGTTTACTACAAAAGGCTGGATGGGTCGTTCGGGATTAATAAGGCTTGCAAATTGATCAATAATTTTTTCACCATCAAAACGGTAGATTGCAATTTCAGTAATGCCTTCTTCATTGTATTTACCTCCAGTAGTTTCTATGTCTAAAATTGCGTATTCCAATAAAATCTTGTTTGTAACCTAAAAAATTCAATTAATTACTTTAAAAAATCTAATATAAACTAATTATAGTTTCTAGCACCAAAAATATCGCTTCCAATGCGAACCATCGTACTTCCGTTTTTAATAGCGATATTATAATCACTGCTCATCCCCATACTTAGCTCTTTAAATGAAGGATTATTCTTTTTGCCCTCGTCGAAGAATCCTTTCAGTTTTTTAAATTCTTGTTCTATTTGAGAAGTATTCTCTGTAAAAGTGGCCATTCCCATAAGTCCTGCTATTTCTATATTTTCTAAACTTTTAAAAGTTTCACTAGCTAAGAGTTCTAAGGCTTCATTCCAGGACATTCCAAATTTACTATCCTCTTGAGCAATTTTGATTTGTACAAGGCAGCGAATGGTTCGGTCGTTATTTTTAGCTTGCTTGTTAATTTCTTTTAATAGTTTTAAGCTGTCAACTGCGTGAATAAGATCCACGAAAGGAGCCATATATTTAACCTTGTTACTTTGAACATGTCCAATCATATGCCATTCGATATCCTTGGGCATTTCTTTCCATTTTGAAGTCATTTCTTGCACTTTATTTTCTCCAAAAATTCGCTGTCCTACTTCATATGCTTCCATAAGATCTGCAACTGGTTTTGTTTTTGACACAGCGATGAGCGAAATAGCTGAAGGAAGTAAAGTGGTATATTCTTTTATTTTTTCTGCAATATGCATAAGTTAACGTTTTGAGGATTAAAATTCGTAAATGGTTACACCACTTCGCAATTTAGGTTCTATATAGGTGCTTTTTGGTGGCATTTTTAAGCCTTCATCGGCAATTTGTTTCATTTCATTGGTGGTTATTGGGACCAATCCAAAACCTACAGCAAACTCACCTTTATCAACAGCCGTTTTTACAAAGGCCAAGTCGTTTTTTCCATGGGAATATTCAATCCGCGTATCGTTGCGAGCGTCTTTAATACCAAGAATAGGAGCTAAAACTAATTTATATAAGATTTGAGTATCTAGTGCGTCCAAGGCATTTGTAATTTTGTAATAATTTTTTCTAAGGTATAAGGAATAGAAATTACCGTCAAGATACATGCTAAAATGATGTTTTTTAGAGGGTTTATAATATTCTAGTCCTCTATTTTCAATGCGGAAATGTTCATCTAATTGGACTAAAAACTCTTCTTTTTTCAATCCGTTAAGTGTAGTTATTAGTCGATTAAATTCATAAATTTTCAAGTTGCTTTCAGGGATTAAATAACTCATGAAATAATTATAGGGTTCTTTGCCGGTATGATTTTTATTTTCGGCTTTCATATTTTTAGCTAACAAATATGAAGACGAACTGCGATGATGTCCATCTGCTATATAAACTTTTTCCATCGCTTCAAAAATTTCAGAAACTCTTTTAACCGAAGTTGTATCGTGAATTGGCCATAAATAATGTGTATCACGATAGGTTGTAGTAAATTCATACTCCGCACGCGGTTCCATTAGTTTTTTAATCAATGCTGCTAATTCTGGATTATCAGGATAGGTGAGGAGCACAGGTTCTGCATTAAAGCCAACCGTTTTTAAATATTTTACAAAGATCTTTTCTTTGTATTGTAAAGTGTCTTCGTGTTTCTTGATAATGCCTTTTTCATAATCTTGAGCACTTGCTGCAGCTACAATTCCATGGAAAACGAGCCCATCTCGGTTTACTATTTTATAACAATAGTAACAAGGTTGTTCGTCTTTTATAAAAATATGTTCTTCTTTAAATTCTTGATATCTATTTCGAACTAATTTATACCGTTGTTTACCACTCAAATGCTGGCGGTATTTGTAGCCAGGATTTACAATATGTAAAAATGAAAATGGATTGTCCCTCAAACGAGATTCTCGTTGCTCATGAGTGTAGCTGTCATAAGACCGCGAAGCAATCAAACTCACTTTATCTCTTGCAGGACGAACTGCTCTAAAAGGTACTATTTTAGCCATAATTTTAAATCAAATCAAAAAAAATAAATCACAAAATTTAAATAGCAAGTAGTAAGAGGGTGTTATTTCAATTGCATGAAAAGTTTTAATTTTGCTACTGCTACTGATTATTAAAACTGCGAGCTAACAACTTCTGCTCTTCTATTTTCAGAATAATCGTAAAACCCTTCGCCACTTTTAGAACCCATTTTTCCAGCCATTACCATATTTACTAATAAGGGGCATGGCGCATATTTTGGGTTTTTGAAACCATCATACATCACATTTAATATAGAAAGACAAACATCTAGTCCAATAAAATCTGCAAGCGCTAGCGGCCCCATTGGGTGCGCCATCCCTAACATCATTACCGTGTCAATTTCTTTAACTCCTGCAACGCCATTATATAGTGTTTCAATAGCTTCATTAATCATTGGCATTAAGATCCGGTTGGCCACGAAACCAGGATAATCGTTTACTTCAACAGGAACTTTGTTTAGTTTTTTTGAAAGCTCTTCAACCGTTTTATATGTTTCCTGGCTAGTACTGTATCCTTTGATGATTTCAACCAATTTCATAATGGGGACAGGATTCATAAAATGCATTCCTATTACCATTTCCGGTCTGGACGTTACCGCACCTATTTGTGTGATTGAAATAGAAGAAGTGTTACTCGCAAGTATTGTATCTGGTGCACAAAGTGAATCTAATTCTTTAAATATCCTAAGCTTTAACGCTAGATTTTCGGTAGCAGCTTCAACAACTAAACCTACACCTTTAACTCCTTCAGCAATTGAGGTGTGTGTTGTGATGTTCATTAAAGTCTGTTGTTTATCAGCCTCTGTGATTTTCTCTTTAGCAACCATTCGGTCAAGGTTCTTGGCAATTGTTGCCATACCTCGATCTAAAGACGTTTGAGAAATATCAATTAATTGAACTTTGTAATCTTTTTGTGCAAAAGTGTGAGCAATACCGTTACCCATTGTACCAGCACCAATAACAGCTACGTTTTTCATTAAGTCATATTTTAAAGTTTGTAACTCGACCTATAAGAAAGAATATGTTTTATAAGAAGGTCTTGTGTAAAAATAACACTATCAAAAGTAGCATGAATAGATGGAGTTTACAAGTTTGAGTTGCCTAGAATAGGAACTGTTTTTTACACTTTGAAATTTAAATAATTAACTGAAATGAGAGTTATAAATTTTGATATGTAAGTTTTAGTTTTCAATATTTTTTGGAATACTGTAACTAGTTGGTAAATCATGTAACTTATTTGTATCAAATGGTTTACTTAATAATCCATTCATTTTGTAGCGTTCTGTTTTTTCAAAAATTTCAGATTCAGAAAATGCTGTCAAAGCAATAATTGGTATTAGTGCTTTTTTGGAGTTACTCATTTTTCTAATGATACTTGTGGTTTCATAACCATCAAGTATGGGTATTTGTAGATCCATTAATATAAGGTCGAAATGATTATTTTGATAGATTTCAAGTAATTGTTTTCCGTTTATTGCAAACATAAAATCAACCTGCATTTTTTAAATAATTTATTTAGCAGTAATGTATTTATTTTACTGTATTCCACCACTAAAACACTCTTTTTTAGTGATTTAGTATAAAAAGCAAAATGCGAGTTATAGCAAATTTCTTTTTTTGAAAGTTGAAATGTAATATCAAACCAAAAAGTAGATCCTTTGCACTTTGTACTATCTAACTCTAAGGTACTCCCTTGAATATGTAAAAGTTGTTTA
Organism: Patiriisocius sp. Uisw_017; assembly: GCF_047731265.1. GTDB lineage: Bacteria > Bacteroidota > Bacteroidia > Flavobacteriales > Flavobacteriaceae > Patiriisocius. The sequence continues at coordinate 3,719,507 of NZ_CP159835.1, read as the reverse complement.
CTTATGAATAAGCCCAAGCCTGACCCTCCATAAAGCGCAGATATAGTGTCATTTGCCTGAACAAAACTTTTAAAAATATCTTTTTGTTTGTTGTATGAAACTCCTATTCCTGTATCACACACACTAAATTGTAATTTTTAAAGACACTTCTCCTTCATAGGTAAATTTAAATGCGTTAATTAATAAATTGCCTCCTTAAAATCTATGCTGTTTGCTTTTTAGCATTCAGTGAAAGTTGTTATAGTCATCGTTTGGTTGTGAAGCTCACAAGGAGAAAATTCTCCAAAAGGTGCAATTTTTCCATACGAATAGAAGCTAGTAATTATTGATTTTTTGCCAGTAACCTCTTTAACTGCTGCTACCTCTTCTTCTACTAATTGTTTTAATACAAGTCTTCTTCCTACGCAACTTATTAGAATAGCCAGTTCTGGCTTTATATTATTTATGAATGCTGTTTTAGCAGAATCTTCTGCGCCACCTATTAATCTATCGACATTCGCTCTTATTAATCCCATATAAGCACCTTCGGGAATATTACTTGTAAATGTTAGGCTTTGATCTTTTTCATTAACACTTAACATCGTTCTCATAACGGGACGATCATACTCATTTACTCTAAACTTAATGGGAATAATAATCCAGCGCTAGGCAGGTTAATAGCATTATCACCTAAAAAAACTTGTATAATTCTAATACAGGGAGACCATCTAATTCGCACAACACATTTTTATTAGACTTGGTAACTAAATGCTCTATTCCAAAACTATCCCATCTTCTTTTTGAACTAAAACAAATTTTTAAATCATCTCCATAAAAGCCAACCGCTGCGATACAATTATCACTAATTTTATTATTATCAATTACAAAGGTTTCTTTAAAATCTGAGCCATCACCAGCAAGACCACCTGTAATACTAACTTCTGGTATGGTAGATTTTAATCCAGAGACTAAATCGGCTCCATTTACATTTAAATCATCACTTAAAACCAAGACGTGCTTCAGGTTTGTAGCTTTTAATTTATTTGCTAATTCTTTGCTAGCATCAAAGTTATGCTCCATATATTTAATAACAACGTCTACTAATTTATGCATTGTTTTTTCAAATTGAATGGCAGTTAAAGAAACCGAATAGTCTGAGACTTTATCATCGGAAATTTCTCCGGCAATAGAACATCCAATTAATGTGGCTTTAGGAAATCGTTTTATAAGAGTTGCTACTAATTCTTGTTTTTCTTTAAATAATGAAGAAACAAAAAGTAGTAAGAGGGTAGGTTTTATAACAATTGAAGACAGGGTAGCGTCCCAAAGAGAATTCAATAAAGACAGTTATATAACTTTCATTTTAGGGGCATAATTGGTTAATTATAGAAAGCAGATAATCCAAAAAACATGTATTTCGTTTAAAAAATTAAGTTTTTTTAAACTTAACAAACTTAACAAACTTTCAAACAATTAAATAACAACCCATACTATAAAAAATGAATAAAAAAAATGCGCTAGCAGATTTTAATAATGACCATTTTAATTTAAGATAACTTATATGTTCTGAAAATTTTCAATCACCTGCATCGCAACACGCAAAGCATCTGCGCCCTGAGATAATGAAACTACTGGTGTGCGATCGTTTTTAATCGCTTCAGCAAAACTGTCTAGTTCATCTAAAATTGCATTGTTTGCCGCTACTTCAGGGTTTTCAAAATAAATTTGCTTTTTAACCCCTTCTGCATTGGTGAGTACCATAGCAAAATCATCTGGGTTTTCTGGAGCATCCTTCATTTTTACTATTTCACATTTTTTTTCTAAAAAGTCTACCGAAATGTAAGCATCCTTCTGAAAGAAACGAGCCTTCCGCATTTTTTTCATACTAATGCGACTCGCTGTAAGATTTGCAACACAGCCGTTTTCAAATTCGATACGCGCATTTGCAATATCGGGAGTATCACTAATTACTGAAACACCACTTGCATGTACTACCTTAACGGGGCTTTGAACAACACTTAAAATAGCGTCGATATCATGAATCATTAAATCTAATACAACTGAGACATCAGTACCACGAGGATTAAATTCGGCGAGACGATGTGCTTCAATAAACATCGTGTTTGTGATCATATCTTTAACCGCCATAAACGCAGGGTTAAAACGTTCTACTTGTCCAACTTGACCTCGAACTCCTTTTTGCTTTGCTAAATCACGCAATGCATCTGCTTCTTCAACCGTATGTGTAATTGGTTTTTCGATAAATAAATGTTTTCCAGCGTTGATCACTTTTTCTGCGCAAGCATAGTGATGTAGTGTAGGAGTAACAACGTCTAACATATCGCAGGCTTCTATAAGGGCTTCCATCGTTGGAAAACTTTTATAACCAAACTCAGCTTCAATCTGTTTTGAGGCTTCAGGACTAGCGTCGTAGAACCCCACTAGTTCATACTGAGTAGATTGCTTTAATAATTTTAAATGTATTTTTCCCAAGTGCCCAGCACCAATGACTCCTGCTTTTAACATGCGTGATTGTTTTTTACAAATGTAACGGTTTGAAAGCAGGTTTAAAAGGAAACGGAGTGTGTTTGGTTGCTCAAATCCCAAAAAATTATCGTAGATTTTTATAAATAATTAAATTGATTTCCAATGAATTGGACTCGCTCTCTTTCGGGGAGGTCAGAATTGTATTTTCGCAATTTCGGGAGGGACAAAAAAAATGTGCATTTAACAAGAAATTTAATATTAAAATACTCAAGCAATCGAAAGATGATTTCGAGAATTTTTTATTTATTTTGCACCTCTTAATAAAGTAATTAATTTTTATTGAAAGATACATTTACTCATAAAGGAATGCGTAAAAAACTCGTAGAAGTCCTTAAGGAAAAAGGGATTTCAAATACTGAAGTTTTAAAAGCAATCAACACCATACCGCGCCATTTGTTCATGGATAGTGGTTTTGTAGACCACGCCTATGTCGATAAAGCATTCCCTATTGGCGCAGATCAAACCATATCACAACCCTATACCGTAGCAAAACAAACCGAATTACTCAACGTACGCGCAGGCAATAAAATTCTTGAAATAGGAACAGGGAGTGGTTATCAAACGGCAGTTTTATTAGAAATAGGCGCTAAAGTATATAGCATCGAACGACAAAACGAACTCTTTAAAAAAACAAAACTATTTTTACCAAAACTAGGCTATCGTCCTAAAAAACTAATTTTTGGCGATGGTTATATTGGCCTTAAAACGGAAGCTCCTTTTGATGGAATTGTTGTAACTGCAGGTGCACCTTTTGTTCCCAATCCATTATTAGCACAGCTTAAAGTGGGTGCGAAATTGGTAATTCCAGTGGGAGGAGACGTCCAGATTATGACCGTTTTTACTAGAACCTCTGCTACTGAATTTGATAAAGAAGAATTTGGAGAATTTAGATTTGTACCTTTGTTGGAGGATAAAAATTGATTTATTAAAAATTAAATTATGAAAAAAAGTGCCGTATTAGTTTTAGCCTTGTCTTTACTATGTTGCAATCTATTTGCACAGGGTTACACGAGTTATTTTACTGGTGATGTTACCGATGTTACCACGAACCATCAAACAGGAGTATGCTTAATGGGAGGTGCTACCGAAAATGATGACGCCATGAGGTGGTTTTTAAATAGGGCAGATGGTGGAGATATATTGGTCTTACGAGCAAGCGGAAGTGATGGATATAATGATTATTTCTATACTGAATTAGGGCTAACAATAAATTCTGTAGAGACTATTGTTATAAATAATGCTGAAGGTGCTATTTCGCCGTATGTATTGACACAAATTGAAAATGCAGAGGCAATATGGTTCGCTGGAGGTGACCAATATAATTATGTTTCTTATTTTAAAGGAACGGCCACACAAACGGTATTAAATAATTTTATAAACGTTAAACAGGCAACCATTGGGGGCACAAGCGCAGGGATGGCAATATTAGGCGGTCACTATTTTGATGCTGAAAATGGAACCGTTACTTCTCAACAGGCTTTAACAAATCCATATAATAATAGAGTTTCTTTAGGTCATTCAGACTTTTTAGAAGTACCTGGTCTTGAAAATATAATTACCGACACTCATTTTAATAACCCAGACCGTCGAGGCAGACATCTTGCTTTTTTGGCGAGGATTGCAACAGACACTGGTATAAAACCTTTTGGTATTGTTTGCGAGGAATATGTGTCGGTTTGTATTGATGAAAATAATAAAGCTATTGTGTTTGGCGATGCACCAGGCTTTTTTGAATATGCGTATTTTACACAACCCAATTGTGGAGTAGGGTATGAGCCAGAAATTTGTGAGCCCAATACACCCATAACATGGGAGCAAAATAATGATGCCGTACGCGCATTTAAAGTTCGAGGTACAAACGATGGCGTACCAGCAATGGATTTAAATAATTGGGAAGCTGTTCCGGGTGCTGGAACTTGGGAGCATTGGACAGCAAATACCGGAAATTTTGACACGAACGATGGAGAAGATCCAATGTGTTTTTTACTGAATGTAAATGAAATTCTGGAACCTAGCATATCGATAACACCAAATCCATTTTCTGAAACGTTCCAACTTCACAACGCTGAAGGAGCGCAGTTGCATCTTTTTAATATTACTGGAAAATTAATGCCGTTAAACGAAGTTAATCCTAATATTTACGACGGTTCTCAACTGCCAGCAGGCATTTATTTTGTTCACCTTACAAATGGTGTTCGTAAAGAAGTAGTGAGGTTGATAAAGAAATAATTACCATCTAAAATTTGACAACTAAAATGTCGAGGAATTTAGATTTTCACCATTATTGGGGATAAAAACGATGACTTATTTTTTTAGGGAGCATTAATTTTTAACGAGAAAAAGTCATGTTGCTATTTTCACAACTCACATTGAAGTGCTGCCGCTCCTAGCCAAGATAGATAATGATTGTGATCGTGTTGTTGCCCTATTTGTTCAAAGAACTGCTCTACTGAAATAATACCTTTTACAGAATATATTGTTTTTCCAGTATTAAGAGCAACCGCTCCTCTTTTTTGATTCACCTCAGTATACCAAGAATTATAAGCAACTTCTGTAACATCTAAAGCATCCGCTATTAATCCGCAGACTTTGCTTAGAGTGACTGTTACTCCATCATAAGTAACAGATATATTTGCGGCGTTTGGAGCTGGAGCTGGATATAATTGTCCAATTTCTCTTATTTTAGTAGCTGAATAAGGCACAACATCTATTACATTATAATAGCGCCAAGAATTGGTGAAATTAGTGTCAAATTGTTTAGCAAAAGCTTGATTCCAAGAACATGGTGCGGCAAAAGTTAGTACAGAAAAGATACCAGGTAGTTGGTATCTAGATTCGAGTAATTGATAACGCAGATATGGAGCATACACAGTGGCTAGGTTGGCCCCTAGACTATGACCGGTCACCGCTAGGAATTTTCCATAAGGAAATGCGTATTTTTTTAAGAAACTAAGAATGGTTTCGCCATTTATATCAACAAGTTTATTGAGATTGTTGATCCCTTCATTAGCCCCTTTTGAAATCATGGGATTTGCAGTATGGTCATTTGTATATAACCAAGATACTTGCTCAAAAATGTTAAAATCTTGTTTAAACCAATTGTCAAAAGACCCCCAAGAAAAGTTTATTATAGAACCTCTAATGGCAATTATATATTGATCCCCATACAATACTATAAATGCATACTCACCTTGAATGGTTCCTGTTGGTTCCCATACCAGCCTCATTTGGGGTAAGTGTTTTTTTAATGTTTTTGATACGACGTTAGGGCCTTTTAAAGAACAATAGGTAATAGAGGCTAATTGCATGGCTAATACATCTCCAATGGCTCTTGAATTTGAATTACTTGGATCCACGTGAGCTCGCCCGATAATTTGTTCTTGATTTTGCATGATGCTTTAATTTTTATGACTTTGTTTTTATCAAAGTTACAGTTGAATATAAAGAGGCACAATGCGTATAAATACGTGTTTTTTTTATTTACAGATAAATACTATGATTTTTACTTTTTTAATATTTGCTCTGCAAACTAATTTTTATTCTTAAACAAAGAACAAAAACAGAATGAATTGTAGCGCCGAACAAAGGTGTAAAATGTGAATTAGTTTGCTGACTTTTATATCTAATTAGAAAAATTACAAGTCTAATAAATCTAAAAATTTAAGTCCAAAGACAAAGGCACCGTCTTGAACACCACCAAAGTTAGACACCACATAATCAATACGCAAAACACGATAAATCCCAAAGCCTAAATTATCAATCCCAACCGAAAATTCTGAATAGGGCTTGCGGTCTTGGGTAGCCAATACGTGAGCGCCAACTACAAGATTAAAATTTAATTGATTAATACCCGGAATTTTCCCTAAAATCCAACCTCTAAAATCATGTTCGGCATGGGCTTCAAAATAGCCTTTGTTGGTGCTTAAATCATAATAAGGGAGCAGGTTAAAATTGTTGGTGTAATTTGGTGTCGTACCCACACGTGTTTGGTTTCCATTAAAGTGTTGGTAGTCTACAAAACTAATATCGTCTGCGCCAAAGAAGGTTCCTCCTTTTAAACGATATTGAAATTCTCCTTTATTACCCAGTCCAAAATCTTGATCTAGTTCTGCCCTCAATTGACTAAAATTATAATCGCTATTGGTAGCACCCAATCCATTTTCAAAGGTCATGGTAAGTCTTGGATATAGGTCGTTGCCTATATTAAATTTCATTTCAGGATTGCTAAAATACTTTTGTCCAAAAGTAATACGCGCTGTTACTTGAGACTTAAAAATGGAATGATCATCAATAGCTGCATTATTAGTATCGTTGGGTAAACGCGGGTTGTTGGAAGTGTAACTCACATCATTGGGGATGAGGTAATGGTCACTAGTATTAAATAAAGGTTGGCGATTTTCGTAACCTAAATTTATAAATGTTTCAAGACCGTTAAACAGCTCTTGTTGGTATGCCAAACGAACAAAGTTAAGTTCGTAAACTTTCAGGTAATTACGTTCAAAAAATAAGGTGGAAATGGTATTTATCAATGGCGAAATTGGTTCACTCGCATTAAACTGTTGTACTTCGCTTCCGCCAGAAAGTGAAATACGCCTGTTGTTTTTTCGGTTAAATTTTTTAATCAAACTTCCTTTAAATCGTACTTTATCTTCATCAATACCATAGCTAGCATTTACATTGGCAACAAACCAATTGGTCTGGTTATCATCGTACCATTTAAAAAACTGAAGTCCAACATTGGTATTATAACCTTGAATGGTTGAAAAGGCAATACCACTTAAAGGACCGCTGTATTTAATGCGGAATTTCTCATAGGTATTAGCATAGGTATATCCCGTTATAGGGTCAAGTAATTTAAACTTATTATCTCGTGAATCAATACTATCTAGATAGGGTTTTGACTTTAGCAGTATTTGTAAGCTATCTTTTTTAAGGTAGTCGTTTAGTTCTTCATTGGTTAATGGAACAGGTCGAGATCCCGTCCAGAAAACACTGTCTTTTTTATTGGCTTCGGGTTCAAAGCTTAATACTTCGTTGCTAAAAGAACGTTTGGTAAATTCAGGTTCGAAATCATAATTGCTGTAAACAGAAACATAGTTTCCATCACCTTGAAGCCCCATAAAGCCAAAACCGAAATTAATAGTTTGAGAAATTTTTACCCAGAAATCATGAACTTTGTCATAGGTGAAATTCTGTTTAAAAGCGAGCTCTTTTACGAAGGGGACTTGTATTGCAGCTCCTGTAGTTTTTATATCTACACCGTACAATTGCCAATCGTCTTCTACAATATAAATAATACCACTAAAAACGCGGTCTTTTGGTCTTCTTGGGATGACCATAATCTTATTGATGAGTTTTCCATCTTCATAAAAAACACCATCTAATTTATAATTGTAGTAACTTAAAGCGTTGTTTGCTATGGGCGAAACAAGTGAAGCACGCAAGTCTATCGTGTTTTTGTAAAATTCGAAATTAGATTCTTGGGCACTGTTAAAGCTAAAGCCGTTGTCATTTCCGCTCACTTTACTGGCTATAATTCGCTCGTTAAAATCATTAGGTTGTTTGTACGAAATCTTAGAAATACTTTCAGAAAGATAAATCACCCCGCTTCTTGTGGAGTCTAGAGCACCATCCATATTTCCAACTTCGCGCCCCAAAATTTTCTTTGGCACATCTTTTACTGTCCATAATCCTTTGGAATAAAAGTCAGCTTTAAATTCGCTAATCTTTGCTAAGTTTTCTTTTCGTTGTGCAATGGTAGCTTTTATAATACGATAGGCTGGGTCTTCTGAATTATTGATAATTACTTCGTCTAAACTCGTAGATTCTTCTTCTAAAGTAACGTTTAGTATAAACGGAAACGATGCTATTTTAATTTTTTTCGTGAATGCTTTGTATCCTAAAAATTTATAGATAACCGTGTAGCTCCCTGTTTCAGTAACATTTAATTCATAGTTTCCATCGTCATTAGTCGTGGTGCCTGTGTAGGTATCCTCTATATAAATATTTACATATGGAAGCGTTTCTTTTTTAGCATTGGTTACTTTTCCTACAATTTGCGAATGGGCAATGCTTCCGAATAGAAGGAATAAAAAAAGGATGTTTTTTTTCATATAATAGCAATTTATAAAACGAAGATACTAATTGAAATAAAGTGGGATACTATTTTATTATACTTTAACGACCAAATTTATAGTATGGTGTGATTGATTATTGCAGATGTGCTAAAAGAGCTGCATCAAAGGTATATTAGTGTTGTTTTAACTAAAAAGTTACATACTTATGAATGTAATGCCCATAAAAAAATTACTTTTTGTACTAACCGTTCTTTTGTTTTCTAAGGAGATTTCAGCTCATAACAAGATTAAACCTGCAAAAGGATATTCTTAAAACACCAGACTTTTAGTTTCGATGCTAAATGATTTAAAAAGCCGAATCAAATCGCTGGTTTCAAACATTTCCGAAGAAGCGGCTCATTTTATATTAGAGGCAAATGCCAATCGGTTAGGCGCGATGACGCACCACCTAGCCGCTGTCTAAAAATACGATCAAGTCTACACTTTTGAAGGCAGGAAGTTTAACGAAGCCTAAGAGACCCAATGGGGAACTGCGCTAAGCTTAGGTAAAAAAGAAAGAGAAGTGCTACTGGGGAAATCAATAAAATATTACTTGGATATTTGGGACACTGGGCCAAAAGACACAAAGAAACTACTTAAAAGCAAGGAGGATGAATAGCTTAATGAGAAAAGAGGCAACATAAAATACCATTGGGCTTGGTGCCACGTTATGGAGCATCAAGCAAATCACACGGGGCAGATCCTGATCATTTTGAAAAGGGTGGAGTCATAAAATTTTTGAAAATCTTACCCCTAAAATCGCAGATCGTACATAATTTAATTAATTATTAAAAGACTTTTTAATACGACTCAAATTCCTTTTACTATCACGGTCCTTAATAGAATCTCGTTTGTCAAATTCTCGTTTACCTCGGCAAAGAGCGATTTGAAGTTTTGCCAGTCCCTTGTCATTAGTAAAAAGAAGTAGAGGAATGATAGTAAGCCCTGAAGCTTTTACACTCTTATCTAATTTCTTTAATTCTTGTTTGTTGAGCAATAGCTTTCGTTCACTTTTTGGACTGTGGTTAAAGTGTGTGGCGTGCGAATATTCTTGTACTGTCATATTAATAACATACAATTCGCCATTTGAAAATTCACAAAAACTTTCGGCAATAGAAGCTTGTCCTTCGCGAATGGCCTTTATCTCAGTCCCAGCTAAAACAATACCTGCGATGTATTTATCGAGTATTTCATACTCAAATCTAGCTTTGCGGTTTTTTATTTTCACATTTTTTTGTACTGCCATGGTACAAAAATAGAACTAATCATTTAATATTGATGCTATGAATTATCTGATTGTGGAGAAAAGGTTAAATTAGTCTTCTCGGTTAACACTCCACCTCTCCTTCCCTTAGGGTGAGGAGCCTAGTTTGTTTTGGAAAAAGCAATTCAGTAAGCAATTCTCCCCTCGAGGGGAGTTAGAAAGGTGTTATTATAGTTTAATGAAATAAATTACTTATGAAAAATCTATTCCTTTTAGTTTCAATCCTACTATTAACAAGTTGCAATCAAACTAAAAAACAATTAACAGCACAGCAAATTGTAGATACCACAATAGAAAAAGCTTGTCAAGGAAACTGTGATAAAGCTACGGTTTCATTCACATTTCGAGATTTTGGTTATACGAGCATAAGAAATCAAGGAGATTATAAATACACACGTTTGCGTAAGGACAGCATTGGATTTGTTCGAGACGAGTTATCAAATGCAGGATTTAAAAGGTTTATAAATGAAGCCCCTATTATTGTTGCAGATACGACGGCTGTAAAAATTTCAGATGCTGTAAATTCGGTTCACTATTTTTCACAACTTCCGTATGGATTAAACGCAGCAGCAGTTAAAAAAGAGTTGACGGGAGAAACCAATATTAAAAATGAGCTTTATTTTAAAATCAAAGTAACTTTTGGTCAAGAAGGAGGCGGGACCGATTTTGATGATGAATTTTTATATTGGATCCATAAAACTAATTTCACTGTAGATTACTTAGCCTACAGCTACGCTACTAATGGCGGCGGTATAAGATACAGAGAAGCTTACAATCCTCGGGTTATCGAAGGCATCCGGTTTGTAGATTATAATAACTACAAACCTTCAAACTTAGAATTTTCTTTAGATGAATTGTCTGTATTGTTTGAGAAAGGAGCGCTAAAATTGTTATCTAAAATTGAAACGGAGAATGTTCGGGTTTCGATACTTGAATAGAAAGACCAGAACACTTCACCAACTTCCCCTCAAGGGGAGCAGCTAAGTTGTTATGGATATATCAGAGCAACCAATTCTCCCTTGAGGGAGCTAGAGAGTGTATTTTTGAGATTTCAAATTTGTGGCTTTTTCTTTTTTGGAACCGTTCCAATTAATGGACTTCTTTTAATTATAAGTGCTGCAATAATACTGGCATCTTCTTCAAACGTATCGCTATCTGCAGGAAGTAAAATCCATTTTTTCGCAGGAATTCTTTTAAGATATCTATAATTGGAAATGAACTTGGTAAGTTCAGGTTGCGTTTCTACAGGGGTTGAAATCCAGATGCCAATATCTGCCGCCCATTGTTCGTTGATATTCATCGCCGCAATTATTTTATCTTCAAGATAATAGGAAGTTACTCCAAACATTTTTTTCTCAACGATTGGAAGTGGGTACAATAAATCTGTAAAAAAAGGATACGGTGCCATCCTTTAAAGATAGTACATTTGTAGATATCTAAAGTATTAACTTATGCGAACACTATTTCTACTCACGATTTTATGTCTGTTTTCTTGCAAACAGCAGAAAGAAAACAATACCCTCAGAGAAGCTGAGGGTACTGTAAAAAGAGTTTACCATCTAAATAACCCCACACAGCCCAATAGCCAAACACCGCGGCTATTTAACGACGGAAATCATTTATGGATGTCTTGGATTACTACTAAAGATAAAACCGATATTTTATATTTTTCACGTTTAGAGGATTCTCTATGGAAAAGCCCCAGAATAATGTCTCACGGTAATGATTGGTTTACAAATTGGGCAGACTTTCCTGTTATTTCAGTAAACAAAGGAGCAATCTTGACCAGCCATTTACAAAAATCTGCACCTGATATGTATACTTATGATATTAAACTAAGCCTTGATAGTGATTCATTAAAGGAGTTAAAGAAAAATTTTAAACTGCATAATGATGATACTAAAAGTGAACACGGTTTTGTATCCATAGTTCCCGCTGGCGATCGCGGTTTTTTTGCTACTTGGCTGGATGGGAGACGTACCGCGGCGCAAGGCAGATCCCACGATCACGATGGAGGTAATGGAGCAATGACTTTACGCAGTGCATTCATAGACTTTAAAGGAACCATTAGCCAACGAACCGAACTGGACACTCGTGTTTGTGATTGCTGCCAAACAAGTGCTGCCATGACGGCAAATGGTCCCGTGGTGGTTTATCGCGATCGCAGCGATGAGGAAATACGTGATATGTCCATCGTTAGATGGAACGATAGCGTCTGGACAAAACCAAAAACGGTGTACGAAGACCATTGGAAAATTGCAGGATGTCCTGTAAATGGCCCCGCTATTGCTGCTATGGAAAACAACCTGGCCGTAGTTTGGTTTACTGAAAATGACGACAAACCAAAAGTACAAGTAGTGTTTTCAGAAGATGGTGGAGCAACTTTTGGAAAGCCTATTCGCTTTGATAGCCATCCCACGATTGGAAGAGTAGGTGTTGCACTAATTTCTGAAACTGAAGCGGTCGTAAGTTGGGTTGAAAATGTGGGCGACGATACCTTAGTACAATTGATAAAAGTAGAAAGTAACGGTGTAAAAGGAGAAGTAGTTACCTTGGCAAAAACAAGTGAAGCACGCGCTAGTGGATTCCCACAAATTAGTTTGTTCAATAAACGAATCTACCTTGCAATGACGCTAGTAGAAGATAAGAAGTCCCGTGTGGAGATGAAGTTTGTTGGGTTGGGAGATTTGTGAGAAGAAGTTGGGAGATGGAAGAATATGGAATATGGAGAATGAAGTATATAACATTGACAATTTAAATAAACCAAAGGCCAATAGCCAATAGCTAAAAGCAAATGACCAACGAATAAAGACTAACAATGAAAACCCTTCTCATCATAGGTCATCACATTCCAGAACCTACTACAACAGCCGCAGGAACTAGGATGCTACATCTTATTGGGCTGTTCCAGAGACAGGGCTTTGAGATTACGTTTGCCACTACTGCAAGTGTTTCTTTAAAGAGTGTTTTATTGGAGCCCTTGGATGTTTTATTGGTCCCTATTGAATTAAACAAGCCGTCTTTTGATGCTTTTGTAAACAAGTTACAGCCCGAAGTAGTATTGTTTGACAGGTTTGTTACGCAGGAGCAATTCGGTTGGCGCGTTACTGAAATTTGTCCTAACGCTTTAACCATTTTGGATACTGAAGATTTGCATTTTCTACGGAAGGCAAGACAAGAAGCTATAAAAAAGGAAATCCCGGTAACCGAAGCACAGGTATTTACTGAAACTGCAAAACGAGAAATAGCAAGCATATTGCGTTGTGATATCGCCTTGCTTATTTCTTTAGTGGAAGTAGCATTACTTCGGGATACGTTTAACATCGATGAGCAACTTCTATGCTATCTACCTTTGTTTGCAAACTCACTTTCAGAAGAAGAAAAAAATGTATTGCCGAAGTTTGAAGAACGCGACGGGTTTATGACCATTGGTAATTTTTTACACGCGCCCAATGTGGATAGTGTTCGGCAATTAAAGAATGATATCTGGCCAAAAATAAGACAGCAACTCCCCAAAGCGACGCTTTCTATTTATGGAAATTATGCACCACAGCAGATTCAAGAAATGCACAATCCAAAAGAAGGTTTTTTAATAAAAGGATGGGTCTCTAATGCAGAAGAACCTTTTATCTCCGCTAAAGTTTGTCTAGCACCCTTGCGATTTGGTGCAGGAATAAAAGGAAAAGTGATTGACGCATTAACTTTTGGAACTCCAGTGATAACAACCAAAATAGGAGCAGAGGGGATTATTAGTGAAATCGAAACTAAAACTGAAACCGATTGCGAAAGTTCAGGAGAAAACGATGTCCCCATTGCAATAGCTGATACTACAGCAGACTTTGTTAAAAAAGCAATCTCCTTTTATACCTCAAAACTACTTTGGGAAACAAAACAAGAAAAAGGATTTGTCCTCGTCAAAGAAAAATTTTCTGAAACTGATTTTGAAAAATTATTTCAGCTTTTCATTAACGACCGACTCCAAAACTTAAATACGCACCGAGAACAGAATTTTATAGGCGAAATTTTAAAACAGCAGCAATTTCAGGCTACCAAGTATTTGAGCAAATGGATCGAAGGCAAAGCTTCCCAATAATTTATTCCTTTTGAATTGTTGCTTTTAAATACAAGAAAGCCTCTTTTGTTTTTGTAAAAATATGTTCTTCAGACACTAGATTGGGGATACTTTCAATGGATCTTAATTTGCCCATAGGTTTCTTTGCTGTATACAGTCGATAATAAAAATATAGTTTTTGTCTTTTTGAATTTTTCAAGAACACCTTTCTTAAATTTACTTGATGTTCCTACGTGTCTTGAACTAACTGAAATTTGGGCTTGTGTTTGAAAAGTAATACCAATTAATAAGAGTAGAATTTTTAATTTCACGGTAGTTTTTGTTATTCGTTTAATAAATGTTTGTATTCGTAGTTGAATTTTTTAAATATATTCTTGGGGGGGATACGAATATATTTTAGATGCAATAATGCGCTCTGCATTAGCCATCTTATTAATTGGAGGTATATGATCTAACTTCTAATGATCAACAACAGAATTAATAAGAATTCAACAAAATAAGGCGACTTTTATAAATATTTTAACGCCTGGATTTTTTAAGATTGAATTTGTTTCACTTCGCATTTTTTAAAACATATAATTTGCTGCTGTGAAATCTTGTATTTCTGTTTCTGTCCCTCAATAATATCAACACGATTTTATTATTATTCTGTGAGTTGTGAGCTGAAGACCTTAATGTAAGCTTCAACCACGGTTTTGGATTTCCCAATAAATATAATATAAGTTTCTGTTATCCTGACGACTAACTATTAGATTTAAGTTTGGCATTACTTAAGACTAAAAAAATGTCTATAAAAGTGTATATTTATTTTAAAAATGTTGCTTTCTGTAAAATCATTAGGGGTGGCAGATTATTATAAAAAACTGTAGATGACCAGACTTATTTTGGGCATATTCCTAACGAGCATATGCCTCTCTTTTCTGAATGCACAAACCGACACTACTTTCGTGGAGAGCAAACCTACATTTATAGGAGCAAGTTTAGATTATGGATTTTTAATTAAGCATTCGGAGTCCTTGCGTGACCTTGAGGATGCTTATCCGTCTGCCATTAGTGTAGATTGGAGTACCTTATTGCTTACTCAAAAGGCTTGGAATTTTTGCAACTGTTTTCCAAGGGTTGGTTTGGATCTAGCCTATTGGAATTGGGACAATCCCGAGGTGTTAGGCAACGGTATTATCGCATTGGGTTATGCAGAACCATATTTTAGAACTCAAAAGCGACTCAACCTATTTGTTAGGGCTGGACTTGGCGGTGCTTATCTGACTAATCCCTTTGATGAGCTGACCAATCCAAATAACCAATCTTACAGCACCAGCCTTAGTTTTGCGCTAATGGTTGGTCTTGGTTTAAATTATAGATTAACAGAAAAATTAAACCTAAGATTTGCGGCAAAATATAACCACACTTCTAATGGAGGTGTTAGTACTCCTAACAAAGGTCTTAATTTTCCATCCCTGAGTCTTGGTGTAAATACAAGCTTAACGGAAATAACCTATCCTAATCTAACTAAAATTGGTAAACGACAACCGCCTAAAGATAAAAGCAGAATTTCATTGATTCATTTTTCTGGTTGGAGCAATGCAGCGGTTGGCGATAAAGATAAGTTCTATGTCTTTGGTTTTATGGGTAAATACAGCAGATGGATTGGCGGCAGAAGTGCACTAACTGCTGGTACTGAATGGATTTTTGATTATTCTAGGCGTGAGCAAATAAATTTAGATATGGCTAATGCCAGTTTTTTACAAGGTGCTGCCTTGTTTGGTCATGAATTCTGGTTAGGAAAAGTAACATTTAGCCAAGAATTGGGGATTTATTATTTTAATGACTATCGGATCGATAATGATCTCTACCAGCGTTACGGACTTGCCTATAACTTTAACCAGCACATCTTTGCAGGTTTTAACTTAAAGGCACACGGTCACGTGGCAGATTTTTTTGATTTGCGTGTCGGGTATACTTTTTAATTGCAGATATGTATCAAAAGTTTAATTATAAGTTGAGGTAAACAGCACCTTTTATGCCTTTGGATGCTCGATTTTTTCTAAAGTGGATCTAAACTATTTAGAGATTTTGTTGCACAAGGTATTAGCCTATTTTTCTAAAAAAAAGTTATTATTAAAGATATTCTTGGGTGTTTTTAATACCAATCATCGCCAATCTTCTTTTAGGAGCAAATTTCAAAGCAAGTTTGTACTGATCGTTCGCCTCGTTATACCGTTTTTGACCCAATAACCAGTCTCCATAGAACTCGTGCGTGGGTTTTTGAATACGAGGTGGGCCATAACTATAACTAATGCTGCTTTCAAGATCGATGGATTTAAGAAAATGTTCTTCGGCAATGGTAAAACTGGAGTTCCTATTGGCTTGCAATCCTTTTAGTTGATTCAGCCTTATCTTGCTTTCAATAAGGTCTGTCTGCGTAGCTTCTTCTCTACTCACATTTGAACAGACACTTGTACTTCCGTAGGCTTGGACGAACGATTCTTTGTCAATGTCATTTTCCATTACACCAATGACATCCTCTAATTTTATGGCTTCTGAATTATCATATGCCCTCATTCCTTCGAGAAAATGATATTGAGATCGAATTGAAATATTAAGATCACTTATGTCGACAGGGATTTCTGCTATTTCACTATTCCATTCATTCGTTTCTGCCAGATAGGTGCCTTTAAGATAAACCATATGAACCCGTGCTCGAACCGACGGTTTTTCTTCGGTAAATACCTTCATTTTCTGAACCAATGCTTTTGCTTCCTCTTTCTGATTGTTCTGCAGGTATCCGTATTCCAGCCAATGAAATGCGTGATACCCCCTAGCATCACCATCGAGTTCCTTCCGAGTCATTCTATTTAAACTGGCTTGATACGAATCAATGTTCGATGCAATTGCGTTCTCCCACATCCCCATAGCTACGAATATATGCGAAGGCATGTGCAGAGCATGGCTAGCATCTGGAGCAATTTTGGCGTAAGCGTGAGCGGCATCTAATGCCATTGTTGCATGTCCTGGGTCGTCGTAGGAGTGAATAAGGTAATGCAATGCTCCCGGATGCTTTGGGTTCTCTTTTAAAATGCCCTGTGCAATTACTGCACCTTTACCATAAATTTCATCATCACGCCCCTCTTCAACAGAGCCTAGCAGGGACAACGCATAAAATGCCGCAACTTCATGATTCTTTGGATACTTTTTAGTGAGTTTTGCCATATGTTCAGAATACGCCACATCCCGATCGGGTTTGTTCATTTTGAGTTGGTACAATATCTGAACAGCATCGATTAGGTCTTGTTCCACTGGGCTGCAAATACTTTGATACTCAAAGTTGTTCAACTCAGCTAATGCTTTAGTGGCTTCGTCAAAATCCTGATCTGACCATAAGCTATGGTTATGGGTCATTGCTTCACCCCAGTAGGCCATGGGCATTTCAGGGTCTATTTTTTGTGCTTCTTGAAAAGCTTCACGGGCGTCTTCGTATTCGAAAGAATGAAGCAATAGCAGTCCTTTTTCGAATAGTGGCTTCGCTTTTGAAGTACCGGATACATCCATACGGACTTCTCCAAGTTGATCTCTGAGATCCTGATTATTATTGCAGGAAATGAAGCATACAATAACAGCTATAAAAAATATATTTTTCATGTTTAATAAGGTTAGTTCTATGGTCTTCTCTAAAGATATAATTTCTATTTGTTAAACCAGACTATTGAGCAAGTCATTTTTTAATATTACCATTTCTAATGGGTTTTACTTCAATCAATTTTACAAGCAGACTTAAAATTTTGACAGGTTATTTTCTTAAAATATAAACCTTAGTACCTTATTAATGGATTGGATATAGTGATGGAGAAACTTTCTTAAGTTGTCTCTTTTATTTTACTTCGCATAGTATCTAGCACTTTAAGATACTATTTGATAATTGTGTTATGTTCACTCAATATGATTGAGGCCACTTTGATATTGTGTTGTGACTTTTCCAAAAGTAAGTTTTGCCATTATGTCTAAAGAATGTGATCATTGGGGATTTACTTTTTAAGCCTATGATAAATAGGACAATTGCGGGTTGTTGGTCATTAGGTTCTAATATTATAATGCTATGGAGTGACTCATTAAAATAGGAGTTCTATTCGTTAGGCCACAACCTAAATATTTCTTCATTTTTAGTCTAGACTACTAGACTAATAACAACTTGTAGTTTGTCTTGGTTGTCTTTATAGTTGCCGATAAACTTCTTTAAATTTATCAATAATTAAAAGATGATCTTTTGGATTATAATCTTCGGTTTTAAGAAGAAGCGTTATTTTATGGATGGTTTGAAATGCTTTTATTCTATAATTACTTGAAGCTTTAGCAATATTGTGTAAAGAATTTGCGTGTCCGATACTATTCCAAAATAATAGAATATTTCCTGCATTTGTATAAATCATAGCGTTAAGAAATGGATATTATTTATTTACAGTAGTGTTTACAGACGAAAAAGTTGCAGATTACGCTTTTAAATAACAGCTTGAGAAGGAAGGAGTTATTTGTAATAGGGGCAGTTTTACTGAGCATTATTAACTTAAAAATAAATGGGCATTCCAATGCAAATACTGCGAGGCACGACATACTTTGCGCAGTGGAACCATAATAAAAAACTCCAACCGTAGTTTTAAGGTATGGTATAAAACTTTCTGTTTGATGAGTGCTACCAAGAAAGAATGTTCGAGCAAAGAGCGACAGCGATAGCTGGGACTTAAACGCTACTTACCCTTTTGGGAAATGGTGCACAAGATTAGAGGCACAATAAGACAGAGGGATTAGAGACACATCTTTGACGGTATGATAGCGGACGCTGAAGGGGGTTTTACCGTAGAGGCATCAGCTATAGCGCTAAAAGAAAAAGAGGATGAACTGTGCAGTAGATCAAAATCAAAGGCTTTGATAATGTCTGAGAGTCCGGTTTTACTTTAGTTCTTTGCTCGCCTAAGTGTTTTTTTCGTATTTGTTATGGATTGTTATTATTGCTAATCCAAAAAGCACAGCTGCTACAATTAGAATAGTGCTGATTAATCCGCTTACCACAAATGACATTCTTATTAAGATTGTCGAAATTACAAATCCAGAATTTCTAATAATTTTATGAAATTGGTCTGTATAAAAAAAGGAAATTAAAAGTAGTACAACGTCTACTAAAATTAGGACTGTAAAGAATTGATCAAAAAATAGATTGTTGATACTTTCAAATGCTGGCAATGTATTAGATGAGAAAGAAATTCCTGTGCACCAATCGATGAGCGTATATATAGCCATAACAAAAAATAATGGTACTAAAATAACGGCAATCAACTTTTTTCTTTTAACGAATCTATCAATAATTTGAATGCTTTTTTCTTGGACTGCTTTTCGTTTTCCTTGTTTTTGAAAAAGGAATATGAAATAAAAAAGTAAAAGTGAAGCAACTAAATCATAGGTAAATTGAAGGTCTCCTTTAATTTCAAACCAATCTTCAGAAAGTTCTAAAGCAGATAAGTCTTTGAATAATTTACGAATAATGATTAGTGTTATAATTTCATACTGTTTGGTTATATAGGTAGTAAACGATTTTGGCAAATAATAAATTAAGAGATAAACCTCGTAGATAAGAATAAAGGAAAAAGGAGTATATGCAGCTGATATAGGACTTTTTAGCAATTCTGAGTTTGAAGTAAAATCAACAATATCAAATTTTAAAAAATAGATTATCGCCAAATGAATAAAAAAACTGATTAGTGCGACTTTGAGAATGATTTTTTCAGTTTTTTCACGAGTATTCTCAGAAAGAAACTTATCAAAGAGAAGTGGTACTATTTTATTTATCTTAGACATACAATTGCATTTTATATAATACGCTTTCTTATAGTTAGTTGTAGTTTTATTTTGACATAGTCGATTGCCAGTTCTAAAGTAGTAAAAGAAAACGAACCAGAGAAAACATCTGTTTATAAAAACTCAAGTTTTTCTGTCTTTGTAGTTACTGGCTGTCGTAGAAATCAGGATTGCATAGGTTTTTGGGTTTTCAGTGTTCAAACAGAACAAGTTATTAGTGATAAACGTTGTAGGCTACTGGCTTTTATCTGGATTGCTTTTTAAAACCGCAAAATAAAAAATTCTGAGTTGTGCCAAATGGTGTTAGGTGGTCCGCTGTAACACATTTAATTTTATCAAATCCATTTTTAAATTCTGATGTTAATTCTTTTTCATCGTATTTTTTTATCTCAAGACCGCTACATTTTTCTGGTCCGTTTTTAGAAAAGGTTCCGACTATTAAAAATGTATTTATAGACTTTCTCGCGGTTTTCATATATTTCTTTATTTGTTCAGCCGTTGTTAGAAAATGAAAAGATGCCCTATCGTGCCAAATATCATAAGTTGTCTCTGGTTCAAATTCTGTAATGTCGCTTACAATCCAAGTTACTTTATTTGCTTTTTCTCCTAGACGAATTTTTGCTTTTTCAAGTGATTTAGCCGAAATGTCAAGTACGGTAATGTTTTTAAAACCTTGGTCAAGCAAGTAATCTACAAGTTTACTGTCGCCTCCGCCTATATCAATAATTTTAGCATTTTTACTTGGTCCAAATGATTTTATAAATTCAAGCGAAATTTTCGGTGTTTCTTGCGTCCAACTTACTTGGCCTGGATTTTTAGTCTTATAAATTGTTTCCCAATGTTTCTTATTATCTACAGTCATTATTGTGTGCTTTTCAGCGGTATATAGGATTCTCTGCTATTTTTTCTAGTTTGCTATGTTTAAAATTAAATGAAGGTTGTCTAAAATTAGAGCGGTTAATTTTATCTATAAAAGTTTGAAAAATAATTGTTTAATTTTCATTTCTGTTCGAAATTAACGAGATAGAAAATCTGTTTTAGTTATTTTCATTCATATTGTCTTCGGGATCTGGATATTCCTCTAATAGTTTACTATTTCATATTGCTTTTACAGGTTTTTTTTAGCTGCTTTGTTTTGAAATATAGCCAAAGCATAAAACTTGTTTTATACGGATAATCAATTTTCTTAAATTGTGTTGAGAAAAAATTATAGCTACTAATATTCCATTTATAAAGGTTCTAGTTTAAACTTATCCTAACGATTTACACTTTTTTTGATTCCCATGTGTTGTGACCATAATAATTTCTTCTAAAAATCTAATTGCAGTATCTTAAAATTAAGACGATTTATTAAAACCCCAGTAATCACTATTTATACTGTGATCAAATGTAACTATTATTAGTGTAATCTTCTGGATATGATCACCTTTTGGTAACCTTTTCAGAAACCAATAACTCCTTTAAACAGAATGTAATCACATAGTTTTAATTACTATAATGGTATTCATCAACAAAAAAACAGAGAGCAAAAGAGGAATTTTGTAATTATAATGACATAAATTATTGTAAGATAAAATGCACCAAGTGGATGTATTTAGAAGAATAATAACAATAAAATTATATAAGTTTCTGAAAAATAGATGTTTTCAATTTGGGTAAGTTTAAATAGGCTTAGTTTTACTTGCTATTAATTTAAACAATATACCACGAAAAAAATTTTATTTTTAACTTTTGTAATCGCATTTTCAGCGTCAGTATCGGCACAAATAACAACTTCAGTCAGGGCTAGTAATATTAAAATCAGGTACTTGAATCAGTGTTGAAAGAAAATCCAAACATGGAGTCCCAAATAAAAGATGTTTTGATGAAAGATGAAGTGTTACAAACAGAGACCACAGACTATTTAAAATTTAATCCAGAAACTACAAAAGCCATGGCTGGTAAGGTTAAAAATGGTAACGGATCTAATTAGGGAATTACCAAATCATTTTTAGGTGATAAAAATTTGTCTACCGCAGCGATTGACTATATTTCAAGTAATCCAAAATTATTAAACAAGACAATGAAATTTATTGGGATGTAAAGCTTCCATTTTTTTATGAATAAAGACAGCGACTTTTATGAGAGTCGCTTTTTTAATTTTGACCATTTGTTAACTCCAATATCTCTTTGGAAAACTAATTTGCTGGAGTTGTCACACCACAAATGCGATTAAAATCCACAAGGTATTGTACCGACCTAGCATCAGCATAAAATCTATTTTTAAACGTTTCTATACTAAAAGTATTAATGACCGCTTGCTTTAAGTGGGGAAGTATTAAGGGGGAATTATCACCTACATCTTGATTGATTTCTGGATGCCTAGAAAAACAACGCTGTCAGCGTCCCCAATGAAAATCATGATCTTGGGTTACCATTGGTAATCCTGTAGTTTTAATGAGCTTTTTAATAGCAACACCAATAGATATTTGGTAGGGTAGTGCTGAATAATTTTCTAAAATTTTCACATCAATTTTCTTTTTTTTGACTCATTTAAGCTTTGCTGCTTCAATTTTAGTAGACCAATTTTCAACATTTCCAGCAAAGGATTAGGGTACTTATCTAGTTCAAAAAAGCCTTTAGATTTATAAATGAAATAAAGATGTTTATTGATGTGTTTAATTACCCGTATATCTGGCTTTCAAAAAAACGTCATATTTAAATATAGCGTACTATTAGAGCATACATATGGTGTAAAAGTCAAGTGACAAAATAATAAAAGTGGAGACTGAAATAGGTGTATATTGCCATTAGACATACCAAAAACAGACGCTATCCCTTAAAGTTTACTCACATTAAGGGATAGCGTCATTTAAATTAGTTTTGTTATCGTGACTGTGTAAAAGTAATTCTTGAGTTTTTCTACATTTTTCTTTAGGTTGTTATAACGAACTCCTTTTCTAATTCTTCTAAAGATTTCCCTTTGGTTTCTGGGAGTATTTTTAAAAGGATGAAAAAGCCTATTAGTGCTATTGATCCAAATATGAAAAAAGTTAATGCATTTCCTAAATTAGATAGTTCCCAAGGGAAAATTAACTGTACGAAAGAACTTATAAGTGAGTTAATAAAAGCGATTAAGCCAATTGCCAAACCTCTATATTTTAATGGATATAATTCTGATAATAATACCCACATTACAGGCCCTAATGAAAAGGCAAAACACGCTATAAAACCTAAAATCCCAATCAATATTAAATTGGCATTAATAGTGGTTGCTGCCTCTAAAATAGCACCGTCATTTTTATTGTATGCTTTATTTCCTAAGGCTGATTTTATATCGTTTTGAAAATCGATGTCATTGTCATAAATTTTATCTGCCAAAGGTAATAATTTTTTAGAATCAGAAAATTCGAACTGATTAATTTTTTCTTGGGAGAGTTGATATGTTGCTTGGTTAAAGCCATAAGCGCAAAGTAATAAACTAATTGAAATACCTGCTGTACCAATTAATAATAACGGTCTTCTGCCTATTCTATCAATTAAATAGATAGCAATAAAAGTAAAAATCACTGAAATTGTACTTAATAAAACTCCTGATGAAAAGGCAGCGTCTGTTCCAATACCTGTTTGTTTAAATATAGAAGTTGCATAAAAATAAACTGCATTTATTCCTGTAATTTGTTGCAGAACACCAACAATTAAGCCTACAACTAAAATAAAACGTAAGGATCGCTTTAATAAATCTTTAATTTTTAATGGTGTTTTATATTTATCTGCGCTTATGTTTTCTTCTATAGAATTAATCTCCAGTCCTCCTTTTACCCTTCCGTGAATTTGTACTAAAACTATTTTGGCATCTTCATGTTTTCCTTTTAAATACAACCATCGAGGACTTTTTGGTATGAAAAATAAAGAAATAAAATAGAGCATAGCAGGAATTAATTCTACTCCTAACATCCATCTCCAAACATTTTCGTCTGTAAGAAAAGTATTTTCGGGTGTATTGTATTTATTAAAAAAATAATTACTTAAGAATGCAGCGAAAAAACCAAAAACGATATTTAATTGTTGTATTGAAACTAACTTCCCTCTATTTTCGGCAGAAGAAATTTCAGCAATATACATAGGTGCTAAAACCAAGGCAGCACCAAAAGCCAAACCACCAATTATTCTTGCTATGTAAAGCATTTCATAAGAAGTTGATAAAGCAGATAATACAGCGGAAATGGCATATAGAAATGCAACAAAAATGAGTATTTTCTTTCTACCTATCGCATCGCTTAGTCTCCCTGAAAACAGCATAGCAAACATCGCTGCAAATGAAGGGGAACTTACTACCCATCCAGATTGAATGTCACTTAAATCAAATTCAGGGCCAGCAAAAGACATTACTCCCGAAATGATTCCTGCATCAAAACCAAAAAGAAAACCACCTAAGGATACAACAAAGGCAATAAATACAAGTTTTTTATTCATAATTTTTTGGGTTCAAAGCTTAAGTTTTAATATAACGCAGCTTGCGTGGAACGTTTTTTAATCGCTGTTGTCAGCGATTAGTTGATGCGCTATTTTAGTCTCTGTGTTTTTTAAAACGACATCAATCATCTTCCCCTCTTTTTGGGGTATTGATTTAAAGCTCCAAAACAAGTGCGTAAGCCTATCGAATATATAGAGAACAAAATCCCTGTTTTAAAAAAAGACGGTACTTGATTTAAAACAAAACGATACAAATCGCTCCTTAAAAAAGTTTTTTTTAATCTTACGCCTTGTCGCTAGTTGTATTTTAGTGATGTGTTAATTTCGATATTATTTCTTCTTTATCTGGAAATAAGCAAATAAGTTCTTTTCTTGTTTTTAGTTCAAAGTCCTCAAAGCTAAACCCAGGAGATACGGTGCAACCAACTAATGAATAGGTGTTTTTATGTAGAACTTCAGCTGCAAACCAACAACCGCCCGGAACAACAAATTGAGGGGTTTCTCCTTGGTGTATATCACGACCAATAATAGTTATGGTATGAATTCCTAATTCTGAAATTACGTGTAATTTTATAGGGGAACCGTCATAAAAATGCCAAATCTCATCTTGTTTGATCCTATGTAAAGCTGAAAAGTTATCTGAGGTTAAAAGAAAATAAATACAAGTAGCATAATTCCTTTTACCTTTATAAACCTCTCCTAAACTTGCTTCATTAATCTCCCCAATACTTCTATAGGTCTCCTTAAAATAACCGCCTTCTGGATGCGGTTCTAATCCTAGTTTACTTATTATTTTTTCAATCAATTTTGTCATTATTTTATAATTTTCAAGGTGCTTGTTTATGAATAGTGAGCGGTTATTTACCTAATTTAGCAAACAAAACCGAATAATAAATAGATGGGATTTTTTGAGAGATACAGTCATCAGTAATTTACGATACCGTTATTAAATATACAACCCAATCCCCTTGCAATAAATGGCTAATTCACCATTGAACAAGTTCCATTTTATTTTTTTAGTTGGTAGATAAAGAGTAGCAGTGATACGACTGTTTTAATTGTCCCTAAAACAAGAGCCATAAGCGATTAGAATGGATGTATTTTGTGATTAAACCCCATGCTTTTATAATTTTTTCAAAATTTTTAGTTAATAAAGCAATTAAAAACCGACGAATACTATTAATATCTATAATTTGGATGCTAAAGTTAATTATATAAATTAGTGAACAAAAATAAACTCAATATATTTCCTATGTTTTGGAAAACAATAACCTTGTTCTTTTTGTTTTTTTCGATCAACACTTTTTCTCAATCTAATAATGATACCAATCCAAAGTGTGTGGTTAAATCATTACCAGAAATTTTTAAAAAGAAAGATTCTATACTTACCTTGAAACCTATTAAAGATAGTTTTTTCTTAGTGATTCCAATAATTGGATCTTCTCCAGCAACAGGATTTATTTATGGAGCAGTAGCCCAATATACTTTTAAAGGGAAACGAACTGAAGACAGATACTCTTCATTTAATATTGGTGCCACCTATACCACCAATGAACAATTACTGGTAAATGTTAAAAACACATTACTGCTAAATCAGGACAAAATATACTTTAACGGTGATTGGCGGTATTATATCTTTTCACAAGATAACTATGGCTTGGGATCTGATATCATACCTTCGCCAGGAAATGATAGTGGTTTTGTTTTAGAAGCATTGGCACAGCCTATGGATTATGATTATCTTAAATTTCATCAAACGGTGTCGTTCAGAGTGGCGAGTGATTTTTATATTGGTGGTGGTGTGCATATAGATGGGTATACCAATATTTCAGACAAACAGTTAGACCTCTCTAACAATGTATTAACAGAGCATTATAAGTACAATCAAAAATATGGTTTTAGTGTTAATGAGTATTACATTAATGGCTTGAGTCTTAATCTTGTATTTGATTCACGCGATAATCAAGTAAATGCCAATAACGGATGGTATGGTAATATCAATTTTAGGACCAATCCAGCATTAGGACAAAATCAGTCCTCAAGTTCTATGTTGTTTACGGAATTCAAATATTATATTCCTTTGAGTAAAACAAATCTTCAACATGTTCTGGGTTTTTGGACCTATGGACAGTTTTTAACCCATGGAGATTTGCCTTATCTAAATTTACCCGCCCTTGGTTGGGACAAAACAAGTAGAGGCGGTCGCGGCTATATACAGGGTCTAATTAGAGGCCAGAATTTAGCCTATATAGAAACCGAATATCGTTTTCCCATTTCGTGCAACCAGTTAATAAGTGGTGCTGTATTTGCCAATTTCACAACAGCCAGTGATAAAGATAGACAAGTTAAGCTTTTTGATGCTATTCAGCCCGCTGTTGGTTTAGGCTTACGTATATTAATTGATAAAGCAACCCGTACGAATCTGGTGTTAAATCAAGCTTGGGGAAGGCGTTCTAAGGCTTTTTATTTAAATGCAGGTGAAACCTTTTAATATAGTAGCCAAGTTACTGAGCATGGTTTGGTTTCATACAACTTCAATAAACTATTTCTATACGGCGGAAAGAAATAATTTTACAGACAAAACTAATTTTTTAAGTAACGATCTTACCAAATCAAAACAACATTTCTCTATTTAAAAACTGGCGTTAACAAATGATGACTTTTACAGAAGCACTTTAGTAAATAGCGAATCAGTTTTAACTTGTTTTTTAGCGTGGTAATTTGTTCGGCGCCGCATATATTTTTTCTTCAAGTTGGACTGAAAGTGGTTTTTCCATCTCGATATTATCTCCTGGGACTATTGAAATATTTACAATTATACCCACAGCATTTATTTCATAATTTAGATTGGCCATGATATTTTGTGTTAATTTTTGAAACTCCAACAGCATTTGTGATTTTTTGTAGATTTTTGAAATCTCTTGATTTAATTTGATGTCTATATTTTGTAATGTTCCACTCATTTTAGAAACTTTAAAAGCTGTGTAATCAAGTTCAGCAAATTCAACTCCTTTCCAATCTCTTATCTTAATAAACTTGAATTTATCATTTTAAAAACATGTTTTTAAATAAGTTTTATTACAATCAATTTTTAATTGCTTCCAAACACTGGATGGTAAAACGTCATCTCGTATATGGATTTTATCGCGGTTGCTTTACCGTGTCCTTTTAAGACGATTCTAGAGGTTAATTTTGTTATGTTATACAGGATGTTAATTAAATTCGGAACTTAATCCATCTCCGCCGAATATGATTTTTTGTTTAGGCAACCATATCATTGTAAGGTCCAAAGAAAACCAAGAGCGCATTTATTTAGATACTGCAGGGATCGAGAGAAAGAAGATATTCCTTATTCCTTAACAATTACTGGGCGGGCTCTGTGGAGATCTCTATAACCAAAAGATGTTATTTAGCGAAGTCTAGCAGAAGTGGTGGTGGTTGATCGCTTGATACGGTCAATGAAGGACGGAACAATAATGGTCGTTAATGATCAAGTAGAAGATCATATTAGAACTCAAATAACGGCCTAAAAAGTTAGATAGTACAGATGATCTATTGACAGCTTCAGTCTGTGATTTTTACCACAGCGAAAAAAACATTAGTAGAAGGTAATAGTTACTCCGGATGGTCTAGTTTTGTAAAACAGAGTGAGAAAAGAGTAAAAAAGTAATTCTGCATTAATTATGGCCGGTATTTATATTCATATTCCTTTTTGCAAACAAGCGTGTCACTATTGCGACTTTCATTTTTCAACGTCTTTGAAGAAACGAGATGCTATGGTTGCTGCAATTTGTAAAGAGCTTTTGCTTAGGAAACAAGAACTCACTCAGACCATAGAGACCATTTATTTTGGTGGAGGGACTCCTAGTTTGCTAGCACCTCAAGAAATTGATCTTATTTTAGAAACCGTATACAAAAATTTTACTGTTTCAGATACACCAGAGATTACGCTAGAGGCCAATCCAGATGACTTAACAGACGCAACAGTGACTTCATTGGCGAGTTCTCAAATCAATAGGCTTTCTATAGGCATACAGTCTTTTTTTGAAGAAGACTTAAAGCTTATGAATAGGGCTCACAATGAAACAGAAGCACTTCAGTGTATTATAAAAGCGAAACAGTCTTTTAAGAATATAAGCATTGATTTAATGTATGGTATTCCGCAAATGTCAAGTAAGCAGTGGCAAGAAAATATAGAAATGGCGTTGTCTTTAGGCGTCCCGCATATTTCTTGTTATGTATTAACGGTTGAGCCCAAAACAGCATTAGAGCGTTTTATTAAAAAGGGTATAATACAGCCTATTGAAGATGCTATTGCTCAGGAGCACCATAGTATCTTACTAGAAAAGACGGAGGCTGTTGGATATCATAATTATGAGTTTTCAAACTTTTGTATACCAGGATGGGAATCTCAAAGCAATTCATCGTATTGGAAAAGAAAACCTTATTTGGGTGTTGGTCCATCTGCGCATAGTTATGATATTGTTTCAAGAAATTGGAATATCTCAAATAATGCCTTGTATATAAAGAGTATTGAAGCAGGGAATCTTCCTTTAGAACGAGAGATTCTTACAAAAGAAGATCAATATAATGAGTATGTGATGACGCGTTTGCGCACTGCAAGCGGTATCTCCTTACTAGAGATTTTAGAAATTTTTGGCACTCAGTTTCATGATTACATAATGAAACACATGCAACAGCACCTAAAGATGCATTTGTTGTTTGAAGATGGAGACCAGGTAAAAGTCACTAAAAAAGGGAAGTTTTTAACAGATGGTATTTCCTCAGATTTATTTATGCTACCCCAATAATTTTATCCATCTGTATAGAATCATTTGATTTGTTTGAATAAAAAAATGGATTTAACCTAAAAAAAAAAGGCTTTCTACTCCTATTTCATCAAGCTACCAAGCAAATAAGGAGACATCAAAATAAAAATAAAGCAACTCTTATTTACGCGTTAACAGCAGATCTTACAGAAGTAAATAATGAATACAAAAAGCACATTGTTGACATAACATAGAGCAGTGGTTTGTATCTTGAAGTAGTAAAGCAAGCTATTGAAACAGTTCACTATATAGACCAATTGGCAGGGACAATAAAATGGAAAGTAGATTACAGCACTTAAAACTTCCAGAAAAAAAACAGCTAATAATTTTTTTCTTGAAAATGAAAGACAAGCTTTAATTCTTAGTAGTTGATTTTTTGTGGGACTCCTTGTGGTAAAACGCTATGAACCGGCAGATGCCACTATAAAGCTATCATCAAACACGGCAAAAACTGTAGAAGAAATGTTGTGCGTTATTTCTAGAGATTTTAGCTCTAAAGATGAAAAGGTGTTTGCTATCTATGTCTAATTGGTCCAAAATGTTTCTTATGATCCAGCCGAATATAAATCGTCTGATTATAGTTTTGCAACCTCTAGAGAAGGCAATAAAAAAGGAACAAAATCAAGAGCTAATATCATCAATAAAACCCTATAAATAGCAGAGGCAGTTTACGAAAGCCTTAGCTCGATTTTTGAAAAATCGTATGAGTTGCAAGGCATTAATGGCCATTTAGTTCGCGGAGACATCAAAACACATTTGAAAAATATTGGATTCCCTTTTAGGAACAACCATATATGGAATTATTGTTCAAACAAAATGCAATATCTTTTATTTGATACTACCTAGGATGATGTGAAATATTCGGGAGCTTCTCGGGTAAATGCCGTTGATATTTTTAATGGCTTACCAGATCTAATGATAGCTGATGATGATCATTATTAAACAGTAGGTCCTACTTTTAGAGCAAATCGATATTATAAACTTCTTGCGGCTGTGCTTGATGAAGACTAATTCCATAAAAGAGATACAGTACTACTCTTATTTTGACCTACATCATAAGGAACATTGTATCTCATTTAAATGTAGGTCTACAGTTTTTATTAAAAAACGAATTAATAAGTAGCTCTGATCATAGAAAAATTTCTACTGGCAATTGTTGCATCTCCGTCTTTAACTCTCCATCGTATTTCAGTAGGGGATGTGTCTGTGTCACTTACAATGATAGTTGCTTGTAGGTTTACTATTCCATCCGATAATTTAATTGTTCTAGTAGAATTTGCTACTAATATATTATTTTGATAAAAACTGTAAGTAGTTGTATTAATATTAACAACAGGTCTCGATATTGTAGCAGGTGAATATGCAACACCGTTATGGATTCCAACCATTGATAAGGTTCCATTAACGGCTCCTGTATCCCCATTTGTGATGTCTGAGACTACATCTGAAACATTACCACTAGAACTAAACATTGCAAATGTAGAAAGTGATCCTAAAGAAACTGGAGAGGCAGCAGTTGGGCTAGTAATAGAACTGTTCGCACCAACAGATATGGCTCCTAGTTTAGAAAATAACCTTCCTTCCATTACTGTGTCTGCGCCCAATGCAATTGCGCCAGCCCCGAGACCACCGCCAATCATAGTGCCTTTCATTATAGTATTGGCACCTGTAGACATAGCAGCACCAGATAGCCAAAATATATTTTCAGGCTTAGCATTACCGGTCAATATAACTTCAGTATTAGCAGCCGTAGTAAAAGCACCAGAGGCTTTTATAATAAAAATAGGATTTTCAGTAGCAGTACCACCTGCCAAAGTAAGCTTTCCTGAAATCGACGGTGCTCCGGCAACCGTATATATGCCCGGCGGTAAAAATTCTCCAACACCCGTACCACCAAAAGCAATTGCGTGATTAACTTCTTGTGTTATTCCGTCTGAGTAATTTAATAGTGAATCATATAAGGCAGTAAGGTCATTGGCGCCTTCTGATGATCCAAATGATTGAGTAATAAAGCTCGCAGCCGTCAATTGAGCATTAAAAAAAGCGGTATACGTACCTGGAACAACAGATAACGTCATGCCGGTTATTAATAAATCACTCGTAGATGTGTTAGTAGATTCGCCAGATTCGGTTATTTCAAACAACATGGGGTACTCTGGTTTAGTTACTCCTTTCCAATTTGCTGGCCCTCCATCCGCACCTATATTTATTTGACTATCATTAGTAGAAGTGTTAAAAATCATTAAACCGTTAGCGGGGTCATTAATTGCGTCTCTTGCAACTTGATCCAATCTAGGCATTAAAACTCCTTTGCTGTTAGAGAAAATATCAAGGATAGAAGAAGGGTCTGGAGTTGCGGTATTTATGCCGACTTGAGCACAAAGACTATTTGGAATGATTAAAACAAAGAATATTAAGAAACATTTTAAAATGAATTTCATAGTGAGGTTTGTAATTGTGTATGCCGAATTTGGCAGTAATTAATTGTTTTGGTTAATAAAAATAAAAAGTGTTTGAGGATAAAATATGATAACTGCTTAAATAAACATTATCAACGACGATATTGAGTTTATAAAAAATCGAAAAGCTTAATGCTACGATAGATTAAAAAACTAAAACAAAAGAATGTGTTTAAAGTAGAATTTAACCACAAAACTAAAAAACTTAAGATTAACTGAAATCACCTATAATAAAGTGGTTGTTTTAACAAAGAATTAAGAAATTTCCTTGAAATCTATAGAATCTGCGACGCGAAACTACATATTTTTGTTTAATTAACAAGGTTGTTATCTAAACAAAAATAAAAATAATAAAAAAAATAAATAAAAAAGAGGATATTAATTGAAGATTTGATAGAAAAATGAGGATTAATGAAACAATTAAACAAAATCTACTGGAATTGTTAAATCCACTGGGCAGAAATGTTTAATGTGTTCATTTAAGTTTATCAAAGGGCCTTCTTGCTATTATCATAAAATTACCGCCACAGTTTATGAAGACGTATTATCTAGCGTTGTTTGAAGACTCCTTTCTAATAGAAATTATTTCTGAAAAAAAAACTTTTTGAAAATAGCATATTGATAAAGTCTTTTCATTGCCTTTGGTGGGGTATGAAACTCCAACATTGGGACTTATACATAGTATGCAAGACGCAGCAGACCTTTAATTTAGGTTTCAAACTTCTTCTCAGAATATGGAATAAGGCAACGATGGTAAAAAAAACAACAAGAACAGCACTTGTTGTGCGCGAACAAGAACTACCCTCAGGCAAACCATTGCAACTGGGGGCAAAAATCTTGTGGATATATAGAACATACGCTCGTTTTGAAATATGTTGTGAACATATAAAATTTTAGGAATTATTGTGTATTCATATTTCCACTATCATATTTTTTTAAATATTTATCCAGTACTATGGTTTATTTAATGGGTTGAAATTTTGCAATTATTGCCAATAAATTAATAATTAGAGGTGTTAAAATTGAATAAAGAGGTCTTTTACTTAATAGAAATGCGACTCCAAACATAGCGCCACCCCAAAATAAGAAGTAAAATCGATTGGTACATGCATTCGTGCTTTTTCCGAAAATTTGCGAGCGTCTTCAAGGACATACTCTTTTGCAATTTTGGCGCAGCGTTGGCTGCTGCAAATCGCAGATATGTATGGTGTTAAGCGTTCGCTTTACTGTAATACTTTTTCCGCAACCAAAATGAAACTCGAACCAATAAAATCAAAGCTGGAACTTCTACCAAAGGACCAATTACTCCTGCAAATGCTTGTCCTGAATTTAGACCAAAGACTGCAATAGCGACTGCAATTGCCAATTCAAAATTATTTCCTGTTGCCGTAAAAGCAACTGAAGCTGTTTTGTCATAGTCTGCGCCTGTTGCTTTTGTAATGAAAAAAGCAATGAAGAACATTAGAGTAAAATAAATTAGTAGCGGAACTGCAATAATTAAAACGTCCATTGGAATTTCTACGATTAATTCACCTTTTAATGAGAACATTATCACAATCGTAAACAAAAGTGAAATCAATGTCATTGGCGAAATAGTCGGGATGAATTTATTAGTGTACCATTCTTCGCCTTTTAGTTTTACTAAAATCAATCGGCTTAAAATTCCCATTATAAAGGGAGTTCCTAAATAAATGGCGACACTTTCTGCAATCGTGCCAATTGAAATATCTACAATAGCACCTTCAAAACCGAAATATGGTGGAAGAACGGTTATGAAAATCCAAGCATAAAAACTATATGCAAAAACTTGAAAAATACTATTTAAAGCGACCAAACCTGCACCATATTCGCTGCTGCCTTCGGCAAGGTCATTCCAAACTAGAACCATTGCAATACAACGAGCCAGACCAATTAGAATAAGTCCGACCATATATTCTGGGTAATCTCGTAAAAATGTAATTGCTAAAATGAACATTAAAATCGGGCCAATTACCCAATTCAGAATAAGGGAAATGGAAAGGATTTTTGTGTTTCTGAAAACCTTTGGCAACAATGAATAATTAACCTTTGCCAGAGGTGGATACATCATTAAAATCAAACCAATTGCAATTGGAATGTTGGTTGATCCGCTATTGAAAGAATTTATGATGTCAGGAAATGTTGGAATAAAATATCCAAGTCCAACTCCGATTGCCATTGCGACAAAAATCCAAAGCGTTAGGTTTCTATCGAGAAAACTTAATTTTTTTGAGGCCATTTTTTATGCGTTTATTTTAGAGAAAACGTACAATAATTCAGTTGCTATTTGCAGACTTCTTTCATTGTATTTCTCTGCTTGTTGTGGTGTGTTATCAAATGCTTTTGGATCTTCAAAAGTTATTGGAATGCGTTTTTCTGCACCTGCAATAAAAGGACAATCTCCATCAGCTTGTGAGCAAGTCATAACCGCTACAAATTCAGATTTTGGATTAAAGTCATCATCAAATTTTTTTGAAAATCCTATTATTGGATACTCGTTGTCAGCATATTTAATGCTGTAAACAGGATTCTCGTTTTTTGACATTGTTTTTATCTGAAAACCGGAGTGTTGCAAAGTTTCACCAACCATTGGAAAAAGTGCTGTTGCTTCTGTTCCGCCTGAATAACAAAACACGTTTTTAAGATTGAAATAATTTGCCATTGTTTGTGCCCAAACTTGTGATAAATGACTTCTTCGTGAATTGTGAGTACAAATAAAATTAATTCGAGTTTCTTGATTATTTGAAACTTTTGACTGTATAAAATCAATTAGCGGTTGTAAAACTCCTTTGCGCTCGTTTGAGATATTTTGAGGATTTAATTCCTTAATTGTTTTTTCTATTTCTGGAAATAGGATTGGTTTTGTTGTTGTCATTTTTATAAAATTTGTATTGTTCTTTAGCAACAGCTTCCATTCGGTGAACAACAAGGTTCATCATTTAAGGTTGATAGTTTTACTTTTGTCTTTTCTACTGGAATGCCACATCTGTCTTTTGCTAAACAGTCGGTTTGTTTGTTAGTCAATAAAAAATTTTTTCCATCAAAGCCAAGTCCGTATTTTCCAATCGTTTCTGCCTGATATTCTACTTCGATTTCTAAATCGGCTATTTTTAAAGCCTTTTCAGAAAGTTCAATGATATTCAATAGTTTTTCTGGATGTAATCTATGGTCGTAGTCATTTGCATTCCAAAGTTGGAAGTTTACGACTTCTTCGTTTCTCTCAGTTCCGCCACAATCGATAAAATGTTTTGTGACTTTACCAACTTCTGTAACGTGAAAGTGGTTTGGCGCTAATGCTCCATTTGGCAGTTTGAAACTTATATTTTCCAATTCTTGCAATACTGCTTTTACTTGAGATAATTTCATTACTCTATTTGTTTATTGCGATAATGCGATTAATAAATTCAAATTTTTTTAACAACAATCTTCTTTTTTGCTTAAGTCTTGATTAAGAAAAGTGGACATTACAGTTTTCATTGCAGTCCAATTTTCTTTGTGAATACAATAGCAAACGCTTGTCCCTTCCACATTTCCTTTTATGAGGCCTAAATGTTTCAGTTCTTTTAAATGTTGGGAAATTGTAGGTTGAGCCAAACCAATTTCGTTAACTAAATCTCCACAAACGCAAGAGTCGATTTTAAACAGATGTTGTAAAATGGAAACTCTTGCAGGATGTCCGAAAACTTTCGCAAAAAGAGAAATTTCATTTTGTTGGTCGGTAAAGATTTCTGTTTTAGCTAATCCCATTTTGCCTTTTACTAATTAATTGTAATATTACGATTAATATTTAAATACACAAAGTTTTTTTCGAGCGTTGTCAATAAAGAGCTGTTTTATTTTTTTAGCGTTGGCATTTTGTTGTTGGTTTTTCGCGTTGGTTGTAATCGAGTACACAACGGGAATTATACCCCAAGCCGCTTACAGAAACGTGCGTGAAAGTAACCCTTCACAAAGCCTGCCCCGTTTTTTCGGGGGCGCGTCTAATTTACAAATATAAGCGCGTCCTTTTACAAGTTGGCAATTTGTAAATATGATTGGCTCATCCTTTGCTCCAATTCCATTACAGAACCTTCAACAATACTATGAATGAGTCCGCTTCTGCGTATACCTTTGTCATTCTATTTCTCGATTTTTTCGATTGTATATTTCTCTTTGACTTGCAGTGAATCCTTTTTTTTCAGTAGCCTTACAAAAGCTTACCATTCATAACGAGCTTCCTAAGTTCTGTAAATAAGCCCAAATAAAGTTTTTGTCATTTGAATGATACCAGCCTCACAGAAAACAAATAGGTTGTCTCTGTAATTAATAGTGTCGCTGCTATTACTTTAGACTTGGTAAAGGCCACATACGCCTGCTGGCCCGTTCGCTTAAATGTCTATAAGACATTTTCTTTAGGTTCCACCCTGTAGCTTTTGACTAGAGGCTCCTACCTCTCGACACCTTATCAATGGTTCACTGGAGTTTATCCTGAACCTTTTTAACGGTTCAACTTCTTTATTTATACCTGCCAACCTCGTGAATTGGATTCTCCTAAAGGCTTAGCGTCATTGTTTTTTATAATAGCACCTTTAGGTGGTTTAGGACCATCGCCAATATAACGACTCTGATAAATTTACCATCACTTTATTTACCGCATTCAACCTTTTTTTCTTGCCAAGTTCATTCTTTGCAGACTAAGATTAGGGGTGTGTTTAAGCAACTAATTATACACCGTTTTATAGGTGTTTGTTATTTTATTTCAATCAATTTTTTCAAAAAATAATTCAAACCTGGCGTTTTATTAATGTTTGATTTCGTTCAGATATTTTATAGCAAAGGTTGATTGTTTATCGTTCGGTAAACAATAACCCTAATGAAATTCATTCCTATTTTTTCTACTGAATGCCAAACAGTGTATAAAAGCAGCAGATTAGTTTGTGCAATTTTTAACGCAGTTCTTTGTTATGTGCTGTCCTTTTTTAGTGTTGTTTTGGTTCGGACAGATTAAAATATTCGTTTTTTGTTTTGTCTAACGTTTGTGAAATCAGTTTGTAATTTTCTTTTGTTGGTTTTAAATTCACAAATTTGTCGACTATCGTTCTGTGTTTATAAATTACAAATGTATTTTCTACTTCAAGATTTATTTTATTAAGGTTTACTTCGCTTTTCTCATCAGAAAATGACGGAACAAATGTTAAGGCAGTATTCTTTATATGTAGTTCATTTCCCAAGTTTTCTAAATGCTTTTGTCTTTTGTCTTTGTTGTAACCTTTATCGCTGCCATAGACAAAATAGACTTTTATATATTTACTGCGACATACACTTTCAAGTTCCAAGAATGATAGCCATTCTTTAATATTGTTCCAATTAGGATTATTACCAACAAAGTAAACTATCCCGTGAAATCTTCCATATTTACAAACAGGACAAGTCATCGTTCCTTTATCAGGTCCAAATGCGTGAAATGGTGTAAATGAAGGATTCTCTTCGCCAATTTCAAGTCCAGAATTTATTTTAGTCTTATTTTTTTCGGGATAATTTGGAATATTGAGTCCTAAAATAATATTGTGTTCAGCTAGTTGCATATCCTTGTCAATCAACACTCTTAAAATTCCACTACCTCCACGATTTTCAAGTGCTTTTCTTCTTTTTGCTGTCAACAATAGGTCGTTAGAAAAAACAAACCCGTCAATATAATATTCATCATTAATGTTCGGTTCTTTTATTGAAATATGAATGTGTGCAGGTATATCACGGTTTGGATAGGGTGCTGGGCGAATTGTATAAATTGAATATCTACCGTTTTCGTCAGATTGTACCCAACCTCTAATGTGCCCGTGTTTTTTTGCTTTTTCATCCATTCCTTTGTTTGGGGAATAATATCCGTTGTTGTCGGCTTGCCAATAATAAACCACAACGTTTGGTGAGGGTATTTTGCCACCAAGTTTATAAA
This sequence comes from Patiriisocius sp. Uisw_017, assembly GCF_047731265.1. Lineage (GTDB taxonomy): Bacteria > Bacteroidota > Bacteroidia > Flavobacteriales > Flavobacteriaceae > Patiriisocius. The sequence continues at coordinate 3,681,992 of NZ_CP159835.1, read as the reverse complement.
CCGTACCTGTTATCAAAAGCTTTTGACCTTTTTTAGTCCAAGCTGCACTGGTGTCGATTGATTTAATGTTTTTAGGCATTCCAACGTACATTAGTTCACAACCATCACAGCCCCCGCCAACAAGTTTTTTCTGGTCGATTTTGATATTAGTTTGTTTTGTATCGGTTTTGATTTGCCCATTACAATTTGTCAAGATGCTCATAAAAGCGAACAAGATGACGAAATGCAATACTGTCATTGAGCATCGAAGTGGTGGTGTTTGAAAATCCATTATAATTTCTTTTAAGACAAAAGTAGGTTTGGAAATATTCAAACAGAAATTAAATGTGTTGAGACGATGAGTTTATGTCTTAACCTGATAGGCGTTTTTAAAGTTGCTCTTGAAATTGGCTACATAAGTTCTACTCAATCTTAGTTCAACGTCATTTTTTAAAAAGAGATCATAATCGCCATTAAGACGGGATTTCAATGAAACGACTTTGTCCATATTGACAATTGTAGATTTATGGACTCTAACAAATGTCTTGTGATCTAATTGTGTTGAAATTGACTTTAGCGTTGCTGTTTGAAGATATTTTTTTCCTTCGAGTTCAATTGAAATATATGGAGTTTCCGCGGTAATTTGATAAATGTCATTTACTTCAATAACAGTATTATTTTTCCCATTACTAATAATTATTTTTCTGACGCAGGATTTCTTTTTTAAAGAAACTATATCTGTCAATTTATAAGAAAGATACCGATGCACAAAAACGAAAACTGAATAAACGATCACAAGTTTATATAAATCGTTCGCCAAAGTATAGGTTAGTATTTTATAAATGTCATATCTGCCATTATAGAAAAGAACAGAAAAAAACAGAAAAACAAAAGGAAGAATAACGAGATGGGTGATTATAGAGGTAACTATAAAAAACGTGGTTTTACCTAATGAATCTAAATTTTGTTTTTTGAGAATTTTACTTAATAATACCAAGAGCGGAATGAAAAGAATCCAAATAGTTTTGAATAAGATGGATTCACTAAAATAAAAGGAATACCCACTTCTATTAGATTCTAAAAAGTCCTGAAATATTGTAAGACCTATGATTGAAATTAATATCGCCACTAGTCTTCCAAAGTTCTTATTAGTGTCCCTTGAAATGTCGTAGATAGATTCTTTTCCTAAAGCTGTTGGTATCATAGTTCGATTTCTTTCAGATTATGCAACCACAGTATAATCGTGCTGTGGTGATATAGATTTATCAAACGTTTCAAAGGTCACATCTGGTTTTTCTGGTTTGGGTGCGGAAATAGGAGATGGTTTTGATAACAATAATGATATACTAGATGATTGCCCTACTGCTCTCGCCGCTTCAGTTGTTCGTTCCTATGGCCCTGCATGGTTTTTACCAAGTGCCAAAGAGTTAAACCAAATGTATATAAATAAAACAACTTTAGAGGCTCACGCTGGGTTTACTGCATTTAGTTCTTCCTATTGGAGTTCTACGAAGGGCAATGGCAGTACCGCGTGGTATAATGATTTCGAAACTGGTTATCAGGGCGGCAGCTTTAAGTTCAACTCTAACTACTGGCGTGCGGTTCGTTTTTTTTAGTTACTTGCCCGTTCGTAGGATTTGCGTAAGCGACAAGTTTTAAAAATGACATTACATACGGATTTGCCTGTTTACAGAGATCCCTATAAATTGGAAACCGAAAAGGCACCTTAGCTATATCGTACAACGCATAGCAAAATAACGCTATATTGTTGTCGCTTTATAATTGCATTTGCTACACGGCCTTTGGTTCGTGCTCCTCTTGTTTTTTTATGAGTTTGCCTCAAAAAAGCACCTTTTCGATTTCCAAGCCATATAATATCGCGTAAATCACGCATCTAAATCCCCTTTTAAATGAGTGGTAAACCTTTTAGTTAAACTGTTCTTATAGCCAATAATTTCAGGTGCGAATTTCAGCCTTTTAGACTTTTAAAGATAACCAAACCACTGTCAGAAAGGCTTGTAGAATAGTGCAATCGCCTATTTAAAAGATAGGCGATTTTGAAAAAAAATATTACTTTTGCGAAAGAATTGACTTTGTCAAAATTCAATGTAACAACAATTAAGAATCAGGTAGCTTTTTGAATAGTTTTAATGCTTGACCAGCGCTTCATACATGCCTATCATACAGGAGGGTGTGTTGAATTAATCCTTCTAGGTTGTGATGATAATTATATGGCAACAGCGTGAAATTGCATGAAAAAAATCATTAATGATATTGGCGGAGAATTTAGAGTAGCGCTATATGGAATCAAACAACTGCTTAATACTTCAAAAAACGGGGTGTATGCAACGTATGATTATTATCTTAAACGTACGATCAAGATTGAGTCCACTACTGTAGCGGAATTACGCAATGAACAAACTCGAATTCTTAATAGGATTAATAAATGGGTATTGATCTCTATTTACAGCACCAACCAATTTAAACTGGCATAGTACTCAAGAAAATCACAAACTATGTCACTTTATTCAAAGATACTTATTATTTCACCTGCTGCGTTTCTCGCTTTGAGTTTCGAGACAAACCTTAGGTGCTCTAAGTTTTCGAAATATCTCCTTCCTGCCATCGTTATAATGATGGTTGGGTTTTATTACAACCCTCTCGTACTATTGGGAATAGATGTTCTATCATTTCTTCTTGAAGATATGTTATATAATTTCTCTTTGCTTTTATCTCTTTTGGTACTAACACTTATTTATGAAATGAGATCTAAAAAAACTAAAAACGTATGAAGGTTGCGGTGATCGGTTCAGGAATTGCTGGCTTGGCTACTGCTTGTAGATTAGCAGCCAAAGGACATGAAGTAACTGTATTTGAAAAAAATACTTCTCCTGGTGGAAAAATTAGCGAAATTAGCGGGCAAGGGTACAGATTCGATACTGGTCCCTCATTATTTACATTACCAGAATTAGTGGAAGAGCTTTATATTGCTGCTGGTGAAAAGGTCCCATCAACTTTTGCATACAAAAAGCTTGTGGTCTTATGTAAGTACTTTTACAACAGTGGTGAAAGGCTTGTTGCCTATTCAGATCAACAAAAATTCACGGACGAATGCGTTGAAAAACTTGGAGAAGATGCTTCTAATATCACTAAATATTTTAAGAACGCTTCATTGATATACAAAATCACAGCAGATATCTTCCTTTTTAACTCCTTGCATAAAGCTAAGAATTTAATGAAGTTTTCGGTTTTAAAATCCCTGTTTCAGATTCATAAGATTCGATTTTACAAAACCATGGATGGGGAGAATAAGAATAATTTCAAAAGCCCATTACTTGTTCAACTGTTCAATAGGTATGCTACTTACAATGGATCAAGTCCATATAAGGCGCCAGCTACACTAAATGTAATAGCCCATCTCGAAAATAATATAGGAGCCTATTATCCTGAGCAAGGAATGTATTCCATTGTAGAGAACATATACGAGCTTGCTCTAAAAAAAGGGGTCTCTTTTAATTTTAATACATTAGTGCAGACCATCGAAATCAAGAATAAAAAGGCTGTTGGGCTAAAAGTAGGAGATGAAACACTGGCTTTTGATAGTATAATATCAAATTCAGATATCAACTATGTTGCTAATAACATGATGGATCACCCACAAAAAAAACGAATCAATCGTTTAGAGTCTTCATCGTCGGCCTTGGTTTTTTATTGGGGAATAAACAAGGAGTTTCCAGAATTAGATTTGCATAATATCCTTTTTAGCAGTAATTATAAAGAAGAGTTTAATAACCTTTTTAAAGAAAAAACTATTGATGCTGATCCTACCGTTTATATTTTCGTGAGTTCAAAAATGACAAAAGGTGATGCCCCAAAAAAATGCGAAAACTGGTTTGTGATGGTTAATGCGCCTTCTAATAGTAAAGAAAACTGGGATGAACTGATACGCACAACCAAACAAAATATCATTCATAAAATTAATAAATCTCTTAAAACCAATATTGAAGACTATATTGAATTCGAGAAAATTGCCTCACCCATAACCATTGAGCAAAATACGCTTAGTAAAGGAGGAGCGCTTTATGGAAACTCTTCGAACTCTATGTTTTCTGCATTCTTAAGGCACCCAAACTTCCTTAAAAGCGTAAAGAATTTGTATTTTGTTGGAGGAAGCGTGCATCCGGGTGGAGGAATACCTCTTTGTTTGGCGAGTGCTAAAATTGTTGCCAATGAAATTCCTGCACAATAGATGAACAGTACAATTAAATACTTTATTCGTGAGGGGGTTCCTATAACTTTTATAGCCATATACTTTGTAGGATTGGCACTATATTTTTTGCCTCTCACCCGCAATTTGTTTATACTAATTACACCATATACTTTAGTCTTGGTGACTGTTGTAATCTTTTCACATCATAAAGAATGGAATGCAAAAACGATTGCCGTTTTAGCAAGTATTTTTATTATAAGTTTTGTGGTCGAAATTATTGGAGTCGCAACGGGTGCTTTATTTGGAGAGTATGAGTACGGCAAAGGGCTTGGTGTCAAAATAGCTGATGTACCAATTGTTATTGGTCTTAATTGGATTTTCTTAGTTTATGCTTCCAATGGTATCATCTCTAAATACACCTCGAATAACATTTTAATTATAGTGGGTGCAGCAGCACTTATGGTAGTGTACGACATCGTTATGGAAAAAGCAGCTCCTCTCATGGACATGTGGGTGTTTGCTGAAAACAATCCGCCTGTAAATAACTACATTATGTGGTTCCTTCTTGCTTTACTCTTCAATATATTATTACAGATATTTAAAGTTCGTACTACTAATACACCAGCTAGGTGGCTGTTTATTATCCAATTTGTATTCTTTATTATTATAGTAAGTCACTATTTAATTTTCTGAAATGATACGAGCCAACCATACCAAATTTATGATACAATTTTCTAAGTATTATACGAAAATTTTACTGGGTATTTTTTTTGGGAGCGTTAAGTATTCCGGTCAGTATGAGGAAAAAGAACTTCCAATTTTAATGATTAGCAATCATTTTTCGTTTTACGATGGTTTTATTCAAATCTTATTAAATTTCAAAGTTTTTAAGCGGAGGTTTAATTTCATGATGCTTGAAAAGGAGCTGAGTAAAAACATGTTATTGACTAAAGTTGGTGCTAGTTCAATAAGCAAAGGCAAACGATCAAGTATAGCGAGTATTGATTATGCTGTTGAAATTTTACAGGATAATAAGAACCTATTTTTGTTCTTTCCGCAAGGGAATATTAAGAGTGTGTATACACGAGAGTTTACTTTTGAAAAAGGCTTGCTTTCCCATATTTTAGAGAACACAAAAAATGATTTTCAATTGGTTTTTAATATAAACCTTATTAATTATGGAACGAACCTTAGACCTGATTTATGGGTGTATTATGAAACACAGTCTGTAAGCACAAATACAACCTCTGAGGAGGTAGAAAAAGAGTTTAATCGTTTTGCAAAAGCGTGTTTTACAAAACAAGGCATAAGATGATTTATTTCTGTTATTTTTTAATAACCCTACTTATTATCAGATTGCTTGTAGCATTTGTTAATTATCTTTCTTTTGCCTACTTACCCGCGGTAACTTCGTTGTCAGATGAACCAACAATTACTATTTTAATTCCAGCTCGAAATGAAGAAGATACTATTGGGAGTTTGCTTGAGCAATTAGCAAAATTCGATTACAGCAAGCTTGAGATTATTGTCTATAACGATCATTCAACTGATAAAACGGAAAGCATCGTTAAGAATTGGGCTGTAATCAAACCCAACATCAAACTTATAAATGGTGGTGTGCTTCCACAAGGTTGGTTAGGTAAGAATTATGCCTGCCATCAACTATCGCAAGCGGCAACAGGCGAACTATTTCTCTTTTTAGATGCAGATGTACGTGTCAAAAACGGGGTAATCAAACGCAGTATTAGCCACCTTCAGAAATACGAACTTCACTTGTTGTCGGTATTTCCAAAACAAATAGTTGCCTCTTTCGGAGAAAAAATTTCAGTGCCGTTAATGAATTGGATTTTGCTGAGTTTACTTCCACTATCTCTAATTCGAAAATCAAAGTACGAAGTCTTTTCAGCAGCCAATGGGCAATTTATGATGTTTAAAGCAGCTACTTATAAATTAATAAGACCTCACGAAAAATGTAAATCTCATAAGGTAGAAGACATCGCTATTATAAGACTATTTAAACAAAAAGGCTTATCCAGCGATACCCGCTTAGGAGATAATGATATCTCTTGCCGTATGTATGCTGGACTAGATGATGCCATTGAGGGATTCACAAAAAACATATTCGAATTTTTTGGAAATAGCGTTTTAGCAACTATTTCCTTTTGGTTGTTAACTACGGTTGCCCCCTTTGTGGTATATCTCAATATGGGAGTATGGTGGTTGATTTCATATATTGCGGGTATGGTATCAATTCGAATTTTTGTAAGTTTGGCCAGCCAACAATCAGTCTTTCAAAACCTATTATTAGCGTTCCCACAACACATTGTATTTCTTTTAATAATAATTAAAGGGCTCATAAATAACAAACAGAAGAAATTAATATGGAAAGGCAGAAATATATTTCAAGATCACTAATTCTAATCAGTATTTTTTTGTTTTCAATGCAAGTATGTTTTTCACAAAGTCCGTACACCGATCCAATTTACAAAGCGTATTCACGCGGTAAGATGGACACTTGGTTAGTGTTAATGAATGCTTGCGAAAAAAATGTGAATCCAAAGAGTTCAGAGGGGCAATTAGAGCTTATTAGCTATTATTATGGTTATACGGCCTGGTTAATTGGTGCTGAAAAATTCGATACTGCTGAAGAATACATTGTTAAATCAGAGGAGATTATTGAAAAGTTATTAGGGGAATCACCTAAAAATGCAACCTTAATGGCATACAAAGGGGCTTACATTGCCTTTACCATTGGGATCTCAAATTTCAAGGCTATTTACTTAGGTCCAAAAAGTATTAAATATATAAACAAATCTCTCGAACTGGATCCAGAGAACATTCAAGGAAATATTGAAAAAGGAAACTCTATGTATTATCGTCCATCAGTTTTTGGTGGTGATAAGAGGGAAGCAATTGAATACTATGTAAAAGCAGTTGAAAATTTTGAAGAACAGGGACTGGATGTTAATAACTGGATGTACATAAATACAATGACTGCGTTAGGGCAAGCATACGAGGTTACCGATCAAATACAGCTAGCCAGATTATGCTATGAAAAAATAATTCGCATATTCCCTAATTTTATGTGGGTTGAAGAGGAACTCTATCCTGATTTGCTGGAGCGCTACAAACTATAATATTGATACCCTAGCAGCATGGAATTTGTCTTTTATAAAATAACATCAATTAGCCTAAAATTATTTTTACTAGTAGCTTTTGTTGTTAATCCTATAATGATACGGGCTCAAAGTATGCAAGATGATGAGGTTAATTTAAACAAAACCCCTCCCCGTATTATTAGAGCTTGTTGTGCTTTTGGCTATGATTTAAAATTATGGGGCGTGCCATTTTTCTCCATTGATCAGGTGATTAGTATTGATGATTTGGGGGAACATCACTACATGGGTGATAAGAGTGAAGGCACTGGAACTATTTATACCAATAAGGGTGGCTTTATCGACCTGGGGCACGTGCGAGATCAAATTGATTGGACGCGCTATTTATATACCACCGTTCTAAATTCTAGAGGAAAAGGGGAAGTAATCTTGCCTTTGCGTAAAGAAGCAGGTCGTAAGACTTTATATTTGAATGTACCAGCACAGTTTTCTAATAGTGATTGTATTCTATTAGCAGGAAAAATAACATACGATCTTTCGCTGTGGCACGAAATTTCCACTTGGTTCGGTGCATCCGCGGTTCCTTTGTTACCAGAAAAATTCTCTAGTTTTTCGGTTGAGGATGTATATTCAAACTTAATGGGGGTACATGTTGGTATGAAAACATTGCATTCAAAGCTTCCATTTAACCGCGCAGCAACATTGACTATAGCATCGACATTAGATAGTTTAGACGTTGTGAAGACGGCAAGAGAAACCTATGATGCCTATGATGCTGTTCATAACAAATGGTACACAAATAAAAAACGAATCCCTATTACAAATATTACGCTAAAGAGAGATCCAGATGTGCTTAATTCAAGCCGTCCTTGGATAATTCCTAATCAAAAAAATAACATTGATGATTCCATTATTTTAGACGTTCCTATTTTAAATACAAAGGGCGAGTTACTTACCAATTTTTATCAATTTACCATTGATCTTAATTACAGGTTTCCTGTAGAAGAGCTTTTTCCAGATCGAAAAAGTAGCCTAATCAATCAAGATGATTTTGGTATCTTGCTGGATAGGATCACCAAGGATATACAAATCATGGAACAAAATATATTGGCAGAAAAGAAATAAAGTATTCAGAAACGGGTATTACTGCGTGTAAATTAAACCTATCTATTGTGTTGTTTGCTAATTTTGTTGCGTGGTCAAGCAACTAAATTAGTAATCTAATACGAACCAGAGAAAATTTCAGCGAAATTTTCAAGTAGGCTAGAATAAAGCAATAAATTATACACGTCTAAAGTGTGCAGTTATTTATTCCGCTTTAATTTGTTTTGTTAAATATGAAATTTTAGGATTTTTCTTATTTACTAATATTTCAATTTGTTGTCCTTTTTTTAATTCTCCAATCTTTTCAAGAATAACATCGCGTTTATAATTTTCATTCTGATAGTTGTACGAAAATGATAGAACGCTCAAACTCTCTTTTTCAAATGATCTAGTTACTATTCCGTTTATAAAATCAAAGTCATTTTTATTTAATATTATTGGTTTTGTATAGTCAACTTTGGAAATTTCAGGATCTGATTTAGAGTATTTAATTCTATAAATTTCTCCAATATTAAAAATTCTCGTACTCAAAGGTCGGGTTTCGTATTTTTTTCCGTCAACATTATATTCAATGAAATTCACTTTTGATTTGTAAGTCTTATTTCCAATAATTTTACAAAAAGTAAATTCATAATTTTCTGACAACAAACTTTCACGAGTATCATTGTCATAATATTTGTAAACAAAAAAAGAACAAATTATAATTCCGAGTAAAAGTGTTTTCAGATGCGCACTTTTCTTCTGTTTCGAAGTTAAATGGTCTTTCTTTATCTTCATTTTATCAATTGAGTTCAAGTATTATTAAGTTTTGTTGGCGCAGTTGACTAATTGCACATAACGGTTTTCTCTAAGATTAGCGGCGCCTGGCGCAGCTTGCATAAGCCCACTTTTTGGCGGGGTTGGAAGCGGCGAAACCGGCCAACGTCTTTCTTTCCTCCAAGTTAACTGAGCCGCGTGCGAATAAGCAAGGCAAGCAAGTTCGTATTTTTCGGAATTTCAAGTTGCTAATATTTGTTCAAATTACTCACTTATTGATAGGTTAGCGCCATCAATTTTATACATTGTTACCATTAGTTATATCAAATACAAATTTATGTATCTTGCTATTCAACTAATCAAGGCTAGGCTTTCTTTTTCTCTTACTCTTTGAGTTGATTTTAGACGAATCTCAAAAACTCAATTTATGAAAAGAATCACCCTCGCTTGCTTACTGTTGTTTTGTATTACATCGTTTGCTCAACAAGGTATTAATTACAAAGCCTTAATTAAAGACGGATCTGGAGTTATAGTTTCCAGTACAGCTATCGATGTTACCTTTACTATATTAGATGTAGCAGTGAATGTATATGAAGAAACCCATGCACCTACCACAGATGCCAATGGGATTGTAATACTAAACATAGGAGAAGGAGCGCCTGTAACAGGAGACTTCTTTGCAATTGATTGGAGCAGTAATAATCACTTTTTAAAGGTACAAATAGATACAGGGGGCGGTCTGCAAGATATGGGTACCACAGCTTTTAAAACGGTTCCTTATGCGATGCATGCTACCACAGCAACCACATTACCCGGCGGCATAGACCAAGGATATATAGCAGCCCTAGAAGCCAGAATAGCAGCTTTAGAACCACCACCACCAGCAAGCGTAGGAGATATTAAGGAAGGCGGTGTTGTATTTTGGGTAGACCCGGCAGATAATACCCACGGTTTGATATGTGCTTTTTCAGATTATTTAACAATGGTAGAATGGGGTTGTTTTGGTACAGATTTAGTAAACGTTCAAAATGTTACTAGTGGTACGGGTCCTGGTGCGGAAATAGGAGATGGTATGAGTAATACTAATAGTATATTAGCTGAATGCCCTACAGCACCTACAGCCTTAGCGGCTCGCTCATTAGGTGCTGATTGGTTTTTACCAAGTATAAACGAGTTGGAAGAGATGTATATAAATAAAACAACTTTAGAGGCTGTCTCTGGATTTGCTCCATTTAGTGCTGTCTACTGGAGTTCTACGGAGTACGATATCTTTTTCGCGTATAATCAGTTTTTCGTCTATGATGCTCAGGGCGTCAGCCGTAAGGACATCACAAACAACGTGCGTGCTGTTAGAGCTTTTTAGTTATTTATCAATTTAATTATTTAATTGAATACCGCGTAAGCGGTCGGTTTAAAAAATTTTAAAACCAATGGTAACGTAAAATTGACTATTGGTTTTTTTGTTTCTTATTATTATTATTATTATTATCTTTTAATTTTAGAATAAGCTACTTTTCCAATTCTAAGAATCTAAATCGTTTAAAATCCCTCTCAAATTGAGAGGGATTTTAGGTCTATAAACCTTAAGATTTTGTGGTTTAAACAGCTATAAAATACCGTATGTCTAAAAGAATTTTAGTATGTTTAATTTCGCACTATTTTTATAGTGTACAACTAGTCTAAATCTTAAAAACTCAATTCATGAAAAGAATCACACTAGCATTATTACTATTCGTTACAGTAAGCATGGTTGCCCAAGACGGCATCAACTACAAAGCTGTAATTAAAGACGGATCTGGGGTTATAGTTTCCAGTACAGCTATCGATGTTACCTTTATTATATTAGATGGAGCGTCCAATGTGTATGAAGAAACCCATGCACCTACTACAGATGCCAATGGGATTGTAATACTAAACATAGGAGAAGGAGCGCCTGTAACAGGAGACTTCTCTACAATTGATTGGAGCAGTAATAATCACTTTTTAAAGGTACAAATAGACACAGGGAGCGGTGTGCAAGATATTGCTACCACAGCTTTTAAAACGGTTCCTTATGCGATGCATGCTACCACAACAACAACAGCAACCACAGCAACCACATTACCCGGCGGCATAGACCAAGGGTATATAGCAGCTTTAGAAGCCAGAATATCAGCTTTAGAACCACCACCATCCACGGTTCCAGATGCTCCAACAATAGGAACCGTCGTTGCAGGAGATGAATTGGCAAGTGTTCCATTTACGGCACCATTAAATGATGGCGGTTCTGCAATAACAGGATATACCGCAACTTCCTCACCAGGTGGCCTCACTGGCACATTAAGTCAGGTGGGCAGTGGAAGCATAGCGGTATCAGGCTTAAGTAATGGAACCGCTTATACATTTAGCGTTACTGCTACCAATGCCATTGGTACGAGTAATTCAAGTGCTACGTCAAATTCAGTAACACCATCCACAGTTCCTGATGCTCCAACAATAGGAACCGCAGTTGCAGGAAATGGAGCGGCAAGTGTTCCATTTACCGCTCCATTAGGTGATGGCGGTTCTGCAATAACAGGATATACCGCGACTTCCTCACCAGTAGGTTTTACTGGAACTTTACCTCAGGCAGGAAGTGGCACCATAACGGTGTCGGGCTTAACAAATGGAACAACGTATACATTTAGTGTTACTGCTACCAATGCAATAGGAACCAGTAATCCAAGTGCTGCGTCAAATTCAGTAACACCACTCACGGTTCCCGATGCTCCAATAATAGGAACCGCAGTTGCAGGAAATGGAGCGGCAAGTGTTCCATTTACGGCACCTTTAAATGATGGAGGCTCCCCAATAACAGGATATACCGCAACTTCCTCACCAGGTGGCCTCACTGGCACATTAAGTCAGGCGGGCAGTGGAACCATAGCGGTATCAGGCTTAAGTAATGGAACCGCTTATACATTTAGTGTTACTGCTACCAATGCCATTGGTACGAGTAATTCAAGTGCTACGTCAAATTCAGTAACACCATTAGCCGGGCCAGCGGTAATAGGAGATATTAGGGAAGGTGGTGTTGTGTTCTGGGTAGACCCGGCAGATAATACCCGCGGATTGGTATGTGCTATGTCAGATTCAGTACTAGTAGAATGGGGTTGTAATGGTACAGATTTACCAAACGTTCCAAATGTCATTAGTTCTCCTCCTACGGGTCCTGGTGCAGAAATAGGAGATGGTATGAGTAATACGAACGCGATATTAAATGATTGCCCTACAGCACCTACAGCCTTAGCTGCTCGTTCATTAGGTGCTGAATGGTTTTTGCCAAGTGTAAACGAGTTGAAAGAGATGTATTTAAATAAAACAACTTTAGGGGCAGTCGCTGGGTTTAGTGCATTTAATAGTTTCTACTGGAGTTCTACGGAGTACGCTAACAGTTACGCGTATTTTCAGAGTTTCTCCAGTGGTGGTCAGAACGTCACCACTAAGGACGGCGCAACCAATGTTCGTGCTGTTCGGGCTTTTTAGTTATTTAACAATTTATCAATTTAATTAATACCGCCTCTGGCGGTCGATTTAAAAAATTTTAAAACCAATGGTAACGTAAAATTGACTATTGGTTTTTTTGTTTCTTATTATTATCTTTTAATTTTAGAATAAGCTACTTTTCCAATTCTAAGAATCTAAATCGTTTAAAATCCCTCTCAAATTGAGAGGGATTTTAGGTCTATAAACCTTAAGATTTTGTCGTTTAAACAGCTATAAAATACCGTATGTCTAAAAGAATTTTAGTGTGTTTAATTTCGCATTACTTTTATAGTGTATGACTAATCTAAATCTTAAAAACTCAATTTATGAAAAGAATCACCCTCGCTTGCTTATTGTTGTTTTGTATTACATCGTTTGCTCAACAAGGTATTAATTACAAAGCTTTAATTAAAGACGGATCTGGAGTTATAGTTTCCAGTACCGCAATCGATGTTACCTTTACTATATTAGATGGAGCAGTGAATGTATATGAAGAAACCCATGCACCTACCACAGATGCCAATGGGATTGTAATACTAAACATAGGAGAAGGAACACCTGTAACAGGAGACTTCTCTACAATTGATTGGAGCAGTAATAATCACTTTTTAAAGGTACAAATAGATACAGGGGGCGGTCTGCAAGATATGGGTACCACAGCTTTTAAAACGGTTCCTTATGCGATGCATGCTACCACAGCTACCACATTACCCGGCGGCATAGACCAAGGGTATATAGCAGCTTTAGAAGCCAGACTAGAAGCCAGAATAGCAGCTTTAGAGCCAGAACCAGCTGTAATAGGAGATATTAGGGAAGGCGGTGTTGTATTTTGGGTAGATCCGGCAGATAATACCCACGGTTTGGTATGTGCTTTTTCAGATTATTTAACAATGGTAGAATGGGGTTGTTATGGTCAAGATTTATCAAGCGTTCCAAATGTTGCTTGGAATGGTGGTAATCCTGTGGGGCTTGGTGCAGAAATAGGAGACGGTGAGGATAATACTTCTGGTATATTAGTTGGTTGTCCTGGTGCACCAGCAGCCTTAGCGGCCCGTTTCTACGGCCCTGATTGGTTTTTACCCAGTATCAATGAGTTAAACGAAATATATATAAATAGAGCGACTTTACAGGCTGTCGCTGGGTTTAATGTACTTAGTATTAGTGCTTACTACTGGAGTTCTACGGAGTACAATAACTTTTTCGCGTGGAAACAGTATTTCAACGATGGTAATCAGAACAGCTACGATAAGTCCAGCACGAGCTACGTGCGTGCGGTTCGGGCTTTTTAGTTATTTATCAATTTAATTATTTAATTGAATACCGCGTAAGCGGTCGGTTTTTATTTTTTAAAAATGGCATTACACACAGGACTTCCTGTTTATAGAGACAATTATAAATCGGCGTTAGAGATTTTTGTTACCACTAAAAATTTCCCCAAAGAATACAAGTATAGTTTGGGTAGCGATATGGGGAGATGTTAGATGTTAGAACTGAGCATTGAGAAAAAAGAAGTAAACAGCCTTTCTTTTCGGAGTAATTAATGGCAACGGTTTTCTCTAAGATTAGCGGCGCTTGGCGCAGCTTGCATAAGCCCACTTTTTGGCGGGGTTGGAAGTGGCGAAACCGACCAACGTCTTTCTTTCCTCCAACTTAACTGAGCCGCGTGCGAATAAGCAAGGCAAGCAAGTTCGTATTTTTTGGAATTTCAAGTTGCTAATATTTGTTCAAATTACTCAATTATTGATAGGTTAGCGCCATCAATTTTATACATTGTTACCATTAGTTATATTAAATATAAATACAAATACAAATCTATGTATCTTTACATTCAACTAATCAAGGCTAGGCTTTCTTTCTCTCTTACTCTTTGAGTTGATTTTAGGCGAATCTTAAAAAAATCGATTTATGAAAAGAGGTATTCTTGCATTGCTATTATTATTTTCTATCACAGCATTTTCACAGTCTAGCAGTATCAACTACAAAGCCTTAATTAAAGATGCTAGCGGAGCGGTTGTGTCCAATGCGGAAGTCACGGTTCAGTTTCGAATCTTACAAGGTACGGTCATGGCCAATGTTTACCAGGAAACACATATACTTGATACCGATGCCAACGGTATTGTAATTTTAACTATAGGAGATGGACCTGTAGACAGTGGTGTTTATGATACTATTGATTGGGCAAGCTATGATCACTTTTTAAACACTTGGATTAATACAGGTACGGGTTTAACCGACACGAGTACTGCTGGCTTTAACGCAGTGCCGTATGCGTTGCAGTCCAACACAGCTACAACTGCCACAGAATTAACAGGCGGAATAGACCAAGCCTACATAGATACTTTAGAAGCTAGAATATTAGCTTTAGAAACACCAACAACACCAACAGTACCCACAGTAGGGGAACCATATCAAGGAGGTATAGTTGCATACATTTTACAAACGGGAGACCTTGGTTATGTAGCTGGAGAAACACACGGGCTAATAGTAGCTGGCTATGATCAAACGCTAAACCCTGGAAATATAGCATGGATAACCGGAGGTGATACGCAATTTACTGTAAATGGCGGTACTTTAGCTGCTATAGGAACAGGGCAAGCAAATACAACTGCGATCATGAATCAATCTGGTCATAGCGGAAGTGCTGCACAATTATGTCATTTTTATTCAATCACAGAAGGAGGAGTTACTTATAATGATTGGTTTTTGCCCAGTAGGGACGCAGTGACTGTTTTGTATTTGAACAGGTTGGCAATTGGAGGGTTTGATTTAGACGGTACTGGTCAATTCACTTTTCTCTACTGGAGTTCTACGGAGGGCGATTACAATGACGCTTGGGGCACTTATTTCTTCGGTGGTGGTATTCAGGGAGCCAACAATAAGGTAAACAAACATCACGTGCGTGCTGTTCGGTCTTTTTAGTTATTTGGTTATTTATAATAGTACCGCGTAAGCGGTCGGTTTAAAAAATTTTAAAACCAATGGTAATGTAAAATTGACTATTGGTTTTTTTTGTTTCTTATTATTATCTTTTAATTTTAGAATAAGCTACTTTTCCAATTCTAAGAATCTAAATCGTTTAAAATCCCTCTCAAATTGAGAGGGATTTTAGGTCTATAAACCTTAAGATTTTGTCGTTTAAACAGCTATAAAATACCGTATGTCTAAAAGAATTTTAGTGTGTTTAATTTCGCATTATTTTTATAGTGTATGACTAATCTAAATCTCAAAAACTCAATTTATGAAAAGAATCACCCTCGCTTGCTTACTGTTGTTTTGTATTACATCGTTTGCTCAACAAGGTATTAATTACAAAGCCTTAATTAAAGACGGATCTGGAGTTATAGTTTCCAGTACAGCTATCGATGTTACCTTTACTATATTAGATGTAGCAGTGAATGTATATGAAGAAACCCATGCACCTACTACAGATGCCAATGGGATTGTAATACTAAACATAGGAGAAGGAGCGCCTGTAACAGGAGACTTCTCTACAATTGATTGGAGCAGTAATAATCACTTTTTAAAGGTACAAATAGATACAGGGAGCGGTCTGCAAGATATGGGTACCACAGCTTTTAAAACGGTGCCTTATGCGATGCACGCTAAAACATCAGGAAATGGAGCTGGACCAACAGGTCCGCAAGGTCCAACGGGCCCACAAGGACCGGCTGGTACTTTCCAGTTTCAATATGGAATGTTCTATGGATTAACCGCGGGCACAGGAAACAACGGACCGACAGATTACCCAAGAACGATTAACGTAGGATTTAGCGTTCCTTTTCCCCGGGATGGTCCAGCATTGGGCATTACACGTGTGGATACTTCCAGTTTTAATTTGCCCAATATTGGCACGTATGAAATCTCATTCTATCTTTACGTTGCTGAACCGGGGCAGCTCCAACTTTTGCTTAATGGTACTGCACTTCCTGAGACCACGTCAACAAATCAAATAGGGGGTTCTGGTATAAGTGGAACATTCTTTATAACTACGAATACTATTAATTCTGTGATAGCAATAATAAATACTCTGGGAAGTCAAGCTGCAATTACAGTAATTCCGGCATCGAGTGGACCGGCAAATGCACAGAGAATAACTATTAAGCAGATCAATTAGCCTAGCCCGCCCATTGAACTTATTTCATTCAGTCATTGGTATAACTATGTTACGCTTGTTTTTCAATGCAAAACGCCGTTTACTCGTAAGGTTTTTTGCACATTATTTTCGGGAGTGGGCTATTGGTTATAACGTGTTTGTATAACTTTCGTGGCGTGGTTAAACACCTCAATTAGCAAATACACACCGAATAGAAAATCCACAAGTATTTTAGTAAGTAGGCTAGAACTAGCAATAAATTATATACAGTGTTGGCATTTCGTTTTATTTAAAATTGGTATGAAAGTCCTGTATTTGCAATTCCTTTATACCCAAAACCTAATTCTAAAGTTGCCGCTAGTTTTTTACCAAATCGAAAACCAAATGCATTTAGTTGGAAATTAAAAAAACTAACGTCAGCATCGATAATATTAGAAGATGCAGTAGAATCAGATTTGTGTTTAGTATAAGCCACATTTAGCCCAGAATACATCTGAAACCAATCCTTTTTAATATAGTGGTAGGAAGATCCGATCCCAACAGTTATGAACTGATCTGTAACATTACCTGTTTTAACATTACTTTCAAAAACATCCTTTTCAATCGTTTGGTATGAGACATTTGAATTTATAAACCAATTATTTTTAATTGCATAATTATAAGTTAAAGTAAAACTAGCGGCAAATTTTTCGTTTTTGTAGGACACATTATTATAATCATTATAAATGTCACCAAAAATGCTGGTAATAATTTCTACATATTGATTGGTTGTTAGAGATCCAACACTTAAGTTAATATCTTGCGTGCCTTTTTCTTGTGAGTAAGAGATACTTGATAAAAAAATAAATCCTAAAATAAACCCTAAATTTTTCATAAATAAAATTTTAAATTAATTATCCCGGCCTTTTGGGCTTTTCAAGTGCCACCATATTTTATTTGTAAAGTTACTAAATAAATGGCAGCTTACTAAATAAATGGCAGCGGTTTTGTAGAAGAATAGTAGGGCGGAAAAAAGGTGACTACCATTCGGTTGAACACAAGCCAAATTAAAAAATTTGGCGACTTCGCAAAAGTGCCCTTGCTATTGGGTTAAGTACTTATTGCCCTATTATTTTTATACGTTGTTGCCATTAGTTTTCACACTGCTAGCTAATTTTTTTCGTCTCCGATAATTTTGTGCATTAACAAGTAGAAAATCAAGGGATTTTTTTCGAATTTCCATTTTTATGTTTGTTCCAGTTTTCTTTATGGTTAAAATCGAATCTATTAATTTATTGTTGATTTGTATTCGCATAGAGCTTTCATTCTTTTCGATGATTTTAAGTTTCGCAAACGGATTTCTAATCATTTGGTTAATCTCTTTCCAGTTCTCTGCGCTATTTTCAATTCTTATAGAATGCTTAGACTCCAAAAAATCGATATAACTTAAATCATTGTGTTTTTTATATTCAAATAGTTGCCAAAATACTATTTCAAATGAGATTACAAAACCAGTAATAATTGTTAGTATCCAACGGGTGATTTCAAAACCATTCTGTAAACTCCAAATTAAGAATCCGATTGGAAAGAAAAGAACTGTCTTTAAAAAAAACTTGGATGTTTTGCTTCGCATTTTGTTTCAAATTAATGCCAACAATTGTCTATCATCATTGATGATATATCTATTATAGTTCCATTTCTTAATAAGGACCTGTATTGAATTTAGAGTCTATACTTGTATAATCCCTAAATTAAATTTTTTTTCAATAGGAGCGTGGTCGGCAGCTTCAATCCCCAAACTAATCCAAGTTCTTGTGTCTAGTGGGTCTATAACACCGTCAGTCCAAATTCTAGAAGCTGCATAATAGGGCGAAATCTGTTCGTCGTAACGGGCTTTAATGCGATCGTATAGTTCTTTTTCATCTTCAGGAGAAATCTCTTTGCCTTGCTTTTTTAAGGAAGCAGTTTCAATTTGCAACAATACTTTAGCCGCACTGTTACCGCTCATTACAGCCAGCGCTGCACTAGGCCAAGCCGCAATCAATCTTGGGTCATAGGCTTTTCCGCACATGGCATAATTGCCAGCACCATAACTATTGCCAATAATAATAGTAAACTTAGGCACTACACTGTTGCTTACTGCATTTACCATCTTTGCACCATCCTTAATAATGCCGCCGTGTTCACTTTTGCTTCCTACCATAAACCCAGTTACATCTTGTAAAAAGACCAAGGGTATTTTTTTCTGGTTGCAGTTGGCAATAAAACGGGTTGCCTTGTCTGCACTATCGCTGTAAATAACACCACCAAACTGCATTTCGCTAGGTTTTGTTTTTGCTTTTGTAGTCTTCACTAATTTTCGTTGGTTGGCAACAATACCCACAGCCCAACCATCAATACGGGCATAGCCTGTTAATATGGTCTGGCCATATCCTTTTTTGTATTCTTCAAAATCGCTATCGTCTACCAGTCGCGAAATAATTTCACGCATATCGTATTGATCGGCACGAGATTTAGGAAGGATGCCATAAATTTCTTTAGGATCTAAAGTTGGCTTAGCCGCTTTAATTCGGTTAAAACCAGCTTTATCATAGGCGCCAATTTTTGACACAATATTTTTAATCGTGTCTAGAGCGTCTTTATCATCTTTTGCTTTATAGTCGGTCACCCCACTTACTTCGCAATGGGTCGTTGCACCACCCAAGGTTTCGTTGTCAATACTTTCGCCAATCGCAGCTTTGACGAGGTAGCTTCCCGCAAGAAAGATACTCCCTGTTTTGTCAACGATTAAAGCCTCGTCACTCATAATAGGCAAGTATGCACCACCCGCAACACAACTGCCCATTACGGCACTAATTTGTGTAATTCCCATACTGCTCATTACCGCATTGTTTCTAAAAATGCGACCAAAGTGCTCTTTGTCTGGGAAAATCTCATCCTGCATAGGCAAGTAAACACCCGCGCTATCCACAAGATAAATAATGGGTAATTTATTTTCGATCGAAATTTCTTGAGCCCTCAGGTTCTTTTTTGCGGTAATAGGAAACCAAGCACCCGCTTTTACAGTGGCATCATTAGCAACCACAATACATTGCGTGCCTTTTATATAACCAATCTTCACCACCACTCCGCCACTAGGGCAGCCACCGTGTTCTTTGTACATCCCTTCACCGGCAAAAGCACCAATTTCAATACTTTTTTCCTTATCATCTAGCAAATAGGCAATGCGCTCTCTGGCAGTCATTTTGCCTTTTGCACGGTGATTTTCGATGCGTTTTTCACCACCACCTAGTTTTACTTTAGTAAGGCGTTGGCGCAGGTCTGAAGCTAATAGTTTATTGTGATCTTCGTTTTTGTTAAATTTTATATCCACGGAACTTTTGTTTTCAGCTAAAATACGAATTATCCAAAAAAGTAGCCCTACGGAAGTAAAAATTAATACGCCAGAAAAGAAGACTATTGCGTAATTATTTTTCTACAGAAGCAAAAATGACGAAAGACTGCTTCGATACAATTCCACATAAAAAGCGGAAGCACTCAGCAACCTTAGACTCTTTGTTTGATTAATCCTTGTAAGTTTAAAAAAAATATAAATTGTTCCTTCTCCTTTTTTCAAGTCAGCCAAGCCCCGCCTTTATTTCATATTAGATTGATTATCAAAGCATCACAGCTAAATACAAAAGTATCATCAAACAAACAATCAGGCTCCTTCCCTTTTTTCAGGGCAAGGTGTGTTTTGGGAGTATGTAAATGAAACTGAATATATTCAATCCGAAATTTTGGAAGGAGTAGTTTTGAAGCCAAAACCAGCCATTAGAAACCCTCCATTAGAAACTCCCGTTAGTTGATTTTTTTAATTTTACTGTACTTATATATTCCAAGGTATTATATTCCTAGGTAAATAAATATTTTTAGTATATATTTGCTTTATAATTAAAATGAAACACCTAGAAATACCTTTAAGATATTGTAAACCAACAAAAGGTTTACTTGAGGTCATTCTATGTTGCTAACTATCAAATATTTTATACAGATGAAAAAATTAATAGCCTTTGCTGGAAGTGACAGCAAAAATTCGATCAACAAAAAATTGGCGGCTTACACCGCTACGCAAATAGCAAACACGACTACCCAAGTATTGGACTTAAACGATTATAGTCTTCCAATGTATGGTATGGATTATGAAATTGAACACGGCATCCCGGAGAGCGCACATCAGTTTTTAGAAATAATTAAAGGCGCAGATGGTATTGTTCTTTCCTTGGCAGAACACAATGGAGCGTATGCAACCGTCTTTAAAAACATCTTTGATTGGATGTCTCGTATTGACGGCAAAGTGTGGGGCAACGTTCCTATGTTTTTAATGGCAACATCCCCTGGAGCAAGAGGAGGAGCAACTGTTTTAGAAATTGCAATGGGCAAATTTCCGTTTATGGGTGGAAATATTGTAGCTAGTTTTTCATTGCCAAGTTTCAACGATGCATTTTCTGAAAACGGAATTACAGATGCAGCATTAAGACAAAAGTTGGAAGCAGAAGTAAAGAAATTTGAATCCGCAATTCAGGGATAAAATAGAAAGTAGAAAAGCGAAATTGGAAATGAGTCATCACAATTTCACAACCATTTCTGCAAAATAACCGAACAGCGTCAAATTATAAATCTGAAATCCTACATGGGCGATCTTTCAAAAGACATTAACAGCAAATTTGCCAACGATAAAGTGAAGGCAATGCTTAATATAATGTACACAGCGAATTGGATTCAAAGTAATCAGAATTTGTTTTTTAAACCTTTTGGGATTTCTCCACAGCAGTATAATATTCTAAGAATCTTAAGAGGAGCTGCTCAGGCTATTTCAGTACAAACCATAAAAGATAGGATGTTAGAAAGGTCACCAAATGCCACTAGGTTAATGGATAAGTTGTGTGATAAAAAATTAATAGAACGTGTTACTTGTAAGGGAGATAGGCGCGTTGTGCATATCAAAATCACCCACCAAGGGCTACAACTCTTAACTGAAATTGATATCGCAAAGCGAAGAGATCAATTGGCAAATCTAACGTTAAAAGAGGCAAGGATATTAAGTGATTTATTAGATAAAATAAGATAAAAAACATCCCTTCCCAAGCTCCCCTTCAAAAAGGGGGGGATATTCGTAACCTTGAACTAGGGATTGTTTCAAAAATCAAAAGCCAGCTTCTTCCCTCATTGGCTGATAATGTATAATGGAGCAAAAAATTGAGCAACTTCTCCTTTTTTAGAGGAATTTGAATTTTGTTAGAAACTGAAATGAGATAAACAAAATTCGAACAGAAATTCTGAACGGGTAGGTGTAAAACTCAGCCAACCATCTAAAACAAAAACCATGAAACACAACACAATAAAAAAAATAGGCCGCAGCGATTTTGTAAATATGGGTCCCATAAAATTGAGACAACCCATCCCAACACAGGAGATAGAATTGATAGATCCATTTGTGTTATTGCACCATTATGGACCATATCCAATCAACGAACTTAACAACCCGTTTGATTTGGGGCCGCATCCACACCGTGGTTTTGAACCCATCACATTTTTAATTCAAGGAGAGCAATTGCACCGCGATTCTTTGGGTAACGAAAGCGTTGTTAAAGAAGGTGATGTTCAATGGACAACGGCAGGACGCGGTATAATACACGCAGAAGGCCCAACCAAAGACTTTGTAAAAAGAGGAGGAACCTTAGAAGGAATCCAATTATGGTTAAATCTCCCTGCGGAAAAGAAAATGATTCCGTCAAACTACCAGCACGTTAAGAACGAAGATTTTCTAGTAGTTACTTCTGAAGATAAAAAAGTAAACGTTCAAGTAATCGCTGGAGAGTTAGCAGGAACAAACGGAAGAATAGCAACCCAAACCGCAGTAAATGCATACATTATAGATGCAGAAAAAAACGGAAGTTTCGATTTGAAAGTTCCGCCAAGCCATCAATCTCTTGTTTATCTATTAAACGGTAGCGTGACGATTAATAATGAAGTAGCACTCGCGCTTAATGAAGATCAAATGATTTGGTTTGAGCAAGATGGGGATGGCTTTTCTATTAAGGGAAATTCAGATAGCAAACTCTTATTTTTATCTGGCGAACCCATTAATGAAAAGATAACCAGTTGGGGGCCTTATGTAATGAATTCCCAAACCGAAATTATGGAAGCATTACGAGACTATAAAGAAGGTAAGATGGGATTTCTTCCCGCTTAATTTTAAAATCATCGGCCGCGGCCGATGATTTTTTTATTTGGCACCATACTTAAATAAGTTCAGCATAAAAACTAACAACCTTTCTTGATGGGCTTGTGGAAGCATTTTAGAATCTGGTTTGTGTAAAAACTAAGCGCCAGTCTCTATGGAAAAACACTTTAAATTATCGATATTTGTGATTACACTAAACGGAAAATCAAATTTGAATAAGAAGTGTAAACAAAACACACAAACTAAAAAATATGATGAACAAAAATACAGTATTAGCGTGGGCAACTTTTATAATGATTGTTGTTGGATTGGCTTTAATAGCCTTAGGCGCTTTTAGATATGATGATGTAGCAGGATGGGGCTTTGCAGCAGTAGGTATTGGCTTCTTCGCCATAGCGTGGGTTTTTAATGCCTTAAAAGGGCGTATGTAATTTTAGTAGCAGTGAACAGTAATCACAAATGCTAAACCGAGCTTCGATAATAATAAAATTTCTTAGTTTAAATTGATAGTAAAACTCATTTGACAACAACGTATAAACATTTCAACTCATAAACTCTTTTGAATAATGGCTGACGATAAAAAAGTAATATTCTCTATGTCTGGTTTGACCAAGACCTTTAAAACAGCACAATCTCCTGTGCTTAAAAATATATATCTCAGTTTTTTCTACGGCGCTAAAATTGGGATTTTAGGTCTCAATGGGAGTGGTAAATCTACCCTTCTAAAAATCATTGCAGGTGTTGATAAAAACTATCAAGGTGACGTTGTTTTTGCTCCTGGCTATTCGGTGGGCTATTTAGAGCAAGATCCACAATTAGATCCTGAGAAAACGGTGATGGATATCGTAAAAGAAGGAGCTGCAGAAACCGTTGCTATTCTTGACGAATATAATAAAATAAACGATTCTTTTGGTTTAGAAGAGGTCTATAGTGATGCTGATAAAATGGACAAGTTAATGGCACGTCAATCAGTCTTGCAAGACCAGATTGATGCCTCAAATGCTTGGGAGTTGGAAACCAAACTAGAAATTGCAATGGATGCATTGCGCACTCCAGATGGCGATAAAAAAATAGGACCACTATCTGGAGGAGAAAAACGCAGAGTTGCATTGTGTAGGTTATTATTACAAGAACCTGATGTATTATTACTCGATGAGCCCACCAATCACTTGGATGCAGAAAGTGTTCACTGGTTAGAACACCATTTAGCACAATACAAAGGGACGGTGATCGCAGTAACACACGAT
This sequence comes from Patiriisocius sp. Uisw_017, assembly GCF_047731265.1. Lineage (GTDB taxonomy): Bacteria > Bacteroidota > Bacteroidia > Flavobacteriales > Flavobacteriaceae > Patiriisocius. Next base: position 3,657,778 of record NZ_CP159835.1, on the reverse strand, counting down.
AGATACTTCTTGGACAATGTTGCAGGCTGGATTTTAGAGTTGGATAGAGGAGAAGGCATTCCGTGGAAAGGGAATTACTCTTCGTGGTTAGATCAAAAATCTAAGCGAATGGCGCAAGAAAGTAAAACAGCAAGCAAGCGTCAAAAAACATTAGAACGCGAATTAGAATGGGTACGTCAAGGAGCAAAAGGAAGACAAACCAAACAGAAAGCGCGTTTAAATAATTACGATAAATTAATGAGTCAAGATCAAAAGCAGCTTGACGAAAAATTAGAAATCTATATCCCCAATGGTCCTCGTTTAGGAACCAATGTGATTGAGGCTTCCGGGGTTAGTAAAGCCTATGGCGATAAACTACTGTATGAAGATTTAAATTTTAATCTACCGCAAGCAGGTATTGTGGGTGTTATTGGACCTAACGGTGCAGGAAAAACTACCATTTTTAGAATGATTATGGGAGAAGAAACACCAGACAAAGGGTCGTTTACTACAGGGGAAACAGCTAAGATTGCCTATGTAGATCAAGCACATAGTAACATAGATCAAGAGAAAACAATCTGGCAAAACTTTAGCGACGAACAAGAATTAGTGATGATGGGCGGTAAGGAAGTAAATTCTAGAGCTTATTTAAGTCGATTCAACTTTAGTGGTAGTGAACAAAACAAGAAGGTAAGTTTACTTTCAGGTGGAGAACGCAACCGTTTGCACTTGGCAATGACTTTAAAGGAAGAAGGAAACGTACTGTTACTTGATGAGCCTACAAACGATTTAGATGTAAACACACTAAGAGCACTTGAAGAAGGATTAGAAAACTTTGCAGGTTGTGCCGTGGTAATTAGTCACGACCGTTGGTTTTTAGATAGGATTTGCACGCATATCCTAGCTTTTGAAGGGGATAGCCAAGTATACTTCTTTGAAGGTGGTTTTAGTGAATACGAAGAAGGTAAAAAGAAACGTCTGGGTGGAGATTTAATCCCAAAACGAATAAAGTATAAGAAGTTGGTTCGCTAACTAAAACATAACTTTAATAATAAACCCGCTATCAAAAATTTTGGTAGCGGGTTTTGTTTTAGTAAATACTTTCAAACAACTATCTTTAAGAATCAAATTAAATCAATTTATGAAAACTCCTTTTTTAGCTATTATTTTCTTTTTTGGATTCAGTCTCGTGGCTTCAAATTCAGCCGCACAAGTCAAAAAAAACTTTGAATATCTGGATGTATTTGAATTGGAATACACAGGTGATCCTCAAATTTCGCCAGACGGAAATTGGGTGGTATATCGTCGTACCGGTTTTGATGTTATGAAAGATAGGAGTAAAGGCAATTTATGGTTGGTTTCTGCAAATGGAAAAGAACATCGCAAGCTTACAGCACGCGAAGGCAATGAAAGCAATGCAAAGTGGTCGCACGACGGGACTAAAATTGCATTTAAAAGCAGTACCGAAAATGGGAGCGAAATTTATGTTTATTGGATTCAAAGTGGTGCAATCGCTAAACTAACGCAGCTAGAAAATAGTCCGTCGAATTTAGCGTGGTCTATTGATGACTCACAAATTGCGTTCACCATGAAAGTAAATGCCAAAGCTCCTGTGATTGCAAAAATGCCTTCAAAACCTAAAGATGCAGAATGGGCAAAATCACCAAGAATTACAGACCGATTAAAACACGAAGCAGACGGGGTAGGATATTTAAAACCGGGATTTACTCATGTTTTTAGCATTTCTTCAGACGGTGGTACCGCTCGCCAATTAACGAGTGGCGATTTTAATCACGGTGGAAACTTGTCTTGGTCTCCCAATGGCTCAAAAATTTATTTTTCAGCAAACCGAAACAAAGATTGGGAATATGATTTTAGAAATAGTGAAGTCTACGAATTTAATATGCAAAACGGAACTATAAATGCTTTGACCAGCCGAAATGGGCCAGATCGTCAACCTCAAATTTCTCCTAATGGTAAACACATTGCTTATGTAGGTTTTGAGGATAAAGTACAAACGTATCAAGTAGCCCAATTGCACCTCATGAATCCAGATGGCAGCGGTCAAAAATCGATTTCTTCTGGTTTGGATCGCAGTATTAAAAACCCAACTTGGGCGAGTGATAGTAAAGGATTATACTTTAAATATGAAGACAAAGGCATCACAAAACTAGCATATATTTCGCTCAGCGGAAAAGTAACAGATATTGCCACTAATCTCGGCGGAACAACCTTGGGCAGGCCTTATGCGAGTGGAAGTTTTTCAGTTGCGAAAAAAGGTACAATCGCCTATACCATTTCAAGCCCAGAAAGGCCTGCAGATATTGCGATTACTGAAAAAGGAAAAACAGCAACTACAATCACAGGAATAAATGAAGACCTCCTTGCTTACCGAAAGTTAGGCAACGTTGAAGAGGTTTGGTATAAATCAACCGCAGATGGGCGAGATATTCAAGGCTATATTGTATATCCTCCTAATTTTAGTGCAAGCCAGAAATATCCAATGCTTGTTGAAAATCACGGGGGTCCTATTTTAAATTATGGTCCACATTTTACTGCTGAAATTCAACTATATGCCGCTGCGGGATATATTGTATTTTATCCCAACCCAAGAGGGAGCACAGGCTATGGTGAGGAATTCGGAAATTTACTATACAACAACTATCCAGGCGAAGATTATAACGATGTTATGGATGGAGTAGATGCACTTATTAAAAAGGGGAATATTCTCGCAGATAGATTGTACGTAACAGGAGGAAGTGCTGGCGGAATAATGACCGCTTGGATGATTGGAAAGAACAATCGTTTTAAGGCTGCTGTTGTGGCAAAACCAGTAATTAATTGGATTAGTAAAACCTTAGTAGCAGATAATTATTATGGCTATGCAAATTCACGATATCCTGGGCAACCTTGGGAAAATTTTGAAGGCTACTGGAAGTTTTCACCATTGTCATTAGTAGGGAATATAGAAACCCCAACCATGGTAATGGTTGGGATGAATGACTTAAGGACGCCTCCCAGCGAAGCAAAACAATTATACCACGCCCTAAAGCTTAGAAAAATAGAAACTGTTCTCGTGGAAATCCCAGAGGCATCTCACGGAATTGCATCAAGACCAAGCAATCTAATTGCTAAAATAGCGCATACATTAGCGTGGTTGGAGAAGTTTAAATAAGCAGCAGGGAGCCTGCTCGGGATGAGGTTGTTTTATTATTTTAAAATATCAATGAGTTAGCTATTTATATACAGATTACTTTTGTGGATACCAATCTAACTGCATAATTTTTATTTCAGAATTTCCTGCATTTACAAGCTTCTTAAATTTTGAAACATCACTCAATCCTCCTGTGCCTCTGTAGTGGTATGGGTACACCGTTTTAGGTTTAAAAGCGAGTACCGCATCTGCCGCACTTTCAACAGTCATTGTGTAGGGTAAATTCATGCAGACAAATGCCATATCTATATTTTTAAGCTCCCGCATTTCTGGGATGTCCTCAGTGTCTCCAGAGATATAAATACGTTTGTTAGCTTTTTCTAGGACGTACCCATTACCGCGCCCTTTGGCGTGAAACTTTAAGGCTTCTGGACGTAAATTATACATCGGGATTGCTCCAATATTAAATTTCAATACTTTAGAGTTTTCTCCATTAGCTATGATTTTAGTTTTAGATTTCAAATCTTCAGGTAATTTATCAGCTACGGCTTTAGGCGCAATGATGTGCGTGTTCTCAACAACTACTGCAGCGAGTGTTTCTAAATTTAAGTGATCGCCGTGAATATCTGTAATTAATATAATGTCAGGTTTTGGTTGTTCGTTAAATGCTTCGGTACCTCCAACGGGATCTACATAAAATATTACTCCATCCCATTTTAATATCATCGTAGCGTGTGATATTGGTGTGATATTAAAGCTTTCTTCATCTGTAATCTTAGTTTCGATACTATTCAATTCATTGGTTACAAGAGCTGTTTCTTTGTAATCCTTTGTTGCCCCATCTTTACAGCTTATAATAGATAGAAATACGAAAAGTGCTAAATAAGGTTTCATGTGTTTTTGATATTTTAGTTAATTTACCAAGATAGCGCAAGGCAACTTTAATTTATTTAAAAGGAATCGTAAAAAAAATGAAACACTAAAAACTGCCTATTGCAAATGAATACTGCTTACTAAGATGTCATCTCTTCCAACGACTTCTGCCAAACCTTAATTTTATCTCGGAGCTTTGCAGCCATCATAAAGTCTAGTTCTTTAGCAGCTTTCTCCATCGCTTTTCGAGTATCGCGTATTTTCTTTTCTATTTGTGGTTTTGTAAGGTATTGCCCTTCGGGCTCTGCAGCTGAAAGTGTCTCCGCATTTTCAATCGTATAAGCCTCTTGCTTTGATTTTGTTAGTGAGTTTTCAAAACTCTTTTTGATTGCAGTAGGGGTAATATTGTTTGCTTTGTTATAGGCCATTTGTTTGCTTCGGCGGTATTCAGTACCATCAATGGTTGCTTGCATGCTTCGAGTGATTTTATCTGCGTACATGATTGCTTTACCGTTGAGGTGTCTTGCGGCACGACCTACAGTTTGTGTTAAGGAACGGTTACTTCTTAAGAATCCTTCTTTATCTGCGTCTAAAATTGCTACGAGTGATACTTCTGGTAAATCAAGTCCTTCCCTTAACAGGTTTACACCAATGAGGACATCAAATATCCCCAAACGTAAATCTTGCATAATTTCTACCCGTTCCAAGGTGTCCACGTCGCTATGAATATAGCGGCATCTAATATTAACTCGGCTTAAGTATTTGGTCAATTCTTCTGCCATTCTTTTGGTAAGGGTTGTTACAAGAACGCGTTCGTCTTTCTCAATTCGTTTTTGCATTTCTTCGATTAAATCATCAATCTGATTTAAGCTAGGCCTTACTTCAATAGGGGGATCTAGTAATCCAGTAGGACGAATTATTTGCTCCACAAAGACCCCGTCAGTTTTTGCGAGTTCATAATCTGCAGGAGTAGCGCTCACATAGATTACCTGATTTTGAAGTGCTTCCCATTCCTCAAATTTTAGCGGGCGGTTATCCATAGCAGCGGGCAATCTAAAGCCGTATTCAACGAGGTTTTCTTTACGAGAACGATCGCCGCCATACATAGCACTCACTTGAGATACGCTTACATGACTTTCATCTACAATCATCAAATAATCATCTGGAAAATAATCCAATAAACAGAAAGGTCTTGTTCCAGGAAGTCTTCTGTCTAAATAGCGAGAATAGTTTTCGATACCGCTGCAATAGCCAAGCTCTCGTATCATTTCTAAATCAAAATTGGTGCGTTCTTCCAAGCGTTTTGCTTCTAAATGCTTTCCTATTTCTTTAAAATACTCTATTTGTTTTACCAGATCGTCTTGTATTTCGCGAATAGCCCCTTGCAATACATCTGGAGAGGTAACAAACATATTTGCAGGATAGATATTTAGTTGTGGATATTTCTCAATCACTTCGTTGTTTAGTGGATTGAAAGCTTCAATTTCTTCAATTTCGTCTCCAAAAAAATGGATTCTAAAAGCGTTGTCTGCATAGCTTGGAAATACATCTACTGTATCGCCTTTAATTCTAAAGTTTCCATGCTTAAATTCTGCTTCAGTTCTTGAATACAGACTTTGAACTAGCTTATGCAATAACTTAGTCCGAGAAATTATTTGACCTTTTTTTAAATCAATAACGTTCTTTTGAAATTCGACGGGGTTTCCAATTCCGTAGATACAGGAAACGGATGCTACCACAATAACGTCCCGTCTTCCTGAAAGTAAGGACGAGGTCGTACTCAAACGCATTACTTCAATTTCTTCGTTAATGGAAAGGTCCTTTTCTATGTAAGTCCCGCTGGTTGGGATAAATGCTTCTGGCTGATAATAATCGTAGTAGGAAACAAAATATTCCACCGCATTGTTGGGGAAAAATTGTTTGAACTCAGTATACAATTGTGCTGCTAAAGTTTTGTTGTGTGCGAGTACCAGGGTAGGGCGTTGCGTTTGTTCAATTACATTAGCAACGGTAAAGGTTTTTCCACTTCCAGTTACCCCTAGAAGGGTCTGGTACTTTTCTTTGGTTTCAATCCCGTTTACCAATGATTTAATAGCGGTGGGCTGATCTCCAGTGGGTTTAAAATCTGATACTATATTGAACTTCATATAGCTACAAATCTAGTTAAAAAGAACCTGTTTCTTGAGATTTGAAACGGCAAGTTATTGTCAAAGAGATGTTAAACTTCTCTGCTTTATTAATTAATAAAAGCGATAGTTTTTGAAACGCGCGCTTTGCTTACAAAAAGTTTTAATTAGGAAATTAAATAGCCTAGGGGCCTTCTAAAAATAGGTTTAGTTCATCTATGGCGCTGTCAAAACCGAAAGCATCATTTGCTTTCCAGTAATTGTATGGATTGAAGCAAAATAGGTATGCATATTTTGCAAATTCTAATTTATTGCTGTCAAATGAAAAGCGCGTCTTGATAATTGTTATTTGTTTATAAGACCCGAAAATGCGCTGCGCTATTTGTTTGGCAACTCTTGGCTGAGCCTCTGAGCAGGTTTTATTTTTAATCGCTTCTAATGCTTTGTTAAAGTCATTATTATTCATCGCATAGCAATCAGGCTCCTCAATCACAATTATTTCTACTGGGATTTGATTTCTAGTAGCAGCCTCATAAATGTTCATATCAATTCCGCCAGTGCCTTCACCAATGTTTATATGGTTTTGATTTATGAGGGTGTTGGTTTAATTAATCGTTGTGTTATTAATCACTACAAAAGGCATTGGCGAATTGTTGTATGCTACAGCCGTTACATCTTCTTGAATTGTAGGGGCTGGTTTGTAATCGGTAAACAAATAAAAGCGCAGCACTTTTTCACCTTTTCGATCCTCTTTTATAGGTTATATCACCGCGATAGCGATCTGGATCTAGCGTCATAAGTGTTTTCTTTATGATTGAGGGAATGTTCGAATCTGCAAAATAACCCTTTACTAAAGTATTCATTCCTTAAGGAAATCAACGCGAATGTTGACCGCAGGATTTGTGTTTTGACGCACCCTATTTAAAACCAGATAAAATGAGTTTTCACCTTCACTAAATATTGTTAAACCTGAATGTTGCGATAAAATGCTTTGACTGGCTCGCGTCAATGCCAATGGGAGTGATACTTTTTTTCATAATCGCAGGTTTGGTAGTACCTCTTTTGAAAAGTGATGCCATTGTAATCCTGGAATAGTGCTAATTTAAGAAGCGCAAATAAGAAAATTATTATTTGCTATTGATCGCTTTTGCTTTTCCATCGTTGAAGTTTCCATTCTTTTTGATCTTCTTTTGACAGAAAAGTCCACGCAATAATTCGTGAAGACTTATTACCAGTTCCCATTGGGATTGTTTTAATCTCAGTGGCATCTGCCGTGCGTAGGGCTTTTTGGATTCCTTTTACGTTGGATTGTTTGGATACTAAAGTAGAAAACCAATAGCAATTTTCAGCATATGTTTTACTCTCTCTAATTAAATTATGGATGAATTTGTACTCGCCACCATAGGTTACCATTTCTGAATATTTTCCTGCGAAATTTAGTGTCGCTTTCTCTATTTCCTTTCCGGTAAGGTTCTGTATTTTTCTGATGGATCCTTTTTCTGCATCTTCAACTGAGGCGTGAAATGGTGGGTTACACATCGCGAGGTCTATTTTGCTTTCACGTGGAATAATTCCGAATAAAATATCTCTTGGGTTTTCTTGTAGTTTTAATTCGACTTTGCCTTTTAGTGATGGATTTGCAGCTACAATTTTTTCAGCCGAAGCGATCGATTTTGGATCAATATCCGAAGCTATAAAATTCCAATCGTATTCAGTAACCCCAAGAATAGGATATATACAGCTTGCTCCCGTGCCAATGTCAAAACAAGTAATCATAGCTCCTGTGGGAATTTTTCCGAAGTTATGTTCGCGCAACACATCTGCGAGATGATGAAGGTAATCTGCACGCCCAGGAATGGGTGGCGTTAGATTCTCATCTGGAAAATCCCAATGTTCAATTCCATAATAGTAATGGAGTAGTGCTTTGTTCAAACTTTTTACGGCTTCAGGATTTGAGAAAGCGACACTGTCATCACCATATTTATTAGGCGTTACAAACTTTTTTAATGAAGGAATAGCTTTTACCAATGCGTCAAGATCATATCGTTCTATATTTTTATTACGAGGGTGGAGTCTTGATTTTAATTGGGATGGTTTTTTAGACATGGTTGTATTCTTGATTAAAATAAATTTGAATAGAGCACGCAAAGTATAACAAATAGTCCAATTGCGATTGTTATATCTTTCTGTTGTTTCGCTTTTCTGTAGAACCTGTCTTTTTTTAACTTCCAAGAAAAAGATAACTTCAACGAAGGTTCTAAATGGGAACACTATAAACAGAGAAACACGGGCGCATTCATTTGCCATTTTTTGTTTTTAAGACGGTCTCTTTTCTTTGATAAATATTTTTTTTCAGTTCTATATTTCTTCGAGCCAGCACCGGTCTTCTGCACAAATGTCTGTTTTAGAGTCTTTCTTTTTGTCGTACTCTTTTAGTATTAAAGGATCTTTTTTTAGCTTCAACACCGAAATACGATAATACGCTAAAAAAATCAAATCTTTTGAGATTTCAATTCCGGCTATAGAGAAGCGTTGAAAATCTGCCAGCGCCCATATTTCCTCAGGGCGCTCTTTAGAAATATTGAGTAGCCTTTCAACGCGTCCTTGCTGCAAAATTTAGCACCTCCGATTTTTTAATTTTGTACTTTCTTAAATTTTATGTTCCTTTTCCATTAGTTCTAATTTGATATTTGTTTTCGACTTCACTAAAAGTATATTTAAGAGTAATAAAAATGGCGTTGTTTTATTATCAGAAATATTTAAAGAGTTTTTTTCAATCAACCTTACTAAACAGCAACATCGTATTCACGTAAGGCATCATTTAGAGATGTCTTTTTATTGGTGCTCTCTTTTCGTTTTCCAATAATTAATGCACACGGAACTTGAAATTCACCCGCCGGAAATTTTTTGGTATAACTCCCTGGAATTACCACAGATCTTGGGGGGATTACACCCTTTGTTTCGATAGGTTCTGCTCCTGTAACATCTATTATCTTCGTACTCATCGTTAGCACCACATTGGCCCCTAAAACGGCTTCTTTTTCTACTCGAACGCCTTCAACCACGATACAACGAGATCCAATAAAAGCACCGTCTTCAATAATTACAGGTGCTGCTTGTAAAGGCTCTAATACCCCTCCAATTCCAACACCACCACTCAAATGCACGTTTTTTCCAATTTGTGCGCAACTTCCTACTGTTGCCCAAGTATCGACCATCGTACCTTCGTCTACATAGGCACCAATATTTACATAGCTTGGCATCATAATAACGCCTTTACTAATATAGGCTCCGTGACGCGCCACAGCATTAGGTACTACTCTAATACCTTTGGCTTCGTAGCCTCTTTTTAACGGGACTTTATCGTGGTATTCAAAAATACCAGCTTCCATGGTTTCCATTTTTTGAATAGGGAAGTAAAGCACTACTGCTTTCTTAACCCATTCGTTTACTTGCCATCCAGAAGCAGTTGGTTCAGCGCAGCGCAACGCTCCTTCATCACACAGTCTTACCACTTCTCTAATTGCGGCGATAGTTTCAGTATTTGTTAATAGGGAGCGGTCGTCCCAAGCTTTTTCTATAGTTTGTTTTAATATGTTCATTTTTTGAGTTTAATTATCAGTTTATAGATTTTTTGTAGTTGATACCGGCTTCAAGTTTAAAAGTCTCCCTTTCTAATTTTGGAAACACATTTTCAGTTTTGTGTCAAATACTACCAAAATCACCTCCTAATAAATGCGGGGCCAGCTCTTAGCCAAACATGAGGGTTATTAGTTTTAGTTTCATTCTGAATTATTTGCAGCTGGAGAAGGAGCAAATTATTTGGTCCCATTATTAATCCATCTTCATTTTCAAATCCATTTTCAATTACAAATTTAGCATACTATTTTTGAAAGCACTATTTTTGCGTCTTTAATGGCAAGAATACTATCAATAGATTACGGTACTAAAAGGACAGGCATAGCAGTTACGGACGAAATGCAGTTAATAGCATCTGGGCTTACTACCGTAAGCACACACGATTTAATGCCTTTTCTTACCAAATATGTAACAGAGGAGCCTGTAGAGACTCTATTAGTAGGAGAGCCCACTCAAAAAGATGGAACTCCGAGTGGAGTAGAAGGAAATATTCAAAATTTTATAGAAGGTTTTAAGAAGAAATTTCCTAAAATACCAATCGTTCGAGTAGACGAACGATATACGAGTAAAATGGCATTTCAGACTATGATAGATAGTGGTCTAACCAAGAAAAAGAGAAGAGACAAAGCACTCGTAGATGAAATAAGTGCTACGATTATATTGCAAAATTATTTATACAAATAATTAATAAAGAGTAAAATGATATTACCTATTGTCGCATATGGCGATCCCGTTTTAAGAAAAGAATGTACAGATATTACTTTAGATTATCCTAATCTGGATACCTTGTTAGAGAACATGTTCGAAACCATGTATGCAGCAAGCGGAATAGGTCTTGCTGCACCACAAATAGGGCTTGCTATTAGATTGTTTTTAGTGGATGCTTCGCCTTTTGCAGATGATGAAGATATGACTGAAGAAGAGCAAGCGGAAGTTTCTGACTTTAAAAAGATATTTATAAATGCTACTGTTTTAAAAGAGGAAGGAGACGAATGGGCTTTTAATGAAGGCTGTTTGAGTATTCCAGACGTGCGCGAAGATGTCTTTAGAAAGGCAACAGTTTCGATAGAGTACTACGATGAGTCCTTTAAAATGCATACAGAAACCTATTCAGGAATCATTGCTCGAATCATACAACACGAGTACGATCACATCGAAGGTGTTTTGTTTACCGATAAATTATCAGTATTAAAAAAACGTCTTATAAAAGGCAAGCTTAATAATATTAGTAAGGGTAAAACGAACATTGATTATAGAATGCGTTATCCTAATGCGAAAAAGAAACGCTAAGAGCATTGCACAACTAAAAATTTAAAAATAGATTTGCGATCCCATAACTTTTGGGAATTGTTAGTATCTTAACATAAATAAAGTATATGAGTTTAGAGAAAATTTTATCCATTTCAGGAAAACCAGGATTGTACAAATTAGCTACACAAACAAGAGGTGGTTTTTTAGCAGAGTCTTTATTAGACAATAGAAAAATTAGTGTTAGCGCACGTCACAATGTTAGTTTATTGAGCGAAATCGCAATTTATACACTAACTGAAGAAGTGCCACTGCGAAAGATTTTTGAGAAAATTGCTGAAAAAGAGGATGGAAAAGAAACCATTAATCATAAAGTGCCTAAAATAGAATTAGAAGAGTTCTTTTTCGGGATTCTTCCAGATTATGATGAAGAACGTGTGTACACGAGCGACATTAAAAAGGTGGTACAATGGTACAATCTGTTAGTAAAAAATGGCATTACAGATTTTTCAGAAAAAGAGGAAGCTACAGAAACTGAAGCCAACGAAGAAGAGAAATCTGCCGCAAAGATAAAGACGAGTCCTAAAATGGAGAGTCCATCAAAAGGAGGTGCTCCAAAAGCGAGCTCAGCTAAAAAAGGGGGGACTGCAAAAAGTACAGCAGCTAGAAAAAAATAAATATTTTTTTTATATATAAAACAAGGCTACGTGATAAATCTCGTAGCTTTGTTTGTTTATGAGCACTATGAATTCAAGAAAACAGCAATTAGACGCTTTTGATCGTTTACTCACCATAATGGATGAGTTGCGCGAACAATGCCCTTGGGATAAAAAGCAAACAATGGAAACACTTCGTCATCTTACTATCGAAGAAACCTACGAATTGGGCGATGCTATTTTAGAAAAGGACTTGGCCGAAGTTAAAGGCGAATTGGGAGATTTACTTTTGCACATTGTATTCTATTCAAAAATAGGGAGTGAGACAAACGATTTTGATATTGCAGATGTCACAAACCATATTTGTGAAAAATTGATTTCCCGTCATCCACACATTTATGGAGATGTAATAGTTGCCGATGAGGAAGAGGTGAAACAAAATTGGGAGAACTTAAAATTAAAAGAAGGTAAAACGAGTGTGTTACAAGGAGTCCCAAAATCATTGCCAGCGCTCGTAAAAGCTAATAGAATACAAGATAAGGTGTCTGGAGTAGGATTTGATTGGGAACATCCCGAGCAAGTTTTTGAAAAATTAGAGGAAGAACTCGGCGAGCTTCAACACGAAATCAATGAGGGTAATCAAGAAAAAATGGAAGCTGAATTTGGTGATGTTCTTTTCTCGATGATTAATTATGCTCGCTTTTTAAAAATTGATCCTGAAAACGCACTGGAACGAACTAATAAAAAATTTATTAAACGTTTTCAGTATCTCGAAAGTAAAGCAAAAGAAATGGGGAAAGAATTAAAAGACATGACACTGGAGGAAATGGACGTTTTTTGGGAAGAAGCTAAGTCGCAATAGGCAGGGGTAGTTTGCGGTATTAATGGTAAAAAACTGAAAGGTTTAATCTGTAATAATAAACTCATTTAGTCAAAGTGATTACCCGACCTTCAATCTTCAAGCCTGAAAAACCAACTTTTTTTTTAATCCATTCTAGATTTTCTATAGAATAGAAAAGGACGTGTGTTAGATCATTTTTATAATACCAGATTGGAAACTCTGATCTTTCGGGTAATAAATTGGTCATAGAAAATAAAGAAGCACCTGGTTTTAGTAATGAATATAATAATTCAAATTCTTTTAATGGGTGGTGAAAATGTTCAATTACCTCACAGCAAATGATAAAGTCATATGCGCTGTCTAAAACCGATCTATTTGCCTTGAAAAACGGATCATACTCGAATAAATTATAGCCTGCTTCTCGCACTAATTTTCCAACAGCAGATCCTGTTCCAGAGCCAAAATCTAATCCTGTATGTTTTTCAGGAATTGTGTTTTTTATAGTTTGTGCTAAAGGAGAAACAAACTTTTGGAAGCCAATATCAGTAGGGTTGTTTTCGTGTAATTGGTACCGTCTTTTTTCTTTTTTAAAAGAGGGTAATATATGGTTTGGCACAAAAACACTGGCGCATTCTAAGCAAAAATACCACTCACGATCAATTTGTGAATGGTATTTTTCTATAACTATTGAATTACAAAGAAGGCAATTCATATAGGTTCTTATTATGGTTAAGATTATTTAACTCAAAGTGCTATTAATTCATTTTAAAACTCCAAAAACCTTTGTAATGAGTTTTTTTAGATTTTTTATTTTAACTACGAGCCGCTTTTATTTTCTTACGTTTTTCAATCCAAAGTTGTAACTGCTCCTTGTGGCGGGCAATATTTTTATGCACTTCTGCTACCATTGGATTATCATCTGGCACATGCTGGAAAAAGCCTAAATTATTTTCTAGTTGCATGATTTCTGCTTTGGTTTCATCAATCTTTTTGCCAATATAAAACTGTTCATTTTGTAGTTGTCTATCATCTTCTTGCGAAACCATAGCACTTAGCTTATTTTCAAACTTTATGAGTTCTGTTTCTTTCTTTCCTAGGTCTAACTTAGAGAACAAACCATCCAATACTTTATTAAACTTTTGGTCGATATTCTTCTTTTTATAAGGAACCCGTCCAATGGATTTCCATTCAGTTATTTTTTCTTTGATGTTCTTTATGTTTTCTTTATGATCATCACTCATTTTGAGTTTTGAAGTAACCTCTAGGAGTGCTTCTTTCTTTTCAAAATTTGCGAATTCTTCTTTGTTTTCTTCGTCTTTTAAGGAATGTAATCTTTCAAAGTAATGGTTGCAAGCGACCTTAAATTCTTTCCAGATTTTATCACTGTCTTTTCTTGGAACATGACCTATACTCTTCCAATCGTGCTGTACTTTTTTGTATAATTGAGTAGCTGCATCAAAATCTTCACTGTCTTTATTGTCTTCAGCAATTTTAATGAGTGCCTGTTTCTTTTCAAGATTGTCAAATTGCTGATTCTTTTGATCTTTGTAAAACTGGTTCTTAGCCTTATTAAAGTTTCGAGTTGTTTCTTTGAAATTCGCCCAAATTTCTTTATTTTTTTCTTTTGGTACACTTCCAGCTTGAAAAAATACATCCCGTATTTCTTGTACTTGTTTCATTCCCTTTTGCCAAGCATTGTGAGATGGAGTAATCTCTGCTTTTACTCTGTCAATAAGTCCAATAAGTTCTTTCTTAACGTTGTAGTTTTCATGAAATGTTTCTTGTAGTGCAGCTTCAGCTTCTTGTTTTTTATCATGAATAATTTTTGTTGCCGCACTAAAAGTGTCCCAAATTTCATCTCTAAATTCTCTCGCAACCGGCCCTACTTCTTCTTTCCAGCGGCGGTGGATTAGTTGTAGCTCTCTAAACGCTTTGTCTATATTGGTTTCTTTTGTAAGCTCTTCGGTTCTTTTTATTAGCTTCCGTTTTTCTTCAAGATTGTGTTTAAAATCTAGGTCTCTAAATTCTCTGTCAAGATGGAGCGCATCATAATATGTTTCCATATAGTGATGGTAGTTGTTCCAAACGGTGTTGTATTTATCGCGAGGGATAGGACCTGCATTTTTCCAACGTTCTTGAATACCTTTTAACTTGTTGTAATTTTTATTGGCGCTTTCTTCTGAATCTAAAATGGATTTTATTTCTCCAATGAGCGCTTCCCTATTGTCGAGATTATTTTCAAGTTCTTGCTTTAGGTCTTTATAGTGAGCGTTGCGCTTCGTTCTATATTCTCCATAAGCATCATTAAATGCTGCTTTATTTTTTGAGGTGTAATGAAAGTCAATTATATTGCCACCTTCAGCTAAAAACGCATCTTTTTTCTCAGCAAGCTCTTCTTGAAACTGATTGTTAAATTCGGTTTTAATTTCTTCCGCGTTGTTTTTTATTTTCTGAACATCTTGTGTTGCCAGAAGTTCTTGCAATGCTGAAATTAATGAAGTTTGATTCAGACTACTATAATCTAAAGCCTCCTTCTTAGTAGTTTCCTCGCTGCCTTCTTCTGAAAGATCTTCGTCAGAAGAAGTTATTTCTTCTTCGTCTTTTTCATCTTCTTCAATAGCAGTTTCTACTTTAGTTTCGTCTGAGGGTTCGGTGTTAGAAGATGTTATTTCTTCTTCTTCTTTTACAACAGCAGTTTCTTCGGTATTTTTTTCTGAAGGTTTATCGTCAGAAGATGTTATTTCTTCTTCTTCTTTTACAACAGCAGTTTCTTCTTTAATTACAGAGTCTACTTCAATATCTAGTGGTTTTTTAACTAGGTTTGTTTCGGTTGAATCTAGATTGCTTTTATTTGAATTTTCTTTGGGTTCAGAAACTTCAACGTTTTCTACTTCCGAAGTATCTTCAATATTTTGTACTTCTGCTTGCTGTTCTTCTTCGTTTATTTTTTTTTCTTCAGACATTTTTTTCAATGTTATGGTTCAAATTATCTATGGGGCTCAAGATACTAACAAGACATAAGAAAGCAAAGCCTTGAGGGTTTTTTTGATGTATGAAGTGCAAAATTAATTCTGCCAAATACTCCAAGCTTTTTTAGCTTGATATTCTAACATTTTCATGCCATTGGAAATGGTAGCCCCTTTTGCAAATCCTCGTTTCAAAAATTCAGTTTCTTTTGGATTATAAACAAGGTCAAATAAGAAATGATCTTTATTAATAGCGTGATAAGGAATATCTGGGCAAGAAGAAACATTTGGGTAGACACCTAAAGGTGTTGTATTTATTATGAGTTTGTTGGTTCTAATACATTCTTCGTCTAGTTCATCATACGATATGGTATCATTTGTTTTTGTTCTGGAGACCACTTTATACTCAAAACCCATCGCATCCAGTACATATCTTATTGCTTTTGAGGCACCGCCATTTCCTAGTATGAGTGCTGTTTTTTCTTTAATCGGGGGGTATGCAGCTAGCGCTCGGGCAAATCCATAATGGTCTGTATTATAACCTACTATTCTACCATCTTTTAAAAATTTAATGGTATTAACTGCGCCTATTGCTTTTGCTTCTTTATCAACACGATCCAAGAAAGGAATTATCTTTTCTTTAAAGGGTATGGTTACATTAAGTCCTTTTAAGCCTGGATTTTCAGAGATAATTTGTTTGAGTTGTTCTAAGCCTTCTAAGTCAAAGTTGGTATATGTATGAGGTAGTTTCTCTAGGTCGAACTTAATAGAAAAGAACGTCTTTGAAAATGAATAGTTAATTTTATTGCCTATGAGACCAAACTTAGCCATCGTGGTTGTCTTTAAGTTTGTGATACCAATCTAGGCTCAACACTATGAGCATACCAAAAATAATAAAGATTATTGCAATAATCGTTTCTCTTGAAAAATCATTTGGAAAATAACGAATATAATCACTAATTATCTCTCTTCCGTTAGCATCTGTTTTGATAAGACCAGACGAATCAAGTGAATAAACTTTATTTTTCCAAGGCCAAACGACTCCCAAGGATCCAGCAATAAAACCAATAATAACGGCATACGTTGCTTTTTTGTATCTTTTTAAAACATATCCGAGAAGATGAGACAAGGACACTAAACCAACAATAGAACCCAAAGAAAATATTATTAAAACTTTGAGTAATTGTAGGCGTTCGTCGTTACTAAAAAAGCTAAAATCACCCATAAAAACTTCAGATAAAGTATCAAAAAGAGCATTAACAGAGTCTACTAATAGTAGAACATAGTTGCCTAAAAGAATTAAAATAAAGGAACCTGAAAGTCCGGGTAAGGTCATTCCTGAAACACCAATGATTCCGCAGAGAAAAACAAAGATAAGGTTGTCATTTTCTCTAGCAGGTTCTAAAAAACTTATAGCGACTCCAGCAGCAATGCCGCACAACAAATAACCGATGTACTTTTTTTTCCAACTTCCAAAACCTTTTGCAATGTAATAGATAGACCCAATGATCATTCCAAAAAAAGCACTCCATACATATAACTCAAAATGGACGATTAAATAATCTAGGATTTTAGATATACTAAAATAACTTATAATCATTCCCAGCACTAACAATCCCAAAAAACCACCATTAATATATCTAAAAAAACTCTTAAACCGACCATTAAATAAAAGTCCAAAAGCTTTTCTATTTATCTTCTGCAAGGAGTATATAAATTCTTCATAAAATCCACCTACGAAGGCAACAACCCCTCCAGAAACTCCGGGGACTTTGTTTGCCGCTCCCATAAAAAGTCCCTTTAGAACGAGCCAAATTTTATCTGATAAATTTCGGTTGCTTGACACGGTATTATTATTTAGCAGGTTTTTTAGAAACGGCTAGATATTCTAACAAGAAAATGACCAAAAACCCAATAATCATAAATAGGACTGCGTATAAAATTAGAGGTTCTCCGTCATAAGAAGAGGGGAGAATACTATGCTCTAGCAATGGGACTTTTTTACCATGACTATTTATTCTGAAAGTCTCAATTTCTTTCCACGGCCAAATTTTATTAAGCGCCCCTATCATAAATCCTGTCAAAATTGCAAGGGTGCTATTTTTATAATTTTTAAACATCCAATTCAAAACACCAGAAAATACTTTGAGACCTACAACAGCTCCAACCGCAAAGATTAGTAATTTTAAAAAGGCATCCCAAATCATCGTCCAATCCAATTTTAATAAACCATCACTAAATTGGGTTATGGTACCAAGAACGGTAGTGTAAGCACCTAATAATAATAAAATAAATGCTCCAGAAATACCGGGTAAAATCATAGCGATAATAGCTATAAAGCCTGCAATAAATAAAAACCAGGTGCTTTGGGTATCTCCCACGGGCTCTGCTAGTGTTATAAAATAGGAGAGCACCGCAGCTATTAGTAAAGATATAATAACGCGGATGTTAAATTGAGTGATTTGTCTACCTACATAAATAATGCTGGCAACTACAAGCCCAAAAAAGAAGGACCAAACTAAGATAGGATATTCAGATAATAAAGAGGTGATGATTTTTGCAAGTGACAGAATACTTATGGCAATGCCTCCAAAAAGCGAAACTAAAAAGTTAATGTTATACTTTTTCCAAGCCTCGTTAAGACTTTCTTTTTTCCAGATTTTAAAGAAGCCAAGGTCTAACTTGTGGATGGTTTCTATGAGTTCTTGGTAGATCCCGGAGATGAAAGCAATCGTGCCTCCACTAACTCCTGGGACCACATCTGCGGCACCCATAGCGAGTCCTTTGGCAGTAACTAAAAGGTATTGTTTGAAACTTCTAGATGGCATAATTATGTTGTTATTCCATCAAAAATACAATTTTAAAGTGAAGCTCTCTTGTGGTTGTTAATTATTTGCTGAACACCATCGTATTTAAGGATCTGCGGAAATATCTCTTCGATAATCAATAAGAACTCAGCCTCTAAATCTAATCCATTTTTAAGGTGAAAAGCACCTTCTATAGTTTCGGCGGTATAATAGCATAAACCGGCTAATCTAAATTCGATTTCAGCACATTGAGGATAAAACTCAGCTGCTTGATTCAAATTATTAATAGCGGCTTCATATTCGCCTAGCTTAATTAAAATATCACAGCGTGTTAACCACGTGTCTAATTCGTAATTACCTAATTCTAATGTTTTTCTGAAACCTACTTCAGCTTCTTCAAACCATTGTAAGCGTTTATTGATTTTGGCGTATCGCTTCCAATATTGCACGTTTTCACTATCAATATTAATGGCTTTGTCAATAAAATACAGTGCCTTTTTGTAGTCTTTCTTTTTGTAGTAAAAATCGGTTATTGCAATCCATCCTTTGTCTAACAAACCGTCTTCTTCCACACATTTTGTGAAATATTGCAACGCCATGTCATCATTTCCTAATTTTTCGTAGCACTTCCCAATTCGTAATAATGCAAAAGATGTTGGGTCATCCAATCCTAAGGTAACACTATAGCTTTCTATAGCATCTGGAAAACGCTTTAATTTTTCTAGTACTTTTCCTTTTTCAAGATAAGCACCAATAAAACGATCATCACTAATAATAGCAAAATCATAGGATGCTAGCGCTTTCTTGTACTCTTTCAAAATCATATACTGCTTGCCCACCTGATGCCAAGCGACTTCAGAATACGGATTACTATTTAAGAAAATATTTAAGTAATCAATAGCAGCTTCTGTCTGCTCTAAGTATTCAAAGCAGTAAATAATGTTATAAAGGGCTGAGTAATCTGTCTCGTCATCTTCTAAGCATTTCATAAAATGAAGCTTCGCATTTTCATAGTCTTCTAAAAATAAATATTCCATCCCAATTAACGAGTATACGTCTGCTTCATCCAAGGTTATTTCAAGTGCCTTTTCTAATAAAACAATAGCTTCTTTATGTTTGTCGCGTCGTGAAAGTATGTTTGCTTTCTGAATAAATATCTCTTCGTTAGATTGTTCAATCTGGAATAACTCATTTAATAAATCATCTGCGATGTCCAATTCATCTTCAAATATGAACATTTCAACCTGAAATAACTTTAGGTTGGTAGACGACGGGTGCTGTTCTAAACCTAACTTGGTGGCTTTTTTGGCCAAAGCTATTTTTCCATTTTCAAGGTAATGGTGAATGATATCTTCAAACTCATCTGAATCAAAAAACAACACATTGTTGGTTTTCAACATCGATTCAAAACGGGTAAGTGATACATTGTTATGCTCGTTAGGTGGAGGCAATTGCATACGCAGCTAGTTTATAAGTTCACTATATTAAAGATAATAATGTATGCAGATGTTCAACAGTTATGCCGCATTTCTTGTTAACGCGTTATCAACATAAATTTTAGAAATGTAAATTACTCAATTTTAGAAATTTGTACTAGGATTAGGCCTTATAGGTTTCTGTCAAGACTTGTGTCAAGATGTCGCAACCTTCTTTTATTTCTTCTACTGAAATTGTCAAAGGAGGCGTTATACGAATGGCACGCGGTTCAAAAAGCAACCAAAATAGAATCAAATTCTTGTCTTTACAACCCAAAATAACTTGCGTAGCAATTTCTGAAGTTTCCATAATTAACGAAAGCATTAATCCACGTCCTCTAATTTCTTTAATTAAAGGATGGACTAAAAGGCTGCGAAAAAGTTGTTCTTTTTCTAAGGCCTCCTCCATAATTGGGGTTTCGGTAATTTCTTGAAGTGTCGCCAAAGCTGCCGAAGCAATCACGGGATTACCACCAAAAGTTGTGATGTGCCCTAATTTTGGATTGTCTTGTAATAGATCCATCAATTTTTTAGAAGCTGTAAATGCGCCAATGGGTAAACCACCACCCATTCCTTTTCCCATAACCACAATATCAGGAACTACCTCATAATTCTCAAAACCGAATAATTTTCCAGTGCGACCAAATCCTGGTTGAATTTCATCTAAAATCAAAAGTGCGCCAACGTCCTCACAACGTGCTTTTACTTTTTGAAGATAGTGGTCTTTTGGTTCAATAAAGCCAGCACCCCCTTGAATTGTTTCTAAAATAACAGCTGCTGTTTTAGACGTTATTTTATCTAAATCGGCTACTTTATTAAATATAATAGGATGACAATCCGGGATCAAAGGTTCAAAAGGTACTTTGCGTTCTTCGAAGCCCATCACGCTTAATGCACCCATTGTATTCCCATGATATGCGTGATGTGCATATATAATTTGGGATCTACCAGTCGCTCTTCTTGCTAGTTTTAACGCTCCTTCAATAGCTTCAGTACCGCTGTTTAATAAATAGGTGGTTTCTAAAGAATCCGGAAGGTGGGATGCTAGTAATTTGCTTAATGCAACGGCTGGTTGCTGGATGTATTCGCCGTATACCATAACGTGCAAATAAGAATCCAATTGCTTTTTTACTGCGGAAACAACTCGGGGATGACAATGTCCTAAACTGCAAGCAGAAACACCTGCAACAAAATCAAGATGTGCGTTCCCCGCTGTATCATAAATATAACTGCCTTTGGCGTGCGAAATTTCCACTCCCAATGGATGTGGTGTGGTCTGTGTTTGATATTTAAAAAAGTCAGTTTTCACTTTTTTCTTCTTTGGTGTCCTGGTCTCCATCTTTTTTTGGTTCTATAAAAGGGGTGGCATCTTCTTCTCGGTTCTTAAAATCTGCTGGCGTTAATTTAGACTCTACGGGGAGATTTAATTCTTCTTCGGTTTGTTCTTCAAAGAATTCGCCTTCATCTTTTGGGAGTGGAATTCCTTTTATTTTTGGGAGAACAGGTACTGGTTTCCCTTTAAATAAATCTTCTTTTCTGAGTAACCGCTCTTCGCCACGCCATATAAAACCACTCAAAATACGGGCTTCTTCAGGAATTTTTGAAAGTGGATATATTTTTCCTTTTCCTTTTTTGACAAATTTTAGGCCTGAAATACTTTGTTGTTTAAGGTACATTTCGATAGAACTCGAAACCGTATTGTTAATGCCAATGAGTTCGTCCTTATCATTACGGGAGTAATACATTACTTCAGCATTTTTGTTAATGAACACAGTGTCCAATTCATTATTGGTGAAAAGTCCAGTAAGTCTTTCGCCTTTAACTTGGTTGAATCCCGTCGATATCGTGTCCTTTTTAATAAGAAACGCATTTTTGAATACTTTGAGCGTATCTAATTTTTCGGTTATTGTGTTGCTCAATAAATGAATGGTATCACCCGTCATTTGGCTTTCTCCATTCCATAAAACAGGATTTCGCAGCAATTTTGTAATTCCTATTTTTTCGTTGGTGAAAATGGAATCTGCCTTTCCGCTAAGAGATTCTTCACCAGGCAATCCTTTTTTAAAGATTCTTGCTTGGTAGAATCCTTTTAAAATTCGGTCCTCAGGTTTTCCAGTAATTTGTAATGTATCTGCGTGTATATAAATAGAATCGTTGTCTCTTAATGTAATCGCAACCGCACGTTTTGTAATATAGATAGAATCTTTTTCACGCCAGACTTCAGCATAATGCCCTCGAATAATACTCTTATTTAAAGTGTCTAAAACCTTAATATTATTGGTTGCAGAAGCGAAAGCATTGTTTCGATTAAAAAAAATACTGTCGCCATATAGCGTTCTATTTTCATAATCTATTTTGCTGTTCTTGACAAAATATCCCGTGTTGTCGCGAGTGTCATAATAACCACGTTCGCAATACACAGTACTCGTTTCGCTAACGATTGTGGATGGGCCGTAGAGAAATGCGCCGCCAGTTTCTGAATAAAAATCCAATTGTGGTGAATTCAACGTGTATTCTGGATTCTTGATTTTAACATTGCTTATAAATTGGTATTTTTTACTTTCTGCATAGTAGCGTCCTATCCGGCTGGTAAGGGTGCTTGCGGAGTCTATTACCGTTCCGCCTGTGCGATAAAATGCTTGTTGTTTTACACGGTCAAAGTAGAGCGTGTCTGTTTTTAGCGTAGTTTTTGGTTCTTTGAAAACCACATCACCGCTGGCAAATGCAAACTGTGTGTTGCCATTGTACTCAGCATAATTACTGGTCATAGTGATGGTATCTGCTTGCTCGATTCTAACATCGCCGTAGGCTTTTACAAAGTTGTCGTTTATATAGACATAGGCTTGGTCACACCACATTTCTACACCTTCGTGTATAATATAAACTGGTCCCTCATCATCTTTTGTATAAATAATGGCATCTGGTAACTCTGGGCGTTTTTCCAAATACCCAGATTTAATATCCACCTTGGTTTTCGCTGGCTCAGGGGCAGGCTGGGCAAAGGCTCCTATAGTAACGAAGAGTAGGGTTAGGACTGTTATTTTGAGGGTGTTTTGCAACGATGGTTATTTATATTTTAACAAATCTATTTTAAAAATTTAGCAACCTTGAAAAGGTGTTCACTCATTCTTTTCATAACGACTTGCGCTATTTCTTATAGCGTGTTTTGTGTAGTTTATAAAGCTACGAATAAAGAGCCAACGAATGAAAAGAAATTACAAGAGCTAGAATCGTTATCCCTAAAATAACAAACATAAGCTACCTTATTAAATTCCTCTTATTTTGCATAGTATGCCGCTCTAATTAAAGTTCCGTCGTTGATATTATAATTATTTAATTCCAAACGCTTTTATATCAATTTGACATCTAAGGGAATGTATATGACATTAATGTCTTGTATTATAACGATTTCACTAACTGTAACTTTTAACTCTTCAATACGCTTCTTATAATATTCTTTATTTTCTGAACCATTACCTTCTGCTGTAGATAGATCATCGTATAGACCCAATTGCACAGATTTCTGCGCTTAATAAATGATTATATCTTTATGAAAACCATGTTTTAGGAATTATTCTTCTTGACCTAAATTATCTCAATGTTTAGAAATGTTATTACTATTGGAATCAGTTTTATTTTTAAATTCATTTCACGGGCCTTTTAATTACACATAGCTATAATATAAAGGGAGTTTTAATAATAGAATTACATTAAATAGTTACCTATGAATAGTTTGCGTACGATCTGGTCCCACTGAAACTACTTTAATAGGGATTTCTAGTTCCTTTTCTAAAAATGCGATGTAAGTATTCAATTCTTTTGGGAATTGAGAGGTCTCTGTCATTTTTGTCAAGTCTTCTTTCCAACACGGGAACGAACTATAAATGGGGGTTACATTTTCTGGTTCGATGTTGTAGGGAAGGTGTGTGATGGTTTCTCCTTTGTATTTGTAAGCAGTGCACACTTTTAATTCATCAAATCCTGAAAGAACATCGCCTTTCATCATCATTAATTGTGTTACTCCGTTTATTTCGCAGGTATATTTTAATGCTATTAAGTCCAACCAACCACAACGACGCGGTCTCCCGGTTACAGCGCCAAACTCACGGCCAACTTTTGCCATTTCTACTCCAACTTCGTCAAATAACTCCGTTGGAAAAGGTCCTGAACCAACTCTCGTCGTGTAGGCTTTAAAAATACCGTATACTTCTTTAATTCTTGTGGGTGCAACTCCCAAACCTGTGCAAGCTCCGGCAGCAGTGGTGTTTGATGAGGTTACAAACGGATAGGTCCCGAAATCTATATCTAACAAAGAACCTTGTGCGCCTTCGGCAAGTATTGTTTTTCCCGATTTTATAGCTTGATTAAGGTATTCTTCGCTATCAATAAAGGTTAACTTTTTGAGTTCAGTTACGGCTTCAAAAAATTCGACTTCCATTTCTTCTAAATTAAACTGAACTTCTGTATTGTAAAAGTCAATCATCCCTAAATGCTTGTCTGCCAAGGCGCGGTACTTTTCTTTCCAGTTATCCAATTCAAGATCTCCAACACGTATACCGTTGCGACCTGTTTTATCCATATAGGTTGGCCCAATACCTTTTAAGGTAGATCCAATTTTTGCTTTCCCTTTGGCAGCTTCGCTTGCGGCATCCAATAATCTGTGTGTAGGTAAGATTAAGTGTGCTTTACGAGAAATGATCAATCTAGATTTATAATCTACATCTAAAGCATCCAAGCCGTGTAACTCTTTAACGAAGACTACAGGGTCTATAACCACACCATTTCCAATAACATTCACTGCTTTTTTATGGAAAATTCCAGAAGGAATAGTCCTCAAAACATGCTTTATACCATCAAATTCTAAGGTGTGTCCTGCGTTGGGGCCTCCTTGAAAACGTGCGATAATGTCATAATTTGCGGTAAGTACGTCTACAATTTTCCCTTTTCCTTCATCGCCCCATTGTAAGCCAAGTAATAAATCTACTGCCATAGTGTATTAGTTTTCTTCTTTTGAATTTTTGTCTGTCTCTTGATTTTTTCTTTTCCCGTAGAAATAGAGGGAGTGTTTACTAATTTCTATATTAAAAACTTCCTCGATTGTTTTTTTAATATTCTGAATACGTGGATCACAAAATTCTATTACTTCGCCATTATCTAAAATGACGTGATCGTGCTGCTTATCAAAATATGATTTTTCGTAGTGCGCTTGATTTTGACCAAATTGATGTTTGCGAACGAGCGCGCATTCAAGCAATAATTCTATGGTATTATAAAGCGTTGCACGGCTTACTCGATAATTTTTATTCTTCATCATAATATAGAGCGATTCTATATCAAAATGCTCTTCTTGATCGTAAATTTCTTGGAGTATAGCGTAGCGTTCTGGCGTTTTACGGTGCCCTTTTTCTTCTAAAAATGCAGTGAATACATTTTTTACAACAGCTTGATTGTTAATAGCGGTTTTTGAACTCATATTCCTGAATCTCTGATGGAATTTTCAACTTTATTTTAATCTTCAAATTTAAGGAATTTAAGAGCGTGTTACTTTATCAATTCCGTTTATTTTTTTAAGGTTTTGAACTAAGTTATCAAGAGTGTTTTTATTTTTTACAACAACAACAATCTTGCCATTAAATAAACCGTCGTTTGTGTCAAAATGAACACTTTTCATATCTATATGAAGGTTGTTGGATATTTCTTTTGTCACATGGTTGACAAGTCCTAGGGCGTCTATTCCGCTCAATACCAGTTCTGTCTTGAAATCGCGTTGAGTGGAGTCTATCCACTTTGCAAGAATGATACGATAGCTATAATTACTTTGTAACTGCAAGGCATTAGGACAGTTTTGTTTGTGAACTTTTATTCCCTCGTTTACGGTGGTGAAGCCAAAAACATCATCGCCAGGAATAGGACTGCAGCAATTAGACATTTTATAATCTAGTTTCTGTTCCTCTTTACCAAACACTATTTGGTCAAACTTTTCGGTAATTTCTTCTTTATTGACCTCTTCTGGATTGCTAGGCTTTCTAATTTTATTTTTGAAGAAACTTAACAAAGCATTGCTGCGACTTGCCGCAAATTCTTTGAGTTGTTTATTGTCTATAATGCCCGCCCCGACGCGATAAAATAGATCAAGGCTAGTTTTAACTTTAAAATGACGCACCATTTGGTTAATCGTCTTTTCATCAAGATTAATTTTTAGACTTTTGAGTTTTCGTGCTAATACTTCCTTACCATCGTTTGCGATTTCTTTTCGATCTTCTTTTAGGGAGGATTTAATTTTTGATCGTGCACGGCCTGTGGTGACATAATCTACCCAGTTAATTGATGGTTTTGCGCTATTTGATGTTATGATTTCAACTTGATCACCACTATTGAGTGTGTGACTTAATGGTACTAATTTACCATTTACTTTTGTGCCACGTGTGTGTAATCCAATTTCGGTATGTATATGAAAGGCAAAATCTAAGGCAGAAGCACCTTTAGGCAATGAATATAAATCGCCTTTAGGAGTAAACACAAAGATTTCTTTTGAATAGAGGTTTAATTTAAATTCCTCCACAAAGTCAACTGCGCTAATATCTTGATTCTCTAATGTTTCTTGTAATTTATTTAGCCATACATCTAGCCCACCATCATCACTATCTTTATTTTTATATTTATAATGTGCTGCGAATCCTTTTTCGGCAATTTCGTTCATGCGTTCGCTACGAATTTGTACTTCGACCCATCTGCCCTTAGGTCCCATTACAGTAATATGTAATGCTTCATATCCAGTTGATTTAGGCGATGATATCCAATCGCGTAAACGAACTGGGTTCGGTCTAAAATGATCTGTTACAATAGAATATATTTTCCAAGCCAAAAACTTTTCGTCTTCTACCGAACCCCTGTAAATAATACGAACCGCAAATTTGTCGTAGACTTCATCAAAGCTAACGCTCTGAGTATTCATTTTTCGACGAATGGAATAAATGGATTTTGGCCGTCCTTTGATCTCGTATTGTAATTTTTCTGCTATCAAAGAATCTTCTAGAGTCTTCGAAAATGATTTGATATATACATCTTGTTCCTCTTTACTTTCCTTTATTTTACTATTGATATCGTTGTAAACTTCAGGTTCAGTATATTTTAAACTAAGGTCTTCTAATTCAGTCTTAATATTATAAAGTCCAATTCTATGCGCCATTGGAGCATAGATATAAAGAGTCTCACTTGCAATCTTTACCTGCTTGTGGGGAGGCATAGATTCCATTGTTTGCATATTGTGTAGACGGTCTGCAATTTTTATAATAATAACCCTGATGTCTTCATTAAGGGTTAGTAACATTTTTCTGAAGTTTTCTGCTTGTAGACTAACATCACCTTCGTAAGGCATGTTGCTAATTTTGGTGAGACCGTCTACAATACGGGCAACTACTTTACCAAACAGCTGCTCTATATCAATCAAGGTATAGCTAGTGTCTTCAACAACATCGTGTAATAAGGCGGCTGCAATAGAAGTAGCATCCAATCCTATTTCTGAGGCTACAATTTTTGCCACCGCAATGGGGTGGAAAATATATGCTTCTCCGCTTTTCCTGCGTTGTTCTTTATGCGCATCAACTGCCACGTCAAACGCACTTCGAATAAGTTTCTTATCGGCTGTAGACAAAACTCTGTAGCTTATTTTAAGGAGGTTTTTATATTCCTTAGCTATGGCTTTGCGTTCTTCTTCGAGTGCAGTTTCAGTCATACATTAAAATTACGAATACCTTGTTAATTACCGAGTAAATTTGTTGAAAATATTAGTTAAATTTTAATTTACTTTCAGGAGGGCTTATGGGAAGAATTTATATTTTCAAAGAATGCATTATAGGTATGCGTATTTATTTGAAACCCCGCTGGCGTTTTGCTTCAAAAATTAAAATCCCTGCAGCCACCGAAACATTCATAGAATCTATTACTCCTTGCATTGGGATGTGAATGTTCTGCGTGCTTTCTGCCCGCCATATGGGGTTTAAACCGGTAGCTTCAGTTCCTACGGCTATGGCTGTTGGTTCTTTAAAATCACAAGCATAGTAGGGGATGGAGTCTTGTAATATGGCACTATAGAGTTTGATGTTTTGTTCTTTTAAAAACGAAATTACTTCGGTTGCAGTTCCTGTTGCTACTGGAACGGTAAAAACACAACCTACACTACTGCGAATTATATTTGGATTATATATATCTGTTTTAGGATTAGCAATTATAAAAGCATCAACATTCGCAGCATCTGCACTGCGTAACAGTGCACCCAAATTTCCAGGTTTTTCTGGAGCTTCAGCAATTAATATCAGCGGATTTTTAGAGGAGAGTTGTAATGATTTTAAATTAAGTTCTTTTGATTTTGTGAGGGCAATAAGACCTTCGGTAGAGGAGCGATATGCTATTTTTTCATAGACATGTTTTGTTACTTCTATTTTTTTAACTGAGGTGTTTAACAGATTTTCTAGGGTAATTAGCTCTTTTGGAGTATTTATTTCAGGACAATAAAAAAGTGTATCCACAGCATAGCCTCCGCTGATGGCTAAACTAATTTCGCGAAATCCTTCAATAACGAATCGCCCAGTATTTTTGCGTTCTCGTGCATTATTACTGAGTTTAATGAGTTGTTTTATTTGCGGGTTTTGAACGCTTAAAATGTGCTTGTTCATTAGGCAAAGATACAACGTTAGGCGTGGCTATTTAGAACTGAATTTGCAATCATGTAAATAGGTTAAAATAATCTACCAACTACTGAAAGAAATAATATGGTATTCAATAAAGTAACGGTTACTGAAACTAATCTAGACGATTCAGTATTTGAAAAACCAGCTGCTGCTGCTGAATATGTGAAATAAGTCGCGATATACTCGTAAAAAGCCTCCAATTCAAATTAGAAATGGGGCTTTTAATTTAAGGTTTACATGTTTTACTTTCCTGCATTGTATTTATCCATATATCGTTTCCATAATTCGGTTTGGTGGGTTTCTAAAGAAATATCTCGGCCATCAATAAAGGCTTTTGATAAGTCATTGCCAATCATATCTAAGGCATCTCCTTCACTAATAAATAGGGTCGCGCTTTTTCCTTTTTCTAAGGTTCCATAGTTGCTGTCAATTCCTAAAATTTTGGCTGTGTTTCCAGTGATTAATTGCAGCGCTTGTTCTTTTTCCATTCCTTGCCCCACCAATTGGCCTGCGTAAAAGGGTAAGTTACGCGTTTGAAAATTTGAAGTTCCACTGTTTTGTATTGCTACCGTTAGCCCCCCATCCATTAAAAGCTTAGGAAGTTTATAGGGTAAGTCGTAATCATCATCTGCTTTATTAGGAACATTATGCGTGTGCTGTACTAATACCGCTATATTATTTTGCTTCAAAAAAGGTATGATTTTATACGCTTCATAGCCACCAATTAAAACAATCTCTTTAATCCCTGCATCTTTACAAAGAGTAATAGCATCGATAATTTCTTTTTCGCCATTTGCATATACGTATAGTTTTTTTGAACCATTATACAGTCCTTGCATTGCCTTCATCGCCTCATTTTCTGGTTCGCCATTGCCATTCCCAAAAGCTTTTGCAGTTGATAAATAGCTGGTGATTTTTTGCGTGTTCTCTGTATACTTTTTATTGGGTTGGAATCCTCTAGGTTCGCCAATCCACCAACGGCCCCTTCTAAATGTATTTGGCCAGTTCATGTGAATACCATCATCGACTTTTATAGCAGCATCTTCCCAGTTCCAAGCATCAAATTGAACGATGGATGAGGTTCCAGAAATGGTACCGCCTTGTGGCGCGATTTGACCAATTAGAACACCATTTGGGCGCATAGATTCCACTACTTTACTTTCGGCATTGTAGGCTATTAAACTGCGTATATGTGGTATCATATCTCCAATTTCGTCAGAGTCATCACTTGCACGCACCGCATTTACTTCAATAAGTCCTAAAGGCTTTGCAGGTGCTATAAATCCTGGGTATACGTGTTTTCCGTTAGCATTGATAACCTCCCCTTTTGAAGGGGTTGATTGATCTCCAACCGCGGTTATAATTCCATTTTCGAAAACAATGGTAGCATTTTCAATAACAGAACCATTTCCAATATGTGCGGTTGCACCTTGAATTGTAATTGCTTCATTTTGATCTGAAGCTGGAGTTTGCTGTGCACTGGCACTATAACCAAAAGCGGCTACAATAACAAGCAGTATATATTTATAATTTTTCATCTTTATTATCTTTTAATTTTTTGGAATTTAATGATCTTGACCCGAGATAATTTACTCCATTGTGTCACAATGAAACTCTTTGTTCCCTCTACGTGATGGTGGTCTTGTTTTTCCGCCATCATTTTTTTCGTCGAGCATCATCGTTATTAATTTATTTCTTTCAGTTTTGATGGCTTGTCTTTTTTGCAGGTCTTTTTCAATGTCAAAATACGTACGGCCTTCGATAATTGTTTTTTCCGCTTTAGCATACACGCTCATAGGATGGTTGTTCCAAACCACAAGATCTGCATCTTTACCTTCCTTGATACTTCCTACACGATCATCAATATGCAATAGTTTAGCTGGATTAATAGTCACCGTTTTCCATGCTTCTTCTTCACTCATTCCACCATATTTTATAGTTTTTGCAGCTTCTTGGTTTAATCTTCGAGACATTTCGTCATCATCACTATTAATAGCAACAGTAACTCCTTGACTCGCCATAATTGCAGCATTGTAAGGAATTGCATCATTTACTTCAAATTTGTAAGCCCACCAATCGCTAAAAGTAGAACCACCAGCGCCGTGTTCTGCCATTTTATCTGCTACTTTATAACCTTCTAAAATATGTGTAAAGGTATTTATACGAAAACCGAATTTTTCTGCAACCTTCATCAACATATTAATTTCGCTCTGTACATAACTGTGACAACTAATGTAGCGCTCACCATTTAAGATCTCAGCTAAGGTTTCCATTTCTGCATCCTTACGATAAGGTTGTCCACTTTTCTTTTTGGTATCATATTCCTTAGCTCTATTAAAATAATTGACATACAATTGTTCCACACCCATTCTTGTTTGCGGAAAACGACTATAGCTTTCCCAATTGGATTGTTTTACATTTTCACCTAAGGCGAACTTTATAAATTTTGGACTGTTGTCGTAAATAAGTCCATCTGCATCTTCTCCCCATTTCAATTTTATAATGGCGGAGCGACCCCCAATAGGATTTGCTGAACCGTGCAAAATTTGAATACTCGTAACGCCACCTGCAAGATTTCTATAAATATTCACGTCTTCTGGATCTACGACGTCTTCAATAGTGACTTCGGCTGAAGAATTTTGCCCGCCTTCGTTAATAGAGAGTGCCGCAATATGACTATGCTCATCTATAATCCCCGCGGTAATATGTTTGCCCGTTGCATCAATTTTAGTAGCACCACCAGCACTTAGGTTTTTGCCTATTTTAGCAATCTTTCCGTCCTTAACGAGTACATCTGTATTTTTTAAGATACCGGCATCCTCGCATGTCCATACCGTTGCATTTGTAAATAACATGTTTTGTTGCTGCGGAAGACTTGTATTTCCATAACCTACGTTGGGGTAGGTTATCGGGAGTATTTCGTGAGGTGTTTTTTTCTTGTCGTCTTTTTCGTCTTCATCTTCACTTTTTGAACTTTCATCTTTTTTAGTGGCACTAAAGCTACTTTCCGTGCCATTTGGCATTAAAAGTTTCCCCGAAAAGCTGCCGCCTTGTTGCGGTATAATTCCGGTAATTCTATAAACTTCTTTTGTTTCTTCATCTGTAAACGATAGGGTTATCCAGTTTTCAGCGTATGCTAGTTTAGATTTATATTCTTTTTCGCCAATGGTTACTTTCGCTTTTGAAGTATCTCCGCTAATGTTGAGGTCATAATTTTTTCCTTCAGCTGAGAGCGTATAGTCACCTCTAATATCGGTTTGATCTTTTGAATTAATTATATTTTTAACCCCTTGAACCCAATTTTCATAAAGGGTCGTTTCTGAATCAAATAGTTCACCTGAAGTAATTAAAAAATTAGCGTATTTACCATTTTCTAAAGTTCCTAATTTATCATTCACCTTAAGTAATTGAGCAGGAATTGTTGTTAACGCTTCCAACGCTTTTGTTTTGTCAAGACCGTATAAAATTGCTGTTGATAGGTTGCTAGAAAACTCACTTGGATTCTTTAATTTGTACGTAGTTAAGGCAAATGGCACCTCGTTATCTTGCATAACTTTGGGATTTGTAGGAGCTTGATTCCAAGCACGCATATCTGAAAGTGCAATATAATCTGCCATGTATGGATTGCTTACCTCGTAAGCCTCAGGGAAGTTAATGGGAATAATATATGCTGTATTGGTCGCTTTAATTTGACTGATCATTTCGTACTCATCACCGCCACCAACTATTATATAATTTACGCCAAATTGATCTCCAATTTTATCTGCTCGAAGGTTATTTGTTTTATCACCAGCTTCAAAAATGGAAACTTTGCTTTTGTTTTTTAGAATCGCCTCGAGAGATCTGTCTTTGGTAGGTATATTTCCTTTTGCATACCAATCTGCATCATTATATACTTGTCGCAAAAGTGCCATCGAACCCATTAGAGATCCTGGGTAGGACTGTCTGCTTTTCACACTTTTAGAAAATGAGTAAAATTGACCATTTGCATCATCGATAATTCGAGTAGCTTCCCCATCATCATCGTTTAAGGCAACAATTGCTCCTGTTCCTCTTGCGATGCCATCCATGATATGAGTGCTTACTACTCCAAAGCCTTCTTTGCGCATGGCTTCGGCAGATTTACGGTCATATTTAAAAGTATCAATAGCGTTATTTTCTGGCATTATATGATCGTTCCAATAAAATCCTTCACGTGATGGACTGTATTGCGGCGAACGACCATCACCGGGTTTTCTTTTTGGTTTTTCAATCCCAAAATTTGTATAGGCATCGATAAAAGATGGGTAGATGTATTTACCTTCAAGATCAACCGTTATGGTGTTTGTAGGTATCGATATATTTTTACCTGATTTTACCACTTTACCCTCTTTAATAAGAAGCGTAGCGTTTTTTATTTTTTGACTAGGAGTGACAAAGAGTGTGACATTTGTAAATGCAGTATAATGTGCATTTGTTTCTTTTACGCCATCGTTTTTCGGAAAATACTCTTGAGATAAGCCAGTGGTGCAAGTAATAAGGACTGCGAGTAGTAGTGATATTTTTTTCATAAATTATTATCGTTTTACGGAAGATACTTTTGATTAAAAAGCACGCTCGAAGATAGTTTTAATGCATTTCTGAGAGATTTAAAATTTTGTTAAATTAGAAATAATGGTATTTTGAACAGGAGATTGAGCATCCATGCAAAAAAATTGGTTCGCTATTTTCAATTTAATTTCAGTAATCTTCAAAAGAGACTTTGAGTTCCTTTACCTTTTAGGAAAGGTTGGGATGGGATGTGTTTTCAAAATTCTCTATCCTCAAAATAATTAACCACCAATGCAACCATATAACTGTAGGTTTTCATTCCTTTAGGTTGGTTATTCGCTTTTAAAAATAGGTTGTAAAATGTTTTAGAAAACACTTCAAAAGGGTTGTCGTAGCTGTTCCAGAAGTCGCGCATTTCTTTGTAACTCTTTAAGATTCCAGGATTAATTGTTTTTAAAATTTCGCGATAGGTTTCTGGTTCGCGACGAGAAATTTCGTTTACACAATACCGCAGAGCGAAAATATACCCCGAGTACTGTATGTATGGATCGTCATTATTAATAGTAGCTAAAGTTGCTATAAAGTTTGCTTCGTTTTCTTTTGCATAGCCTAATTGATGCGCTTGCTCGTGACAACTCACCACAGGAAACTTATAGGTTTTAATAAGCCCATTAACCTGTGCTTCTCCAGAAAATGGATTTAAATAACCGCTGTAGCCCATATAGGTTAATCCTAAACTCCACATACTTTTTTTAGTGCTTTGAGGAGAAATAGATAAATGTGGGAACTTTTCTTTTAAGTTTCCGTAGCCATTTGCAGTAGAAGCAAACATTTCTTTTTGCGAGTAGGGGAGATCAATTTTAACGCTATCTGCATATCCAAGAGCACGGTGCATATCATTAGATTTTTTAATGAGGCGTTGTGTGGTTTCAATTAATTGCGTTGTTGTATATTCTGCTTCAATATTTAAATATTTATGTAAAGGCTCACGATAATAGTTAAAACCCCATAACATGTGAAACATAAAATAGAAAATAGATACTGTTCCTGCAATATCAACTATAAATAAGACTGGCTCATATTTTAACCTTTTTACATTTTCATATAACCAACGCAATGCTGTGATAACGAGTAATGCATAAAATAAATCTCCCATTGAAAAAGGAATCCATCCAAAAAGCGTTCGAGACGTTTTTCCTAACCAAGGATATAAACCTAGGCTGTAATAGGTCTCTACAAAATGAGGTATAGTCTTTAAAATTTGAAGAAATATAATTTGAACCGGCAACAAAAGCGCCAGTACTAAAGAGGTCTTATTTTTAAAGAATGATTTTAGCAATTAGTTGATGAGTCTTTTTTCGACTTCGGTTTTGTGTGCTGTTTTTAACGGAAGTACATAAATTGCCATATCGTCGTCGTATTGTTTAATTTGAGGGGTACACTTGTTTCAATTCGATTCTAACTTAAAAATGTTATAGTTTTTTTAAATGTACTATAAATTAATAAATCATACTAACTTTGTTGTCAAACACAAAGAAATAATACTGAAATGGATACTATGAACGAAACGATAAGAACATTAGCGCCAAAGGAAGTTTGGAATAAATTTGCAGATTTAAATGCGGTTCCTCGACCTTCAAAGAAAGAAGAACGTGTGATACAGTTTATGATGGATTTTGGGAACAACCTTCATTTAAAAACTATTAAAGATAAAGTAGGAAATGTAATTATTACAAAACCAGCTACTAAGGGTTTTGAAAATAGAAAAGCCATTGTGATGCAATCACATTTAGATATGGTACATCAAAAAAATAACGATACCAATTTTGATTTTGACACCCAGGGAATAGAAATGTTTGTAGATGGAGATTGGGTTCGTGCAAAAGGAACGACCCTTGGTGCAGATAATGGACTGGGCGTTGCTACGATTATGGCAATTCTAGAAAGTAAAACAATTAGGCATCCAAAGATTGAAGCACTGTTTACAATAGATGAAGAAACAGGAATGACAGGGGCAATGGGTCTTGAAGGCGGTGTTTTAACAGGTGATATCTTACTAAATCTTGATACTGAAGAGGATGATGAAATAGGCGTTGGATGTGCAGGCGGAATTGACATTACAGCAACGAAAAAGTATAGTGAAGTGCCAGCACCTGAAGATGCGATTACGTATAATTTAACGGTAAAAGGTTTACAAGGTGGTCATAGCGGTATGGATATCATCAAAGGTTTGGGAAACGCAAATAAAATGATGAACAGGCTTTTATATGCAACCAGAAATGTGATGCATATTGCTGAAGTTAAAGGTGGAAGTTTGCGCAATGCAATCCCCAGAGAGAGCATTGCAAAAGTGGCTGTTGTCAAAGGGCAAGAACACGCCTTTATATCTGAATTGAAAAATATTAAAGATGAAATCATTAATGAATATTTATCTCTAGAGCCAGATCTGGAGATTGTAATTGAGAAAGACATAAGAGCAGTCGCTAAAGTGATGGGGCAGGTAGAACAACAGGATTTTTTGCGAGCCATGAGTGCTGCATTAAATGGGGTGTATAGAATGAGCCCATCTATTCAAGATTTAGTAGAGACCTCTAATAATATTGCCAAAGTAACACTGGTAGATGGCAAGGTTATGGTTGAGCACCTTACGCGTTCTTCGGTTGAGTCGTCTAAAGAAGATCTTGCAAATAATTTGCAGTCTGTTTTTGAAATGGCTGGATTTGAGGTTTCATTTTCTGGAGAATATCCTGGCTGGGAGCCCAATATGAATAGCGCTATTTTAAAAGTGTTACATAAATTATATGTAGATATAAATGGTGAAGAGCCGAACGTGGCCGCTTGTCACGCAGGATTGGAATGTGGAATTTTAGGACAGAACTACCCAGCAATGGATATGATAAGTTTTGGACCTACTATTAAAGGAGCGCATTCACCAGATGAACGCGCAAGTATTTCAAGCTTGCAAAAGTATTGGAAGTTTGTGCTGAAAATATTGGAGAACATTCCTAAGAAATAGGAATGATATTGAAGCTAACAAACCAAGGTTAAGTGATCCTGATAAGATTTATCCAGAGTAGGTTTTAAGAATTTCTAGTTTGGATTAAAAACCTAAAAACTTAGAATTTAATATAAAAGAGCCTCGAATAGAGGCTCTTTAGCTTTCGTGAATTATTTAATCGCCTTAATAAAATCTTGATTTCCATAATCCTTATCGACAAAACTTTTTGGGCTTACCCCAATAAAAAATGGGCTAAATATTTATATATCAGTATTTGGTAAAACTTTCTATTGTGTATATACAGCGGAAAATAAACCGAAGTCAAAGCTTATTAAATCATCAAGACAAATAATTGTTGGGCCTTGTATATCTGATTTTCATTACACTAAGGTTTTAGTATATTGCTATTTCAAAACGGGCAAATTAAGCATAAAAAAACCTCACACTTAAAAGCGTGAGGTTTTTTCATCTAATTTTTAGGGATAGCTTTTAATTCCCAGTCATATCCACCAACTCCAATTCAAATACTAAATCTTCGTTAGGGCCAATTTGTGCACGAGGATTTCCTTGTGGACCATAGCCTAAGTGTCCAGGAATAAACATTGTTACGCTATCACCAATACTCATATTGAGCATGGCTTCTCTAAAGCCAGGAATTAGTTGCGCGTCTTTACTATAAGTTACTGGTGTTGGGCTATACCCATTCTGAGCCAATCTTGCAGGGTTCATTACTTCGTATTGTTCAGCAACCGTTTGTATGTTGCTGTCAAACAATTTACCATCTGCCGCGTGAAATCCAGCATAGTTCATCATTACTTTAGTGCCTTCAGCAGGCTTTTGTGCTTTGCTTCTTTTGTTCCAGTAAATTTTAAGTCCAGAAGGTAATTCTTCCGCTTTTTCTTTAAGCGCATTAAAGGCTTTCGCATTGTCCATTCCTACTTTAACAATACGCTCTTCTTTTTCTTTTTTCTCCATTTCTATTTCCTCCATTTTACTGGTAAAAGAAGAAACCTTTTGATTTCCTTTATTAATAATATTAACCGTCTGGATTACTATAGGCTCAACAGGGTTGTTTCCGGGTTGTGTTACTTCTACGGCACCAATAGCCTCAACTACTTCAATTCCTTTAACTACTTCGCCAAAAACAGTGTGCTTTCCATCTAACCAAGGCGTATCTTTTAAGGTGATAAAAAATTGACTTCCATTAGTTTCAGGGCCGCTATTAGCCATAGATAAAATTCCTTTACTGCTGTGTTTTAAAGAGTCTACAAATTCATCAGGAAATCTGTACCCTGGACTACCGCTACCAGTACCTAGAGGATCTCCTCCTTGTATCATAAAATCTTTCATAACACGGTGAAAAATTAAACTATCGTAAAACCGTTTTCCTTTGTATTTGTCGTCTACCAAGGTATTTGTTCCTTCTGCTAGCGACACAAAACTAGCTACGGTTAAAGGAGTAGCTTCATTATATAATTCTGCTACAATGGTTCCTTTATTGGTTATAAATTCGGCGTATACACCATCTTTTAAATCTGGATATTCATTTTGACAAGAAGCAATTGCTAATGTAAAAAGTAGTAATAATGACATTTTTTTCATCTGGATATAGTATTTCAATTAATTATTTTGATTTTGGTTTATTGATATTAAGTTTATTGTACTTCTTACAGGAATATTAGTCCCTAATTTTTTTTCGATTCCGTAGTAGCCAAAAGCTTTGTAGGAAGGAAATATAAATGTGGCTGTTTCTCCTTCTTTTAATAGTTTAATTCCATCTCTAATTCCTGAAATTAAATCTTGATTGGATTGGTCTACTTTATAGGAAATAATACCGTTTTCTGTGGTTGAAATTACAGTACTGCCGTCTAATTTTTTTATATTGTAAGTAAAGGTAACAAGATCACCAATGTTTGCTTCTTTAATTTGAGTAGTGTCTTGATTGTTGAAATAATACCAAAAACCACTTTCAGAAGTTAGATACTCTTGAAGGCTGTCGTTTTTGATTAAAGCTTCTATCATACTTTTTTTCTCCCTCAAAAATTTTTCTATTTCGCTCAGCAGATTCTGTATAAAAGCTCCCTGAAGTAGCTTTAATAGGCCTCCTAGCCTCTGGACTAGTGCAGGCTAATAGCGTTACAAATAGTGTGAGTAAAGTGATGAAAATCCGCGTCATTGGGTTAAGGCTTCTTTATACTGTGGCAATATACTAATAAATTGTTTCACGGTTTGCTCTAAAGATAGTTCGCTTCGTCCGCCAGCGGCATTCGTATGACCACCTCCATTGTAATGAGCACGTGAAAATTCATTCACCGAAAAATCACCCTTACTCCGCAATGATATTTTTACAATGCTTTCTTGTATATTTTCAATAAAGATGATTGCAAATCTAACGCCTTGCACAGAGAGCGCAAAGTTTACAAAACCTTCAGTGTCTCCTTTTTTGAAATTGTTATCGTCCAATTCTTTTTGCGAAATTGTAATGTATGCTGAATTAAACGCTGGGAGTACATTCATGTTTTCCAAGGCAATACCCAGTAACTTCATTCGTGAAGGGGAGTTGGTATCATAGATGTTTTGATGTATTTCAGCATTTTTAGCACCGTGTTCAATGAGAGACGCAATCACACGATGCGTAGTTGGAGTTGTGGAAGGAAATCTAAAGGAACCAGTATCTGTCATAATACCGGTATATAATAAGGTAGCCATTTCTGGCGTAATGTTTTCTGTACCGTTTAGGGCATCAATTGTGTGGTATACCATTTCGCAGGTAGATCCCATAGCGGTATCGCTATACGTAATAATAGGATAATCGTCTGGTTGTTGATGATGGTCTATCATCACAAAATCTGCCTTGCTTTTAGATAGTATTGCCTTCATATCACCCACGCGAGAAAGTGAATTAAAGTCTAAAGTGAAGATTATTTCCGCATCTTCAATGCTTCTAAGAGCTTGTTGGTTTTGTTTTTCAAAATTGAAGATTTCAGAGGTTCCTGGAAGCCACCGTAAGAAATCTGGGAAATCGTTTGGCATTATAACGTTGCTATAATGTCCCAATTTTTTGAGATAAAAGTGCAGACCTAAGCAAGAACCTATGGCATCACCATCAGGGTTTCTATGTCCTATAATCACTATTCTTTTTTTTGAAGATAATAGTGTTTTTAATTGAGTTGCGAGTCCTTTATTCATAGCAAGCGAATATACAATTTATGACTTTAAATAGTAATAAAGGAGTAAAAATTTAAAGATAATTTAGGATTTTAAACAGTTGAAAAAGAATCAATTTCAAAACTTAAAAAACAGACATTTGTGCTGAAAAAAAATCGAGTAATAATTAAAAAATAGATGCCTGCTAGATTAAATAATTGTTACCCAGCGCAAATTCTTGTAAAACCTGTATCCAATGAGACATAAATATGTACTTTTGCACAAAATTTTTAAAATGAGATCAGACAGAACGTTTACTATGTTAAAGCCAGATAGTGTTGAAAAAGGACACATTGGTGCTATACTTGAAAAAATTAACGCAGCAGGTTTTAGAATTGTTGCTATGAAATTAAC
Source organism: Patiriisocius sp. Uisw_017 (assembly GCF_047731265.1). Classification (GTDB taxonomy): domain Bacteria; phylum Bacteroidota; class Bacteroidia; order Flavobacteriales; family Flavobacteriaceae; genus Patiriisocius. Next base: position 3,618,235 of record NZ_CP159835.1, on the reverse strand, counting down.
ACATATGACTGCGCAAGATGCACAGGCGTTTTACGCAGTGCACAGTGAGCGTCCTTTTTACGGAGAGCTAGTTGCATATATGACACGCGGACCTATTGTTGCAGCTATTCTTGAAAAAGAAAATGCAATGGAAGATTTCCGTACGTTAATTGGAGCTACTAATCCAGCAGATGCTGCAGAAGGTACCATTCGTAAATTATATGCTGCTTCTATTGGAGAAAATGCAGTACACGGAAGTGATAGCGACGAAAACGCTGCCATTGAAGGTGCTTTCCATTTTTCGGGTAGAGAAATGTTTTAGTGATGGGCTATGAGTCCCGAGCTTAGCGTTGTTTTAAATAAAAAATCCATTGAATTCGATATGAACTTTCAATGGATTTTTAATTAAATTTTATTGTTTTTTTAGCTCAAAACTATTTGTGTCATCTTAGCACCAACTTATCTACAAGATTTTTCCCAACTTCCTCATTGAGTAATCGAATAATCTTTTCTTTCCCATAGCCTAATTCCTCGCGCAGTACAGAAGAACTTAACTGCACGTACAATACATCACGCTCCAAAATTACTTTGGTAGTATATTTTTGAATACCAGGTCCCAAGACCTTTGACCAAGCGTCTTTTATATCCACTTGGTTAAGCCCTTTTTCTAATTTCCCGTTGCCGATAAAATCTTTTAAAAGATCGCTAATAGTTGATTCTTCTGCTTTTCTCTTTGCCATATTCATTCCCTGTATTTCGACTCTGCTCAATATAACTAAGGCGGAGATCTTTTTTCATATTAGCGTTAGCTCTGATTATAATTTAATTTAAAAATGTGCTCAAGACAGATCATTTAAAATCAAACTTCTCAAAACGTTTGTAAAAATATTGTTTTCCTTCGCTGTTTAGCGTTTTCAAATTTGTTGTTGTTGCTTTTTCAATGGTCTCATCCCAAGTTGCAAAAGGTGTTTTGTAGTGTAAAATAAGGTTGTTTCCAGAGGTGTCAACTTCAAAAGTTTCGGTGCTGCCATTATTTTTGAAGCTTCCGTCTAGTTGAGGGTTTACTTTAGTTCGTTTTCCTTGATTACCATCAATTTCAATAAAATCTACTACGGTACTTATCGCAAATGTTTTTTCTGCTCCCGTTTCTGTAACTACCTTTTCTATTTCCCAATAACCATTTAAGTTTTGCAGTTTTTCTTCTTTAGAGATTGAACATCCCAAAATAGTGCCTACAACTATAAAAAATAATATCTTTTTCATCACATTTTTTTTAATTTCCACAAATCCTAATTCCCCAGCCCAAACATCTTATAACTCTGATGTATTTTTTTCACTACCTCTTCTGTTCTTTCAGGGTGTGTATCGCTTATAAAAAGTTGCCCAAAATTTTCATCATTCACTAATGTTATCAATTGGGATACTCTTTGTTCGTCTAATTTATCAAAAATATCATCCAACAGCAAAATAGGAGTTACACCGCTTAATTGTTTTATAAAATCAAACTGGGCCAATTTTAAAGCAATTAAATATGATTTTTGTTGTCCTTGAGAACCAAACTTTTTAATAGGATGTCCATCTATTTCAAAAATCAAATCATCTTTGTGAATCCCAAAATTAGTATACTGCATCACTTTATCTTTATTGATATTGTTTTTTAATAAACTCAATAATGTGGCGTCTTCTAATTGGCTTTTATAACTAAACTGTATGTTTTCTGCTCCATTACTTATAGCTTGGTATCGCTCTAAAAATATAGGTAAATACTCAGTTAAAAATGACTGTCTTTTTTTAAAAATCTTAGTGCCAAAATCATTCAATTGCGCATCATAAATATCAAGCGTATCTTGATTATGAGTTTGGTTTACAGCAAAAAATTTGAGCAGGGCATTTCGCTGGCTCAGTGTTTTATTGTATTGGATAAGCGTTTGTAAATAATGGCTATCCCCTTGCGATATCACACCATCCATAAACTTTCTCCGGGTGTCGCTGCCTTCAGTAATAAGATCTCTATCTGCAGGCGAAATAATGACCAAGGGTAAAAAACCAATGTGTTCGCTAAACTTTTCATACGGTTTGCCATTGCGTTTAATGATCTTTTTAGCACCCCTTTTTGCACTGATAATAATTTTTTCAGGACGTTCGTTTTTAGTGTACACACCTTCGATTACTAGAAAATCTGTGCCGTGTTTTATATTTTGTCCAGTAATAGGGTTAAAATAGCTTTTTCCAAACGAAAGATGGTAGATTGCATCGAGCACATTTGTCTTTCCAGCACCATTATGACCTACAAAACAATTAATTTTAGGATCAAACTCAAAAGTTTCAGATTCAAAATTTTTGTAGTTAAGTAAAGATATTTTTTCTAATTGCATTATAATGAGGAAGTTGTGTTTTTTTTATTCTGATAAAATAGTTCCGAAGAATACGTTATTTCTATGCTGCAAATTATTGAAAAATAAGGAATCTTTTCGCTTTTATATTCTGATAAAAATTTTATTTTTGCCGTTCATCAAATGTAAATTATGGCAACCTACAAGAAACGAGGCGGTAAACCGAAAACAAAGGTAGAAAAGCAATCGGCTATCGAGGACGAAAGTACAACAGCAGAGGTATTTAGTACCCTGGACGAAGGCGCAAGTAAAACCGAAGCTTGGTTTGAAAAAAACCAAAAATATGTTTTAGGATTTGTGGGTGTGATAGCGGTGGCTGTTTTAGGATACTTGGCTTTTATTTACTTCATTCAAGACCCAAAAGAAAAAGAGGCGATGAGCGAAATGTACCAAGCACAATCTTATTTTGACCAAGCGCTTACTGCACCGGCGAAAGATAGTATTTACGGTTTATCTCTAAATGGTGGTAATGGGAAATATGGTTTTCTTGATATCATTGATACTTACGGAAGCACAAAAGCGGCTAACCTTGCTAATTATTATGCAGGTATGGCGTATTTGAATACAAACGATTATAAGAATGCAATAGCATATTTAGACGAGTTTAAAAGTGATGATGCAATGTTAGGTCCTTTGGCAAAGGGTGCAATAGGAGATGCCTTTGTACAATTAGATCAAAATGATAAGGCCTTAGGATATTATGAAACTGCAGCTACGATGCAGCAAAATGATTTTACGTCGCCACGTTTCTTACTAAAAGCTGGAATTACAGCGATGAAGTTAGGAAACAAAGACGCTGCGATAAAGCACTTTAAAGCAATTACCGATAAATACGCAACGGCAGATCAAGCGGCCAAAGCAAAAACATATTTGGCACAAGCTGAAGCAATGTAATTGAGGTTAATAAATTATATTCTGAATGGCTTGAGATATCTTCTTAAGCCATTTTTTTTGTTCATTAGAAGAAAGAAGAAAGTTGCTGAAATATCTTTAAGGTAGAACTTGAATCTGAAATCTAAAGCAAAAATAAAATAGTTTTGAGCTCCTTCCCGCAGCGGCTTAATACTGTTAATGAAATAGAGAAATTTAAATCGGCGTGCTAGGGAAGGTCGATTTCGTTAGATTTATTAATGAAACTGAATTACTAAATCCGAAAATTCGGAAGGACGATATTTTAATTTCAAAAAAAACAAACCACAACATGGCAACAAAAAACACCAACCTTTCAGTATACGATAAAGAAACCATCCCTAATGCGAAGGATTTTAGAATAGGACTCGTTGTTTCTGAATGGAATCCAGACATCACTAACGGGATGTTTCAAGGTGCTTTTGATGCGATATTAGATTGCGGTGGAATTAAGGATAATATCGTGCGATGGAATGTTCCAGGTAGTTATGAACTTATTTATGGCTGTAAGAAAATGGCTCAAAGTTATGACATGCTAGATGCCATTGTGGCAATAGGCAGTGTGATTCAAGGAGAAACGAAGCATTTTGATTATGTATGCGAAGCAGTTTCGCAAGGCATTAAAGATTTAAATGTAAAGGGTGATATTCCCGTAATATTCTGTGTGTTAACAGACAATACGATGCAACAATCCATTGATCGTAGCGGAGGTAAACATGGCAACAAAGGTACAGAGGCGGCCATAGCGGCAATTAAAATGGCACAGTTAAGGAAAGACGCAACGTTTTAAATTTTCGAATTTAGAATTATAAATCTTGCATTCAATTCACAATTAGATAACATATTAGTATAGCCTTTTCTTCAAAGTAAAGAAGTCCAATTTTAGATTAAAAAATTGTAGAACGTTTGTCGTACATCGAAAATCTCTGCAAAGGGTATGGTTTTTGTGTAAAATTTAGCCATTCATCTTAACGTAAAAAGCAGCATTTTCGATACCTTTACGTGAGCAAACGAACGTTATGGGACCAATCAAATTTACTGTCATCAAAAATTTAAAGACGAACAACCGTTTTAATTATACCCCACGTTATTATAAAGGAAAAGAAGCTGCAGAAGAGCATAAGCATCCTACAAAATTTGATGCCTATTCTGATACCTATAATGATAATGATTATAGCGGTCATTGGCAAAACGCTCGCACCGCAACGCGCAACCGTAATAATGGAGAGTTTAATAAAACCGTGTTGGTTATTATTGCGATTTTAATCTTAATTTTCCTTTTTTTTATAGACTTTGACGTGTCAATTTTTAGTGCTTAATGGCAGATATTATTCAACTTTTACCAGATCACGTTGCTAATCAAATAGCTGCAGGAGAAGTCGTACAACGACCCTCATCTGTGGTTAAAGAATTATTAGAGAACGCTATAGATGCGAAGGCATCATCTATCACCTTGTTAATTAAAGACGCAGGTAAAACCTTGGTTCAGGTAACAGATAATGGTATGGGTATGAGTACTACAGATGCTCGGTTGAGTTTTGAGCGTCATGCTACCTCAAAAATTAAAGTTGCAGAGGACCTTTTTAATCTTAATACCAAAGGTTTTAGAGGCGAGGCATTAGCCTCTATCGCAGCCATTGCTCATGTAGCGCTAAAAACCAAAACGAACGAATCTGAAATAGGGACAGCGCTTTGTATCGAAGGAAGTAAAGTGATTTCTCAAGATCCCGCAGTAGTACCTTGTGGAACTACAATCGCGGTTAAAAACTTATTTTATAACATACCAGCACGACGCAACTTTTTAAAGAGCAATCCCGTGGAGACCCGTCACATAATAGACGAGTTTCATCGCGTTGCATTGGCGCATCCTCAAATTGCATTTACGATGCTACACAACGGATCGCCTGTTTTTGAATTGCCAGTGAGTAATATGCGACAGCGTATTGTAAATATCTTCGGAACTAAAACCAATGAGAAATTGGTGCCCGTAGAAGAAGAAACAGATTTAGTAACCATTAAAGGTTTTGTTATTAAGCCAGATTTTGCGAGAAAGAGTAGGGGTGAGCAGTTCTTTTTTGTGAACAACCGTTTTATCAAAAGTGCCTATTTAAATCATGCGGTTTCTTCTGCATTTGAAGGATTGATACAGAACGGAACACATCCAGGATATTTTTTGATGTTGGAAGTAAATCCAAAGTCGATTGACATAAATATTCACCCTACTAAAACCGAAATAAAGTTTGATGATGAACATGCGCTTTACGCAATGCTGCGCGCTACGATCAAGCATAGTTTAGGTCAATTTAGTATCGCGCCTGTTTTGGACTTTAATAAAGAATCTAGTCTAGAAACACCTTATTCGTATGCTGGTAAAAGAGCAGTAGCACCCACGATTGAGGTAGACAGGGCGTTTAATCCTTTTACTGAAAATAAGAAACAAAACGCCATTCAGTTTCCTTATAAACGGGATAAAAAAAGCGCTAATTGGGAGGCATTGTACTTGGGTTTAAACGATGGGAGTTCACCACCACAAGAAGGGCAAATTACTTTTGAAAGTGAAGAAGTAACTGGAAAATTGTTTGATAATAAGGAACAGGAAACAACACAGCAAACCTTTCAGTTACAAAATAAATATATTGTTAGTCCAATAAAAAGTGGGATGATGGTGATCCATCAGTACCGTGCACACGAACGAATTTTGTATGAAGAATTACTTAAAAACATTACCCTTCAGCAGGCGGTGAGTCAGCAATTGTTATTTCCGTTAGAAGTTCACCTTTCAAAACCAAATTTAAAAGTTTTGAAATCTATCCAAGAGCAATTGGAATTTACAGGCTTTGTATTTTCAAATTTTACAGACGAAACAGTTAGTATAGAAGGAATTCCTGTGGCATTGGTAGAAAGTCAAGTGCCACAAGTGTTAGAAAACCTAGTTGCCGATGTGGTGGCCGAAATACCAGAGGCAAATTTTAGTCAAAATGATTTATTGGTAAAGTCTTTAGCTAGAAGTATGGCGATTAAAGCTGGTGTTGCATTAAATAAAGAAGAGCGAGAGCACCTTGTAAATAAACTTTTTTTGTGCAAGGAGCCTAGTGTTTCACCGTCTAACAAACCTGTTTTGGTTACATTGGACGCTATTGCAATGGATAAGAAATTTGTTTAAATTATAACAAGAGATTACCGGGTAATCGGGAAATAAATATGGGAAGAATAACAGAAACGGTTAAGGTTTTAATAATTATAAATGTGATTTTTTATGCAGGCTCATTACTCATTGGTGATGTTGCATATAGACTATTCTCATTGTATTATTTTGAACACCCTAATTTCCAAATATGGCAACCCATCACGCATATGTTTATGCATGATCAAAATAGCCTTATGCACATACTTTTCAATATGTTTGGACTGTATATGTTTGGCTCCCCTTTAGAGGCACAATGGGGTAGAAATAAGTTTTTATTCTTTTATTTTTCGGCTGGAATTGGAGCGGCTTTAATACATTCGGTAGTTGCTTATTTTCAAGTGAACAGTGGTATGGATGTTTTAATGGCTGCTGGTGTTTCTCCTTCAGAAATTACTGAAATGTTTGCAACAGGTCAATATAGAAGTAGTATTTTAAATGAAGTGCCCATAGATACTTTGGAAGGTTTGTATCGTGATTTTAATACACCAGCTGTAGGAGCATCTGGGGCAATTTATGGTGTTCTTGTTGCGTTTGGATTGATGTATCCAAATATGGAATTGATGCTTATTTTTCTACCAATCCCTATTAAGGCAAAGTATTTTATACCCGCATTATTGATAATGGATTTGTTTTCTGGCCTCACAGGTTTTTCTGTTTTTGGCGAAAATATTGCGAACTGGGCGCATTTAGGCGGCGCACTTTTTGGTTTTATTATGGCCTACTACTGGAAAAAAAATAGTTTTAACAACACCCGGATGTATTAATATGAGTTATAATAATTTACAATATAAGTTTAAGGCCTTGGGAGTTGTGATGCAAATCATAGCCATTAATACGGTTATTTTTTTGTTTTTCTATCTCGGGTCATTTTTCTTTCAAATCCCTCAAGAATCGTTGGCATCCTGGTTTGTACTGCCAGATGATTTTTCTGAGGTAATCATCCAACCTTGGTCTATATTTACCTACGCATTTTTACATTTTGGCTTCTTTCATATTTTATTTAATATGCTTTGGTTATTTTGGTTCGGGCCTTTTGTTTTGAACCTTTTTAGTACCAAACGTTTTTTGACGATCTATCTTTTAGGAGGAATGTTCGGTGGTCTTTTGTATTTAATTTCCTATAATTTATTTCCAGTTTTTGCAGGTTCTCGTGGGTATTTGCTAGGAGCTTCTGCTGCCGTGCAAGCGATTATCGTTTTTATTGCAACTTATTCTCCCAATACTACGGTTCGCATCTTTATGTTCAATATTAAATTATGGCATATTGCTGCAGTTTTAGTAGCTAAAGATGTATTGCAATTACCTTTCTCTCCCAATGCGGGCGGATTATTGTCACATTTGGGCGGAGCTGCTTTTGGGTATCTCTATGCAAAGCAATTAATGAAAGGAAACGATATTGGAAAATGGTTTGAAAATATGATTTCGTATTGTCAAAATATTTTCAAGCCAAGAAAAGAGAAACCGTTTACAAGAGTACATCGCACTCAAAAGACAAAAGCAAAAGCTGCAAAAGTTTCTAAAGAAGATAAAACAGATCATCAAAAAAAAATAGATACTATTCTTGACAAAATAGGGAAGAGCGGCTATGAAAGCTTAACAAAAGTCGAGAAGGATTTTCTATTTAAAGCAGGGAATCAATAAGACCTTTTATGGGATTGAGAAAATTATCATTCTTTTCTGAAATAATGTATTGGTTGAATACGCTGGTAGCATTCATGTTACTTGCTTCTTTCTTATTGCCTTTGTTACCGCCCAAATCTATTCCCATAATTCCGTTATTGAGTGTAATTGTTGGACCGCTCCTATTGTTAAACATCGGATTTGCTTTTTTTTGGTTGCTACAATTAAAGCGAAAATGGATGCTCTCCACAATTTTAGTCGTAATTGCTTATTTTTATTTCACACCTTTCTATGAAATTTATTCAACGGAAGATCCTGTAAAAAGTAAAAATAAGCTAATAGTTTTGAGTCATAATGTAAGGATTTTTAATGCTTATGAAAAAGTTATTGATGATGTGGCGATTTCAAAAATCATTTCAGATAATAATACTGAAGTAACCCCTGATGTTATTTGTATTCAAGAATACTATCGCGGTACTTCGCACAATTTCAGTGAATATCCGTATCGTTTTATTCATTTTAGACATAAAAAATCAAATTTAGGTCATGCTATTTTTTCTAAATATCCATTAATTAATAAAGAAGCATTTGATTTTGAGGGCACTCAGAATAATATTATTTTTTCTCAAGTTATTAAGGGCAATGATACGATAACAGTGTACAATCTACACTTAAATTCATTAGGTGTTTTGGCCTCAGTAAGCTCGTTACAAGAGCAAGACACATCAATATTAAAAAATAGATTGATGCATGCCTTCAGAAATCAACAAGATCAAGTAGCTGCGGTTCTTGCACATTCTAAAACATTGAAGCATCCTTTTATTATGATGGGTGATTTTAATAACACACCATACTCATATATTTATGATCAGTTAAGAGAAAGTACCAAAGATGCTTTTGATGAAAAAGGGAGCGGGTTTGGAACAACGTTCTGGTTTGAGTGGTTCCCCATGCGGATTGACTATATTTTAACTTCAGAAGAAATTGAAGTGCAATCTTTTAAAACTTTAAAAGAAACGTTTTCTGACCACTACCCAGTGAGCGCAAGCGTTAGCTGGTAATTATAGTTTTTGTCTTTCTAGATAGGACAAAGAATTAGGCCCCTCATTAAACAGTAAATCTAATACTGAGAGATTCTCTATATACCCTTCGGTTTCTTCAAATACTTGGTGGTAGGTTTCAAATCTAAATTTTTTTTCCCGTTTGCAAACAACGAGATGTCGCAGGTCCTTTTGTTTGGGCACTGTCAAATACTCGGAACTTCTTTCTGTAGGAACTTCCATTCCGATTAATTCAAAAAGTGCTTTAATAATTAGTAGGTTAAAGGCTTGTAAATTTGTTACCGGTTTTGAAAATAAAGGAGAAAGGTCATCTTCGTAAAATTCAAAATAAGGCGAGGTGCGATAGGCAGATTGTACGGATTTCCAGTGTTGTGCTAACCACGGAAAATCATTTTCAGGAACTACCTCTTTTGTTTTTTGAGATTCTTTTTCTTTTTGGTGCGTGATGGGTATCGTGAGCAATAATTTTCCGTTGCTATGCGCTATATACGAACGATTGCGATAGGTTTGTTTTTGATAGTTGTCTTCCACTTCAAAAACTATATTCGAAGCCTGAGACATCGCAGCCATCGATGCAATTGAAGGAAAATAAGAAGGATAAATTAAAATTTCGCTCAAAATGTTTAACGATTAGGAGGATTTGTCCTTTTTTCTTTTTCTAAAAAAGTTAAATACAAAATACCCTGCAAGAGCAATTAAAAAATAAAAGAAATAGGAGATGGGTTTTCCTTCCCCACTAACAGTAGTGAATAAGCGTTCTGTTCTAATTTTATTGAAGAATCCTTGCTCATTGCTATTCCAACTCATCCAAACAAAAACAGGTTTTCCTACGACGTGGTTAAAAGGAACATACCCCCAAGAACGCGCGTCTTGCGAGTTGTTTCGGTTGTCTCCCATCATCCAGTAATAATCCATTTTAAAGGTGTACTCCGCAATAGGCACTCCGTTTAAGAATACTTCAGTGCCATTTTGGGTGATTTTGTTTTCAACACCCATTTCTCTTCCCTCATAGACTTCAATAATTCTTTTGTAGAATGGAATGCTTGCTGCGTCAATGGCAACAGTTTTACCTGCTTCAGGAATATAAATAGGACCAAAGAAATCTGTACTATAGCTATATTGCGAATCTGATGGAAAAACTCCTGGATCAAAACGATCACTTTTTTCCTTAATAGCTTTAATATCGACAGCATCTTTATAATTTTTGAATTTGTCCCTCGCTTCATCGGTCATATGAAAAAGGTATCCCGTATCTGGAAATCCTTGAGGTTTAGAAATATCTGTAATATCGTATCGAGACATTATATAGTTTACTTCTCTTTCATTCAATGCTTTTTTTAGAGAAACAAAATAGTAAAATTGAAGTTTAGCACGAGAAGGTAGCACATTCTGTTTTCCGTCTATCCAAACATAGCCATTCCTAACCTCAAGTGAATCTCCAGGAAGGCCTACGCATCGCTTTACGTAATTTGATTTTTTGTCAATTGGTTTTTGAACACTTCCTCTCATAGACGAGGGGTTGATATCTACGAGGGTGTCGACTGGCCAATTGAAAACTACAATATCATTTCTTTTTATTTTTTGGAAACCAGGAATCCTAAAATACGGAATTTGAGGTTTGTCACGGTACGATTTTGTTCCTACCACTGGGATAGTATCGTGCACCATCGGAAAAGAAATAGGCGTCATAGGCGCCCTCGCGCCATAATGAAACTTGCTTACGAATAGGAAATCACCTACGAGTAGTGTCTTTTCTAATGACGAAGTTGGGATTGTAAACGGTTGCATCACATAAGTATGAACTACCGTCGCAGCAACGACGGCAAATAAAATAGAGCTTACCCATTCGCCTAGACCAGTTCTTGGTTGTAGGCTTCGGTCTTTGACGTGAGTGACCTCTTGGGTGTAATTGATATAATAAATGTATAGCCCAAATGTAAAAAGTCCTAGGGCAGTTTCAGTAGCATTATTTCTTCCAAAACTTCTAATTGTTTCAACCCAAACTACTGGGAACATGATAAGATTTACAATGGGTATAAATAATAAAATAGTCCACCACCAAGGGCGATTTATTATTTTCATTAATACCACAGCATTATAAAATGGTACTGCTGCTTCCCAAGCTTTTCTGCCAGCGGCAATATATAATTTCCAAGTTCCCAAAAAATGGATTACTTGAATGATAAGAATGAATAATAACCAATGTGTCCAACTCATAGTATCTTCTTTTTAAGAAATTTTAAATTGAAAAACGACTAAATTTCTAGTACATCTTTCATCGTGAATATTCCTTTTTTATCTTTTATAAACTCTGCGGCTAAAATAGCACCTTTTGCAAAACCTTCACGGCTATTCGCCTCATGTTTTATAGAAATAGTGTCTATCTTAGAGGTGTATTTAACAGTATGTGTCCCTTTTACATTAGGCGTTCTTATGGCATCGATGAAAATGGACTTCTCTTCTTCTTTTTCTTCTTCTTCTAAAGTCCAGTTTTCTTTTACTGGATGTTTGTCAATTATTTGTTCTGCTAGTGTAATTGCTGTACCACTTGGCGCGTCTAGCTTTTGTGTGTGATGAATTTCTTCTATAGCCGCAGAATAGTCCTCCCAAGGTGCCATTAATTTTACTAAATGCTCATTGAGATTGAAAAATAAATGTACTCCAATACTGAAGTTTGACGCATAAATAAAAGTTCTGTTACGAGATTCGCAATCTTTTTTTACTTTGGGTAATTCGGCCAACCATCCCGTAGTTCCTGAAACTATTGGAATGCCTAATTCAAAACATTTATAAATATTTCCTACAGCGGCTTGAGGGTTAGAAAACTCTATGGCAACGTCGGCTTCTTTCAATGAACCTTCCTCTATTGTTGAAGTGTTTTTGTAAACGATGATATGGCCTTTTTGAAGTGCGAGGCCTTCAATAGTTTTCCCCATTTTTCCAAAACCCAATAGTGCCAGTTTCATTCTAAATTAAATTTAAATGAGAGTCCATAATTTACTGTATTGTCAAATTCATTCAGTTTAAAATTTGGCTCAATGGATAAATTGTCATCAACATTATATTGTCTAAGGTGGGCATCTACATTAGCATCCACAATATTTATAAGATAAAATGCTAGGGTTACAATGACGCTTACATCTCTATTTTGGCGTGCATTTTTTTGTGCATCTATAAGTCTTTCATTAGAAATTGTAGCCTCCTCTCCAGCACCAAAAAATTCATCATCTGTAAACCCTGCTAGCCTTCTTTTAAATGCATCTCTAAATCTATTATAGTCATTGTCATTTTGGATATAGAAATAAACTCCTGCAGCCATTCCACCATAAATGACAGGTATTTTCCAGTATTTTTTGTTGTAAGCTTGTCCCAATCCAGGAAGTACGGCACTATAAAACGCTGCGCGTTGTGGTGCCAAAGCATCGTACTCTTGGGTCGCTAAAGTATCTTTTATAACAATATTAGACTTCTCGTTTTTAACTGAAAGAGAATCTTTTTGAGCGATAATCGAAGCTGAAAAGAACAATAAGGCGATATAGAGAATACTAGTCTTCACCTTTAAGTAGTTTCAAGATTCTATCAAAATCATCTTTTGTTTTAAAAGGCAATACGATTTGTCCTTTTCCTTTAGCGGTTGCCTTAACGGCTACGCTTGTTTCAAAAACATCAGACAATTCTTTACTTGCTTTACGAGCAAATGAAGGTAGTGGTTTTGCCTTTGGCTTTGCGCTTTTATCAGTAGATTTGATGCCTCTTGCTAATGCTTCGGTATCTCTAACCGATAATTTGTGACTTACTACTTTTTCATAAATAGCGAGTTGGTCGTCTGTGTTTTCTATAGTAATTAGTGCTCTACCGTGTCCCATAGAGATAAAGCCGTCTCTCATTCCTGTTTGAATAATGGGGTCTAACTTTAACAATCTTAAATAGTTTGCAATCGTAGAACGGTTTTTACCCACACGATCGCTCATTTCCTCTTGTGTGAGGTCTATCTCTTCGATTAATCTTTGGTATGACAATGCTATTTCAATAGGATCTAAGTCTTCTCGCTGAATGTTTTCAACGAGCGCCATTTCTAACGATTCTTGGTCATTGGCAATCCTAATATAAGCTGGAATCGTGGCAAGCCCAATGAGGCTAGAAGCTCTAAAACGACGTTCGCCGCTTACTAGTTGGTATTTGTTAAAGTCAACCTTACGAACGGTGATGGGTTGTATTACTCCCAATTCCTTGATACTCGAAGCCAATTCACGAAGCGCTTCTTCATTAAAGCTAGTTCTTGGTTGAAAAGGATTGACCTCAATCGAGGCTAGGTCTAATTCAACAATATTTCCAACTACTTTGTCTGCATTAGGATCGTTTGCAGATTTTATATCATTAGAGGGATCTTTCAATAATGCTGAAAGTCCTCTTCCTAATGCTTGTTTTTTTGTTGCTTTTGCCATCTTTAATGCCCTTGTATATAGGGATATTAAACCCCATTTTTAAAGTGTATTTTTAAATTCACCTTTGTATGAGACGCTATTCAATAAACGGTTTAGTGTATATTTTTTTTAATCAACTCTTCTGCCAAACTCAAATAATTATTAGCTCCTTTACTGCTGGCGTCATAGCTAATAATACTTTCTCCATAACTAGGTGCTTCACTCAAACGAACGTTTCGCTGTATAATTGTCTTAAAAACCATCGTGTCAAAGTGTTTTTTTACTTCCTCTACGACTTGGTTGGATAAGCGTAATCTTGAATCATACATCGTTAATAACAAACCTTCAATATCTAAATCAGGATTATGAATTTTTTGAATGCTTTTTATAGTGTTTAATAGTTTACCTAAACCTTCCAAGGCAAAATACTCACATTGTATGGGAATTAAAACAGCATCTGCGGCTGTCAACGCATTCAATGTTAATAAGCCAAGCGAAGGCGCGCAGTCTATAATGATATAGTCATAGTCATTTTTAAGATCTGTAATCACTTGTTTGAGCATATATTCGCGGTTTTCTTTGTCCACGAGTTCAATTTCAATAGCCACTAGGTCTATGTGCGCTGGTATTAAATCTAGATTTGGCGAAGTGGTTTGTACAATAGCATTTTTTGCAGTTGTAGAATGTTCCAGTAATTGATAGGTGCCATTGATAACAGTTTCTACGTCAATTCCTAAGCCCGAAGTTGCATTGGCTTGGGGATCTGCATCAATCAACAATACTTTTTTTTCTAAGACCCCTAAAGCAGCGGCAAGATTTATTGAAGTGGTCGTTTTCCCGACGCCTCCTTTTTGGTTTGCAATAGCAATTATTTTACCCATTAATAGTTCTAAAATTAATAGCTAAAAATACCACTATTTAACCGAACCAAAAATCAATTTTGTTAACAGGAAACTAACAAATTGGGAGAATAGGGTTTGTTGTTAACAAGAGTTTGTTCGGTTTAGGGGCAAATATTATTGTATTTTTATACGATATATAAATATTTTATTGTGAAAAAAGCGGCGTTGATTTTTATACTTTTATTTTTTGGGCAATCATTTTCTCAAAGTGACCCTTTTTGTTTTGGGATAAGTAGTATACTTCAATTTGGTAATAATAGCAATTTACCACAAGTTTCTGATAATGGTGATGGAACAATCACACTGATATTTTCAGAACAATATATTACAGATTTGTTTGCTGAATATGGAATTTATGCATTTGAACAGTTTTCTGGTAACAGATATAGAATGGAGTCCAATTCAAAAAATCTCCTCATTGCTATTGAAGATCAAGTACCCAGCTCACAAATTGAGGTAGATAATGATTATTTACCATCAGGCCCAATACAACAAGAATTTTTAGACTTTGTAGATGGGAAAACGTTTGATTTAATTGGTACGGAAGAATATGACGAAGATCAAGTTATCAATTGTTATAATGGTCCTATGATCTGTGATCCTTTAGATCAAGTACCGGAAAACTTTAATTTTCAGGTCGCAATTAATTATGATTCACAAAATGATCTTTTGTTGTTTGAAACTGTTTCAACCACATCTTGTGAGAGTAGTTTTTCTTTTTCAATGAGAAGAAGTGCTTCGACCGATTTTGAAAAAGAACTTCAAATCTGGAGTATAGATTCAGCAGTATCAAATATGCTTGACGGAGCTTGTGGATTAATTGAATTTAGGACTTATTTAGTGATGCAACTATTATGTGATAACAATTTTGATTATGGTGGGTTTGGTTCACAATATTATTTCCCGGATGAACTAGGTGTTTTTAGATTGCGAAAAGGAACACCATTAATGGGAGAGTTTTTGGTAGATTTTAGAGATACCGAACTAAGTATTGAAGAAAATAATCTTTCAGAAGTTCTTATTTATGAGAAAACAGGCAGCCCATATTTACAACTCAAAAATCCGCAAGACAAGGAACTTTCAATTGTTATATTTGATCTTACAGGTAAGAACGTACTTTCTAAAACTTCTTTTAAAAACAACACCTTGAATATTGGAGTACTACAATCTAATGCCATTTATTTGTTACACGTTAAGACAACAAAAGGGGATTCTAAAGTTTTTAAATTATTGAAAAGATAAATTAGTTTAAAACCTCAAAGATATTTGAGCTTTTATAGATTTATTGAATACCAAACACAAGGATTTAAATGAGGATATTCCGTCAATGATGGATGTTCAAATTTTCCTTGAAATTTCATTCCAATTTTTTCCATAACATTAATAGAGGCTAGATTATCGTGTGAAGCTACAGAGATAAGTTTTTTAATACCAAATAAAGAAGCGGCATTGTCAATACAGGCTTGTGCCGCTTCAGTAGCATATCCTTTTCCCCAAGCATCTTTTCTAAGGCGCCAACCAATATCTACATTGGGAGTAAAGGAACTCTTGTATGTTTGATCCAACATCCCTATGAACCCTATAAATTGAGCCGTGTCTTTTACTTCTAAAGCAAAATAGGTGTAGCCATTTTGTTCATATCGTTCTATAAAACGATCTATTAAATTTGTGCTCTCCTTTGTAGATAATGGCTTTGGGAAATATTGCATTACTTCTGGATTTGCGCACATTTTAGCAAATGGCAATCGATCTTTGTCTTGCCAATTTCGTAGGATTAAACGAGGTGTTAATAGTATGCGTTTTTTCACACTTAGAACTTATTGAATTATAAAAATGCGGTTAGGTATTGCCTAATTAAAAGATTTCGTACCCAAGTTTCAGAAAAAAGTTCTGTTTGTTTAAATCTATAAATCTTTCCAAGAAAATAGAATATTTATACCCTGTTGCGATAGACGCAGATTTATTTCCGATATCAAAAAAAGTGCCGAATTCAATTAAAAAGCCTACTGTTGAATTTGAAGGACTAACACTATATTTAAGTGGAGTATTAATGCTTTCATTATCAAATATTGGAAAAGTGCTGCCGTCTTCTCTTTCAAACCGATAGGAGTTTTTATTATTTGAAACTACTAATTGATAGAAGCCTCCGCCCCCAAGATAAAAGTCAAACTTCTTTTCTAATCCAAACCTATATGCGGCAAACACATTTAGCTCCATAAAGGATAGACTTACCGAGGAAATTACTTCTTGACTTTGAAAGGTGATAGGGCTAGAACTCACCATATCTTCTTGGCTATATTCAATTCCTACTCTCATAAATAATTGTGAATATTCATAATCAGGAAAGTAATTTGCGTGAACTCCCACGAGATAACCAACATTATTTTCTGAACCAATAAAGGTGTCAATTTTGGTTTTTACTGTTGTGCTATTTAGCCCAGCAACACCACTAAAGAAAAATTTACTGTCAGTTGTTAATTCTCTACTTTGAGAAAAACTGTTTAGGTATATTAGTCCTAGACATAGAAAAAAAAGTTTATTCATTTATGAGTTAATATTTATTAATAATTCTAACATTTCAATGGCTGCATCACTTATTCTAGTTCCTGGACCATAGACGGCAGTTGCTCCAGCATCAAACAAAAATTGGTAATCTTGAACAGGAATAACCCCCCCCACGATGACCATAATATCTTCGCGGTCTAATTTTTTAAGCTCAGTAATTACTTGTGGAACTAGTGTTTTGTGTCCTGCAGCTAAAGAGGAGATTCCTAAAATGTGCACATCATTTTCTGTAGCTTGTTGTGCGACTTCCTTAGGGGTTTGAAATAAGGGGCCAATATCCACATCAAAACCTACATCTGCATAACCCGTTGCTACCACTTTGGCCCCACGATCGTGACCGTCTTGGCCCATTTTCGCTACCATAATACGAGGGCGGCGGCCTTCGAGTTTTGCAAATTTGTCTGCCATTTCTCGTGCTTTCGCAAAAGAGGGGTCTTTTTTTATTTCTGAACTATACACTCCACTAACCGATTTAATTTGAGCTTTATACCTGCCGTAAACACTCTCTAAAGCATCACTAATTTCTCCTAAAGTTGCCCGTTCACGAGCAGCATCTACTGCTAAAGATAACAAATTACCTTCTTTAGTTTGTGCGCACCTCGTTAGTTTTTGCAAACATGCCTTTACTTTTGTATCGTCTCTGTCTTTTTTTATTTGTGCTAGGCGCTCTAATTGCGAGTTTCGCACCATTTCATTATCAACATCTAAGATTTGTAAGGGGTCTTCTTTTTCCAGTCTATACTTATTTACACCTACTATAATATCCTGTTCACTATCTATTCGCGCTTGCTTTTTTGCAGCTGCTTCTTCAATCCTTAATTTAGGGATGCCTGCTTCTATTGCTTCTGTCATTCCTCCAAGTTCTTCTACTTCTTGGATAAGCTCCCATGCTTTTTGTGAAATTTCGTGTGTCAAACGTTCTACATAAAAACTACCTGCCCAGGGATCTACCGTTTTTGTGATTTGGGTTTCTTCTTGAAGATAAATCTGTGTATTACGAGCTATTCTTGCAGAAAAATCTGTGGGTAGCGCTATTGCTTCATCTAAGGCATTGGTGTGCAACGATTGGGTTCCTCCAAATGCCGCTGCCGAGGCTTCAATACAAGTTCGTGCGACGTTGTTAAAAGGATCTTGCGCTGTCAAACTCCAACCACTTGTTTGGCAATGTGTGCGTAATGCTAATGATTTTTTGTTCTTTGGATTGAACTGTGATACTAGTTTTGCCCAAAGCATTCGAGCAGCGCGCATCTTGGCAATTTCCATAAAATGATTCATCCCAATTGCCCAGAAAAAAGAGAGTCTTGGGGCAAAAGTATCAATATCCATTCCTGCTTCGAGCCCTTTACGAATGTATTCTAAACCATCTGCAAGGGTATACGCCAACTCAATATCGCAGGTAGCACCAGCTTCTTGCATATGATATCCTGAAATAGAAATACTGTTAAACTTAGGCATATTCGCAGAAGAATATTCAAAAATATCACTAATGATTTGCATAGATGGAGCAGGTGGGTAGATGTAGGTGTTCCGCACCATAAATTCTTTTAGAATGTCATTTTGTATAGTTCCAGCCAAAGCCTCCGGAGCAACTCCTTGCTCCTCTGCCGCTACAATATAAAAAGCCATAATGGGTAATACAGCACCATTCATGGTCATAGAAACACTCATTTTATCCAACGGAATTTCGTCAAATAAAATTTTCATATCCTCCACACTGTCTATCGCAACACCAGCTTTACCTACATCTCCTGTTACGCGCTCGTGATCACTATCATAGCCTCTGTGGGTGGCCAAGTCAAAAGCAACCGAAAGTCCTTTTTGGCCCGCTGCAAGATTACGTCGGTAAAATGCGTTGCTTTCTTGCGCAGTAGAAAAACCTGCGTATTGTCGTATCGTCCAAGGACGGCGAACGTACATGGTGGAATAAGGGCCTCTCAAGTACGGCGGAATCCCCGCGGCAAAATCTAAATGCTTTAAACCTTCAATATCAGCTTCAGAATAGGATTTTTTAACTTCAATTCCTTCTGCAGTAGAAAAGGTTTTGTTTTTTAACCTTTTCGATTCCGTAGCACTATAGTCTAGTTTTATATTTTGAAAGTTTTTTCTAGCCATGTTACATTTTTGTTTTTAGAATAAAAGGGTCAAAATCAACCATAAAGGAAGTATTGATATTTATCATTACCGTTTTTTTGTTAGCGCTCACAACGTATACAGCGTTGTACCAAAATAATTCTGAAGTTTTAGGGTCTTGTAATCTATAGATCGCTTTAAAAATATCATAGTTTCCCGCCTTGCTATATTTAGCCGTTTGTTTGTCTACATTGTATTGATTGACGTCTGCCGTATTCCTAATTTGAGAACTAAGCATTATCTTTGCGTCTTTGCGATTAAAAGGAGTGTATGGCATGGTATTGACCATTCCCAATGCACGTGTTTTTTCATCGAAAAATAGATGAATTGTACCTTCTAAATCCTGTAAGGATTCTATACGAATTTGTTCTCTATTATATTCTTCCTTAGTGCCAAGACTATCTATTATTCTTAAATATTCTGTCGAGGAAAATTTTTCAAATTCGTTTGGAAAATAAACATTGACACCGTTGTCTTCGAGAAAATAATAGTTTCCAGGATAGTCAAGAGTATTTTGGATTGTGGTCCAATCTACAATTTCAGAAGTGACTGTTAAGCAAGAAGAAAGTGTTGTTAATACCATTAGTAGTATAACAATGCGAATGGAGTATAAATGATAGATTCGTTTATTTTTCACGTTCTAATCGTTCTTTTTCAATTGCTTCTGCCAATCTTTTCTCCACAATAGGGATAATACTTGTTTTACGCGGATTTTGCTTTACAAAGGGATACAATTCTAAATCATCTTTCATGATATCATTTTCATTGGGATGTTTGTTAGTTCCCAATAATACGATTTCACCTTGATCAAAATGTTGCTGTTGTTTATCTGCAGCTTCTTTTATTTTATTCTGAATCACCCCTTTAACAAGACTTTTTATAAAGCCGCCATTTTTTTCGATTTCTTTAAATAATACCAAGGCTTTTTCGGCTAATTCATTGGTTAAATTTTCAATATAATAAGCCCCGTCTGAAGGATTTGACACCACATCAAAATAACTTTCTTCTTTAAGAATTAAAAGTTGATTGCGTGCAATACGCGCACCAAATTCATTGTCTTTATGGTATAAGGAATCATAATTTAAATTAGAAACTGTATCAGCTCCCCCTAGAATAGCACTCATGCATTCAGTCGTTGTTCGTAACATATTTATATTATAATCGTAAATAGTTTTGTTTCGTTTCCCCGGAGTGGAAATTATATGGCATTTAATATCTAGATGGTATTCTTTTACTACGGAATTAAAAACCAAACGCAATGCGCGAAGTTTTGCAATTTCGAAAAAATAGTTACTTCCCGTTGCCATTTTTAGAATAACCGTGTCTTTTTCTGAAAGCGTATCTTGTAATTGATGAAGGTATTCGTGGGCATGACTAATAGTGTATGCAATTTCTTGAATGATATTACACCCAGCATTATGATATAATCGTGCATCTACAGAAACTGAAGAAGCTTCGTTTTTTACAGAAACAATTCTCCTAAGATCCTCCATATCTTTTTTAGAATCCTGAAACCAATTACCATCCTTTGCCAATTGATGAATGGGATCTACTTGTATAAAGAAACTTAAGCCAATTTCTGAACAGTGCTTTTGTAGTTTCTTTGTAAAATCGGGATCTAGAAACTGTAAATTAAAATATAAAAGATGTTTTTCTTTATCAAAACCTTTGAGAACAGTGGCTATTTTAAAGATCGAAGTTGCTGTTAATATAATAGCTTCCGCACCTCTATTAAATGCATCCAATAAGAGTTTATTTGTTATTTTTTCATTGTCGATAAAAAATTCTTGTCCTACATTCCATGTACTTGGATGATTAAATGCGGGAGCATTTGGCCCAATAGTATCTTGATGATAAAACGGATTGATATGAATGCCTTCTAGACTAGTACTTACCAAAGCATCATTATAATCTGCCCCTTTAAGGTCTGCTTGTATTTGTTGTTTCCAGCCTTTAGCCGAAGTAGGAGAGAAGTCTTGAAACAGCTTGTTTTTCATTTGTTTGTTTATTTTTAAAAGTACCTAAAGTTGTTTTTTTGACTACTGAATACTGTCTTCATTTTCAATTATAAAAATATCTTCATTTTGTTTTTTGAGAAAATATTTCTGACGCGCGAATTGTTCCATTTCAGTGCTGTCTTTCATTTTTTCCATAAAAGCTTTGTCTTTTGCAATTTCATTTTTATAGAATGCTTCGTTTTGTTCTAAGGCCTCAATATCGTCATTCAATTCTTTGTGAAAAAACCAATTATTAGCATCAAAGAAAAACATCCACGCCAAAAACAGGAGTAAAATAAGGACATACTTATTCCCAAGCCATCGCAACCACTTATTTTGTTTTAATATTCTATTTGCCATTTTTTAAAGTATCAGCAATGATGGTTCGTATTAAATCTACTGCCACTGTATTATACCGATTTGTAGGTATAATAATATCTGCAAATTCTTTTGTAGGCTCTATAAATTGCAGTTGCATAGGTTTTAGAGTGGTTTGATATCTATTTAAAACCTCTTCAAGATCACGTCCTCTCTCTGTAATATCTCTTTTCAATCTGCGGATTAAACGCTCATCACTATCAGCGTGAACATAGACTTTTACATCAAGTAGTTCTCTAATTATTGGATTTGTGAGGATTAAAATTCCTTCTACAATGATAACCCTTTTAGGATGTGTTGATACCGTTTCTTTAGTACGGTTGTGTTGGACAAAAGAATACACTGGCTGTTCAAAAGAGTTGCCTTTTCTTAGCATTTCTAGGTGTTTAATCAGCAAATCAAAATCTATGGAATTGGGATGGTCAAAGTTTATGGCCACGCGCTGCTCATAGGTTAAATGGCTTGTGTCTTTATAATAACTGTCTTGTGATATCATACAAACTTCATCAATAGGAAGTTGCTCAATAATTTGATTAACAACGGTAGTTTTTCCACTACCCGTTCCACCTGCGATACCTATGATTAGCATAAAAGACAAAGTTTTTGTAAAAATAGGGTTTTCATCGAAATTATGAATTTATGGGGGTATTACTTTTCAACAGCAGCTACCTCTTTTACAGTGACCATTTCTTTCTGCGTATTTCCCCAAGTGTTCATAGTATAATTCATTACGTCTGCAATTTCTTCATCAGATAATCCCATAGGTGCCATTACATTATCATATTTTTCCCCAATTACTTCAATGGGACCTTTGAGACCATATTTTACGGCGTGGATACTTTCTGTTCTTTTGTCTGTGAGCCAATCTGAACCTGCAAGTGGAGGATAACTGCGCCCAACCCCATTACCTTTAGGACGGTGGCATTGCGCACAAAACTCTCTATACACAATACTTCCGCGCTCTATACTTTGCTCCAAAGGTGTTTGTGTTATTTCTTTTTGAGCTCCTATGTCAACTGTTTTTGATTCCTTTTTAGAAGTTGAACTGTTGCAAGACATTATAGAGAGTGCTGCGATTATTAGGATGTATTTCATTTTTAAATGTTTTCGATTTTTGATAGGTGATTTATTTGATGTCTATACCTAAACGGCATTGACCACTTTTAACAAGTAAATAATTTGAAATTTAATATTGATACTATTTAATATTTTCTTTTACATTTTGGGATTTTTAGTTGGGTATCACCTTAAAAATACCATCCCCTTCAACCGCGATATAAATATAGCCATCGGGTCCTTGTTTTACGTTTCGCACCCTGCCAATATCTTCTGCTATTTTATCTCTGCTGGTTACTTTTTCACCATCGAGGGTGAGCATTTCTATGTAGTTAAATTTGAGCGAGCCTACTAAAAGATTTCCTTTCCATTCTGGATACACATCTCCTGTTACAAAAGTCATCCCGCAAGGGGCAATGGAGGGAACCCAATAATAAATGGGTTGTTCCATTCCTTGTTCTTTAGTTTTGTCTGTAAATTTTGTTCCGCTATAGTTTATGCCGTAGCTAATTATTGGCCAGCCGTAATTTGCTCCTTTTTTGATAATATTTACTTCGTCACCTCCTTTTGGGCCGTGTTCGTGAATCCAAATTTTACCTGTTGTTGGATGGATGTCCATTCCTTGCGGATTTCGGTTTCCGTAGGTATAAATTCCTTTTTTAGCGCCTTCTTCATTTACAAATGGGTTGTCCTTTGGGATGGTTCCGTCGTCGTTGAGCCTGTAAATTTTTCCGCCGTCCCTTTTAATATCTTGAGGATTTACATCACGGTTTCCGCGCTCACCAATTGAAAAATATAAATAGCCTTCCTTATCAAACACAATTCGAGAACCAAAATGCTGGCCTTTAGTTGTATTTGGAGTTGCTTTGTATAAAACCGCTATGTTAGTAAGTGCATCGCCATCTAGTTTGCAACGAATAAGTTGTGTATTACCACCATCGCCACTGCCATTTTTAGAAGCGTGCGTTATATAAATCCAACCATTTGTAGCATAGTCTGGATGTAGTTCGATATCTAATAATCCACCTTGTCCTCGGTTATAAACTTCTGGCACATTTTTAACTTTGGTTTTCACCCCATTCTTAAAATGAATGAGCGTCCCACTTTTTTCAGTAATGAGCATGGCGCCGTCTGGTAGCCAAGTCATTCCCCAAGGGTTGTCTAAATTATCAACAACTTTATTCGTTTTGTAGCTTTTTTTAGTTTGCGTATTTATCGCAATATCATTTTTCTTTTTAGGCGACGAACAGGAAATAAACAATAGAGAAAAGAAAATAAGTAAAGAGGTTTTGAGCATAGCTATTGTGTTTCTTCTAAAGATATAAAATATCCACAATTAAAAAAAGCCCCACTGTATAAGAAAGGGCTAATTTTTAAGAGGTTTCTCTGAAACTATTTGTTGGTAATGTTTTGGGTAACTTAATTTTTTTTTAAAAGGCAAATCCGAATCCTATTTGAATTTGAGCGCCTTCATCTGAAACAAAATAACCTGCGTTTAATGCTAAAGAGTTTAGCGTGCTAACCCATAAACCACCCCCAAACGAATTGTGCCATTGCTCAGAATCTTCATTTTCAGCCCAAACTCTTCCGTAGTCAAAACCCCCATAGGTACCGATGGTTATTGGGAGAGCCGCAGTAACGATTCTTGCAACTCTTAGTTTTAAATCACTACTTTGATAGAAATATGTTTCTCCAGCAAACCTTTCATTTCTGAACCCTCGTAAGCCATTAGTACCGCCAATAGATGGTGCATGATAGAAGTAATAGTCACTACCATAATCCCCAAAGTTCGTTTTAACTTCGGCAGTTGTAGAAAGCACTAAGTTTCCTGACGGGATTAATTTTTCTTGCCATCCTATTTTAGCAGATGCATATGCAAAGCTATTTGTGCTTTCGGCTATATTAGCTTTTGCTCCAACGGTTACTCCTAAATAACGAGCTTTTGTTGGGAAATCCTGTGCATTTTGATTTTTATACTCAAACATGGCCTGTGCGCCTGCATAATTTTGACTTTCGAAAACTTCAGAATTTACATTGACAGGTATAAATAAACGGGTAGCGTCTTCCTCTACTCTAAAAGATTCAAACAAGCCGTCAACTCTTAAATACTTTCCTACAAAACCTACATTTGCTTTTATTTGTTGCATCCTTGCACGGTTAAATTCAAGTTCAGTGGCGTCTTGATCGTACATGGTTTCGTTGCCAAACCCAAAGAAGTTGTTCGCAAAACTATCGTTGGTAAAATAACCGCCTATTTCTAGATTAACTTTTGGAAATAAATTAGCAAAAGTTCCTTTATACTCTAATTCTACCGCTTGAAAATCAAAGAAATAACTCGCTGCAATTTGATGTTGGTATCTAAACGGGTTTCCATTAAAGCCATAGTTTGTATAGATATTTGAAGCTCCTAAATACCCCCCGTCATCTCTTCTAAAGCCTACTATTGGTAGAAGAATATTATTGTTTTCTTTAAAATAGCGCCAGTGAAAAGTATTGGTTTCATATTTATTAGTAAATTGATGTGCGGGTGTTTTTCCTATAAAATCTGTATCCTCATGTTTCCAATCGTACACTTTAATGTTAGTGCTGTTCTTGATATTAAAGTCATCTTTCCCATAGCCTCCAACAAGTCTAATTTTACTTCCTCCACCTTTTCCATCGACGATAAATTCGTCATCATCTTCAAGTCCATATATCCAGATTTCTTTTGTTTCTGAAGCAACAAAAACCCTGTCAAAAAACACTTTGTTATCTTGATTTTTTAAATTTCTTTCGATAATCACTTGAGTTTTTCCATCGCCAAGACGTGTGATTTTAATTATATCGTCTTTGTTTGTTGCGTGAACCGCAACGGTGTGGTTAAGATATTTTCCGTATGATTCAGCAATCTTATCAATGTTTGAAAGTCTTCCTTTTAATTTTTTCTTAATATCATCGCTTGCTTCGTCTTGGACTTCTGTTGGAAGATTTTTGAAGGCTTCATCAATTTCCGCAGCGCTCAAATTTTCCTGGATGTATTGTGCTTCCTTAATCCAAGCTTCGGTTCCAAATTTATTTATTAATCTGCGATCTAAGTTATTTCCTTCGCCATTAAACCATTTTACGTCAGGAATTTCTTCATCATAAGATTGCCAATAGCGTGTGTCTGGCAAAAAAAGTTTTATAATAGGTATCACAATACCATCAAATTTAGAGAAAGCTCCATCTCTATCTCTTGGGATAGGTAAAAAACGAATGTCTTCTTCTGAAATTTCATATTGTGCCCATCTCCATTGGTCTTCGTGACGATCCCAATCACCAATAAGCATATCAAAAATACGTGCCCTAATGAAAGCACGCTGGTCTATGCTATATTTTTCATCTTCTTTTAGTTTTTCAAAAACATCTGTACTGCTTTCAAACTGTGCTATTTTTCCACTCCCTGGATTCATCCTGTTATAGCCTTCATATTCTTTTTGTGCATCGTTAGGGCGCTCTTCTATAAAATATAGTTGATCCCCATATTCATCACCTAAAATCTCAAATCCAGGTTGCTTTGGTAAATAAAATAATTTGGTTCCCCCGTGATTTAAGGAAGCTTCTTTTGCTAACGGATTTATAACAAGTTGTATATAAGGATGGGTAGTCGTAAAGAAGTCATAAACGGCAGTTTCTGCAAGGGTGTTTTTATATTCTTCTTCTGTATAAGTGATGCCTGGAACTTTAAACTTTAAAAATTTCAGCGCATTTTTTTCCAAGCCTCGCATCGCATATTCTTTGCCGTCTTTACTCGCTAAACGTGCTGAAAAGGATTGGTGCCCACCACCTTTTTTAATGATTTTAAGGCCTTTATAAAGGTTGTTTAAATCTGCTATGGGAGCGGTTACTGGAACCCCAAAATAACTGCGGTATCTTTTTCCCCATAAAAAGTTATAGAAGCCAGATTTATTTAGCTTGCTTTCATCTGTAACTACAGGTACTTTCTTAGTTCCCCTTTCAGTAGTGGGAGCAAAACCTTTTGTCTTAGGGGCGAACTTAGATGTTAAGTTAAATGTCTTTTCTTCTTCACTTGTAACAAAGGTTACCTGAGACCTGCCATCTTCAAAGTAATTGATTACTGCAAATCCCGCCGCTCCGTGGGTATATTTACCTTCGTATTTTAGAGTTCCACCTAAAGCATTTATATTGTCACTCTTCATTTTAGTGCGTGCAGCACCACCTAAAGAACCACTAATAATTTGATATACATCTCCACTTTGTAAATACTGTAAACTTTTTTCGTGACCCGATACAATGGTTACTCTGTCTAACTCTTGTACAAAAGCACTTACATTGATGCGTAAATCTTGATACCGGTCAAAGAAAACTTTCTTGGGTGAAGCCCCGCCCATATAACTCATTCCAAACATTCCGTTTGTGAAAATTGGATGGTGCATAACAATTACTAAATTTTTCCCCCGGGAATCTTTAATAAAACTTTCCAGTTCAGTAGTGAACATTCTACGTGTGCTGATATCGGTACATTTTCTGTTGATATCATCTACGCGATCCCAATTCGCGATGTACCATTGTGAATCAACATACAATATGTTTAGATCTTCATTAATTTCATCAAATTCAAGTGGACATACGTTATTAGGGACAACTTTAATTCTTTTTATATTTCGCTCTTTTATATAATTTTCAACCCATTCTATTTGTTTTGAATCAAAACTTCTCCATTCGTTATCTCCAGGGACAAAACGCGTTTTTCCTTTAAAATCTTTGACCAGATTTAACTGCTGTGCAATTAAATCTATATTTCTTTTAGTGTCTTCATAATCGCAAGAGATATAATCTCCCGCAAAGAATAACGTACTGTTTTTATTTGCTGCATTCAAATATGACGTGAGCTTGGATTTAATTTCACCGTTTTCAGATAGTTCATCATTACCAATTCCACCAGCAACGAAAAAGGTGTGAAGTGGTTTTTCGTTTATAATGGAAACATCGTTTACGGTATTTGATTTTTGCGATTTAAATGTTGCACAAGCAGAAAGTATTAAAAGTGCAACTACAGCTCCAATTTTTGAAACCGAAGTAGAAAAGTATTTTAATTGCATACAAAGGTTTTTAGTTGAAAATAAACCATAATAGATTATAAAAGTATAGGAAGCCACTCAAACAACGAAATTGTTTGGGAGTTCTTTCAAGTAAAAGAATTTAAACTGAAACCGCAATAAAAATCGAAAAAAAAAAGATGTTTCTATTGCAAAAACATCTTTTCATTTATAATTGTCGGGGCGACAAGATTTGAACTTGCGACCACACGACCCCCAGCCGTGTACGCTAACCGGACTGCGCCACGCCCCGATATAGTTAGCAAAACTGAAATACATGTCAGTTATTATATTTTTATTAATCCGTACAAACCGTGGTACAGTTCATCCTGAGATGACCAACCCAAGGAGGTCAAGTCTAAGGGACACGCCCCGATATCGTTAACTTTGTTGATCCATATAAAAGAATTTTCTTTTATTGAATGGTCACCAAAAGTATAAAAAACCAACAATACAATTTCAGTTTAAAGCATTAACTTTTGTGTAAAATGTGAAAAGTGCGGAGATAATTCTTATTGCTATTAAGAATGCTAAACATCTTAAATTTTACATAGTTTTGGGATTTAAAATTTGTTTTTTTTTTTGGAATTTGTTTTCTGACATCGCTTTATGAATTTAACCATAATAACCAATACCTTTCAATTATGAAGAAACTACTTATTATCTTGGGTACATTATTTCTTTTGGCAAGCTGTAATAGTGCAAAGCGAAATCAACGAGTATTGGCAAAGGGCGATTATGAAAAAGCGATAGCACTTGCCGTAAAAAAGTTGCATCGCGATAATACATCAGGAAAGAATGATGTTAGAATAGAACTATTAGAAGATGCTTTTAAGAAGTATGCGAATGAAAGTACCCGTCGCATTGGATTGTTAAAAAAGCAACAATCGACAAAAGCTGCAAAAGAAGTGTATTACACCTATCAAAATATCGAAGAAGTTCAGGATCAAATACGTCCATTGCTCCCATTATTCAATACAAGAACTGGAAAAGAAGCCAAGTTTAAAATAGTAAATTATAATAGTGATATTAGTGCAGCACGTCTCGTCCTTATGGAGGCATTGGTCGGAGAAGCTCAGAATTATGAGAATAGGGGAACTTTAGAAGATTTTAGAACGGCGTATTATATTTATTGCGAGTTAGAAGAATTAGCTCCAAACTATAATGGAATACAACAAATAAAAGAGAATGCCCGTTTCTACGGAACGGATTATGTGCACGTTACTTTAAATAATGGTACAGGTCAAATAATTCCACTTAGACTGGAACGAGAGCTACTTGATTTTAATACCTACGGACTGGATGATTTTTGGACGCAATATCATTCTCAAAGAGCTAGTGATATTGATTATAATCTTGGAATAAACTTAAATTTTGAAGAAATAGCCATTAGACCAGAGCGTATTAGTGAAGTTACAGAGCAGCGATCTAATGTAATAAATGACGGCTGGGAATATGTGAGTGATCGCAAAGGAAATATCCTAAAAGATAGCCTAGGAAATAATCTTAAGAGGGATGTATTTATAACTGTAGTTGCTAGTATAACCTATACCACACAAGAAAAAACTACTTTTGTAGGCGGTAATGTTTTGTATCGCGATTTAATAACAAGCCGAGATATGGATCGCTTTCCGTTAACAAGCGAATTTATTTTTGAAAATACCTTCGCAAGATATCGAGGAGATGAGAGAGCACTTACTGACGAAGACTTGAGATTTTTGAATAATAACTTTATACCTTTTCCTTCTAATGAACAAATGGTTTTTGATGCAGGAGAAGATGTAAAACTTCGTTTGAAAGATATTTTAAGCAATAATAATTTGAGGTAAAAAGAGCCCAATAAAGTCTTTTTTTTTACACAAAATTCTTCAGCTCACTAGCATCAATACTATGATGCGAAGCATTTGCCACTGCCGTTCCATTTTTAAGTACTATTAATTGAGGACTTTGGTGCATTACTTGAAATTTATGACCAATTTCGTCAGATATGTCGCGATAGGATAGTAAGTCTAAGTAGTATATTTTCAATTGGTTAACAGGGATTTCATAGCTGCTTTCAAAATTTCGCAATACCATTCTGCTAATACCACATCGGGTAGAATGTTTAAAGATTGCTACTGGGATTGTTTTAGATTCTTCGACTATCTCATCTAGTTGTTTTAAATCAGTAAGAGGGTTCCACGGTATTTGTTTTTCTTCGACGTGTTCTGTTTTTTTTCTACTAAATAATCCCATAGCCCGTTATTTTTTTCGCAAAACTAAATATTTTATCCTTTCTTTTCTATAAAAAAAAGGATAAAATATTTTAAATAAAAAAGATCAAGGTGAATAAAATCGACACTTGGTCTTCTGCTAAAAGAGCATAGCATAAATAAATCCCCTTGTTTTCTAACATAGAAATTCGGTTTTACAATTTTTGTAGTTCTCTAATATTATTTTTTAAGACGTCAATTTCTTGTTGACGCTCTTGTATTGTTTTAATTGCTATTACGCCGAATTAGTGGATGGATCTGTTTTGGTATAAAGTACATTATCGCTAGCGACGGCTTACACGAATCTTGAAACAATATACAGGGATTACTCCAGTGCAATTTATACTTGAAGTTAGATGACAAAAAGCATATCAACTATTACAAAAAAATATTTTCACCTTTTCTGAAGTTAGCTATGATACAGGTATTACCACATCTCCCTATTTCAACAAGAAATTTAAAGAACGCTCTTGGGTTAGCTCTTCTCAATTATTGTCCCTAGGATGATTTGGTCTTTTAAAAAAAGAAAAACTACGCGAACTTTAAAAAAAGCATCTGAAGAATATTTACAGTATTTTTTTTAACATCTTAAAGGAATAGGTTGGTAGGACATTTTTACCCAGAGTTGTTTTGATTTTAGAATATTAGCAAATTAATTTTTTAAAATAAATTGGCTGTTCCAAACAAAAAAATTAAGTTAAACTATGAAGCATGAAAAAAATCACAAAATTTTTAATTATAGCTTTTTTGACCAGTGTATCTTGTGATATGAATGCTCAAAACGGCCGCGATAACTGTTCCTCTGCAATTATAATAACTAAGGGGATGATATTACAAACAACTATAGCCCAGACTAATGGAGTTAATAGAAATGATTCTGCTTGGTTTATATCCGCCGCCACGGCCGCCGGAACGATTAATGTGAACTCTTGTTTTGGAGGTGAAGACACAACTTTGTTTATTTGGAACGATTGTGCAGATGATTCAGCAGTAGCATATAACGATGATTTTTGTTTAACAGCACCAAGAGGCGCTTATTGTGCATCAGAAATTCCAGAATTTGAAGTGCTTGCAGGCGAAGAGTATTTTATCCAATGGAACAATAGATGAAGTTCAGCACCCTTTGATTGGAGTATTACACTTTCCCCAAGGCCAGCTTGCCCGAGTCCTAATAACTTTGTTGCCACAACTATTTTAATTACATCAGTAGATTTAACTTGGGACGCTCTACCAGAGGCTACGGATGGATTTACATTACGTGTTTTTTCAGGTGGTGCTGGTCCATTGGTGGATACTTCTATTTTTACAGAAGATCTTCCCGCTGGCGCGCTAGCCGCTACCTTTACGGACTTGACACCAGACGCTCCTTATAGTGTCTATTTAAATTCTAATTGTTCAGGTGACTTAGTATCTGAATTAGCTACACTTAATTTAGAACACTTCCCCCAATTCCAGCTTGTCCATTTGTAGAGAATTTTGTCGCTTCAAATATCGCTATAACATCCGCAGATTTTACTTGGGACAATTTGCCAGAAGCAACAGAAGGATACACCCTAAATATATATATAGATTAGGAGTTTTTACTCCTAATTACACAGAATTTATTCCAGCGGACAGCGAATTGATCGCAACAGCTAAAGGCCGAACAAATAATACAGGTTACGACTGCTTATTAATATCTAATTGCACTGGAGAGATCGTAAATAGCGGAACTTACGAAACTTTTAGAACGCTTACGGCAATTCCTGAAAACGATGCCTGTATAGATGCTATGGATGTTAGGTGCGGCAGTGTCATCGATGCAACTACCAGAGGAGCTACAGAAACAAAACAAGAAATGGATCTATGTGCGTTAATGCTAGGTCAAGCTGGCATATGGTATACTTTTGAAAACACACTGTTCGTGGGTTCTGAAATCGTATTTTCATTATGTACAAGCACTAATATCTATTTTGATTCACAAATTACAGTGTACGCTGGTTCTTGCGATGGAATGGAATGCATAGCCAGTAATAATGACTCTTGTGATATACTATCTGAAATTTCAATCACTACAGATGAAACTGAACGTTATTATATATATGTATTTGGATCTGAACATAGTCAAGGAGAATTTGAATTAACCCTTACTTGTAATTCTCCCCAACCATTAACCTGCGATCCAACGGCAAACGCTACCGTGTCAAATGAAACTGATACAACCGCAGATATGACTTGGGATGAAGTACCTACAGCATTTGACGGATATAAAACGTATATCGTATTACACGGAGAAGATCCACTTGTGGATTCAATACTTTTTGAATCTGCGGTATTACCACAAACAACAACTTCAATGACTGCAACAGGTTTGAGTTCTGAGGTTACTTATGATGCTTATATAGTTTCAATTTGTGATGTTGAAAATGAAATGTTTCAGTTTAGCGAGCCTTTAACATTCAACACAATATTGGGTAATTCTACTTTTGAAATCGAACCTTTCGCTATGTTCCCTAATCCAGCTTATGGTTTAATAACAATGAAATCAAATGTTTCTATTGACTCTTTGGAAATTTATAATCTTTTGGGTCAAGTTGTATTGCAACAAACACCTAATGTTACTAAATTTTCATTCGATATTTCTGACTTATAAGCCGGAGCTTACTTTGTGAAAGCAAAAGCTAATGGAGTAACTTCAACACAAAAGCAAACTAAAAGATAATACATTTTATCTGTTAAAGAATGTAAGCTGCTTCCTTATGGAGCGGCTTTTTTATGTCAAAATGTCTTGTAAAACATAGGCTTAGCAGGACATTTTGTCTTTTCACCATCTTGGCTTATCTTTTGAAATTCACCTTTAAAAAGAATAAAAGTTCAGAAATAAGCACTAAAAACACATCAAATGAATTTTAATAATTATACGATAAAAAGCCAAGAGGCAATGCAGCAATCACAACAACTTGCTCAAGGTTTTGGACATCAGCAAATAGAGAATGAACACATATTAAAAGCCATTTTTGAAGTGGATGAGAATGTAACTCCTTTTCTATTAAAAAAATTGAATGTGAATGTTGATCTGTTGAAACAAATTTTAGACAAACAGCTCGATAGTTTTCCAAAAGTTTCAGGTGTAGATATTATGCTTTCGAGAACCGCTGGGAAAGCTGTAAATGAAGCGAGTATTATTGCTAAGAAAATGAATGATGAATATGTTTCCATCGAGCATTTGTTGTTGGCGATATTTAATTCAAA
This sequence comes from Patiriisocius sp. Uisw_017, assembly GCF_047731265.1. Taxonomy (GTDB): domain Bacteria; phylum Bacteroidota; class Bacteroidia; order Flavobacteriales; family Flavobacteriaceae; genus Patiriisocius. The sequence continues at coordinate 3,585,073 of NZ_CP159835.1, read as the reverse complement.
AAGTAACATCGCCCAAACTTTAAAAGATCAGGGTGTTACTGAAAAAGGCTTAAAAGCTGCCATAGAAGAATTGCGAAAAGGAGATCGGGTAACCTCGCAAAGTGCAGAGGAGACCTACAATGCTTTAAATAAATATGCCCGTAACCTCAATCAGTTAGCACAAGATGGAAAGTTGGATCCAGTAATTGGTCGCGATGAAGAAATTAGAAGAATCCTTCAGATCTTAACACGCCGTACTAAGAACAACCCCATGTTAGTAGGAGAGCCAGGTACTGGTAAAACTGCTATTGCAGAAGGATTAGCCCATAGAATTGTAGATGGGGATGTCCCCGAAAATTTGAAATCGAAAGTGGTATACTCCTTGGATATGGGGGCACTTATTGCGGGTGCAAAATTTAAAGGTGAATTTGAAGAAAGGTTAAAAGCGGTTATCAAAGAAGTAACTTCTAGCGACGGCGATATAGTGTTGTTTATTGATGAAATTCATACCTTAGTGGGTGCTGGAGGTGGTCAAGGGGCAATGGATGCGGCTAATATTTTAAAGCCTGCGCTGGCTCGTGGAGAGCTTCGTGCAATAGGAGCTACAACACTGGATGAATACCAAAAATATTTTGAGAAAGACAAGGCTTTAGAGCGTCGTTTTCAAAGAGTGCAGGTGAATGAACCTGATACCGAGAGTGCTATCTCAATCCTACGTGGAATTAAAGAAAAGTACGAAGCACACCACAAAGTACGTATCAAAGATGAAGCAATTATTGCTGCCGTAGAATTGTCGCAACGTTATATTACCAATCGTTTTTTGCCAGATAAGGCCATTGATTTAATGGACGAGGCTGCGAGTAAAATGAGAATGGAAATTAATAGCAAGCCAGAGGAATTGGATGTTCTAGACCGAAAGGTAATGCAGTTAGAAATTGAGATCGAAGCCATAAAACGTGAAAAAGATGAAACAAGACTAAAAAGTCTTCGAAGCGATTTAGCAAACCTTAAAGAAGAAAGAAACGAACTCAATGCAAAGTGGAAAAGTGAGAAAGAAGTAGTAGAAAACGTTCAGAAGTATAAAACTGAAATTGAAAATTACAAACTAGAGGCTGAAAGGGCAGAACGAGAAGGAGATTTTGGGAAAGTAGCAGAAATTCGCTACGGAAAAATTAAAGAAGCACAAGAAAAACTTTCAGAATTAGAAACAGAACTTGCTGAAAATCAAAGTGAAAATTCGCTTATAAAAGAAGAAGTTACTTATGAAGATATCGCTGAGATTGTAGCAAAATGGACAGGGATTCCTGTAACAAAAATGCTCCAAAGCGATCGCGAAAAACTACTCAAATTAGAGAAAGAATTACATAAACGTGTCGTTGGACAAGAAGAGGCAATTATTGCAGTGAGTGATGCAATTAGAAGAAGTAGGGCGGGATTGCAAGATCAAAAAAAGCCAATAGGTAGTTTCCTCTTCCTAGGGACTACTGGGGTTGGTAAAACCGAACTAGCGAAGGCATTGGCTGAATATTTATTTGATGATGAAACTGCGATGACACGCATAGATATGAGTGAGTACCAAGAACGTCATAGTGTAAGTCGCTTGGTGGGTGCTCCTCCTGGCTATGTTGGGTACGATGAAGGAGGACAGTTAACTGAAGCTGTGAGAAGAAAGCCATACTCTGTAGTGTTGTTGGATGAGGTTGAAAAAGCGCATCCTGATACCTTCAATATTTTATTACAAGTGTTGGACGAAGGAAGATTGACAGATAACAAAGGTCGCGTTGCAGATTTTAAAAACACTATAATTATTATGACAAGTAATATGGGTAGTGAAATTATTCAGCAGAAATTTGAAAGCGTTAAAGATCCTGAAACTGCGATGGAAGGTGCTAAAATAGAAGTGCTCGGACTTTTAAAACAAACAGTACGTCCAGAGTTTTTAAACAGGATTGACGACATTATTATGTTTACACCACTTTCAAAAGAGGATATTCACAAAATTGTAGGTCTTCAATTAAAGGGACTAACCAAAATGTTAGCAAAGCAAGGCATTACTATGGATGCTACAAATGAAGCGATAGGATATTTAGCTGAAAAAGGGTACGATCCACAATATGGAGCAAGACCTGTTAAAAGAGTCATTCAAAAAGAAGTATTGAATGCGCTTTCAAAAGAAATACTAGCAGGCAAGGTAACCACAGATAGCATAATTTTACTAGACAGCTTTGATGGAACATTGGTTTTTAGAAATCAAAGTGATTTAGTGACGCAATAAGATAGGTTGGATTGCCCAGATTTAAAATATAATATTTTAAATCAATAATCCGTTTCATAATTGGTTGGTTTTAGGTTGCCGCTTGGATTTAAAAATTCCAAGCGGCTTTTTCGAAGAGATTAAATTAGTATGTAACAAAAGTACTCAGTTGTGCGTCATATATATGTAAACCATTAAAAAACAATCATTATGAAAACGAAAGACACAAGTTTAGATCAAGTAAAAGTACAACCACAACGCAATACAGTTTTAGCCGTTTATATGTTCAGTATTATGACACTAGTTTTATCCTACGCAGCATATTTGGCTCAAGTACATTTAGCTTAAAGGGCTTTTTATGTTTTGTAGTAATCTATTCTACAGCAATCCCAGCTTCCTTAATAGCTTTAAAACCACCTGCGACATCAATTCCATTATGAATTCCACGGCTTTTTAAAATGGAGTTCGCAATGACACTGCGATACCCTCCGGCACAATGAATATAAAAAGGCTTGTCTGACGGAAACTCGTTTAAATATTGATTAATAAATTCCAAAGAAGTATGGGTGGCAGAAGGAATGTGCTCATTTTCAAATTCACTATCTTTTCGAACATCAAAAACGGGAGATGCGTTTTTTAATTCGGTTTTTAATGTTTCAGCTGAAACAGAATGCATCGTATCAATTTCTCTACCCGATGTTTTCCAAGCTTCCATTCCGCCATCTAAAAATGCGAGGACATTATCAAAGCCTACACGAGATAAACGAGTAATTGTTTCTTCTTCTCTTCCTTCTGGAGCTACTATAAGTAATGGTTGTTTTGTGTCTTTTACAAGTGCACCAACCCAAGGGGCAAACCCGCCGTCGATACCAATAAAAATAGAACAAGGAACATGTCCTTCAAAAAAATCTTGTTGGGCACGAACATCCAGTACTATGGCGCCTGTTGAATTTGCAATTTCTTCAAATTTTTGTGGAGTCACCAAGGAAGCTTTTTCAATTAAAGAAGCTAAGCTATCATATCCTTCTTTATTCATTTTTACATTCAGCGGGAAATAAGCCGGTGGAGGCATAAGCCCTTCAGTTACCTCTTGAATAAATTCGGCCTTGGTCATATCTTTTCGCAATGCATAATTTATCTTTTTTTGGTTTCCGAGAGTATCAATTGTTTCCTTCATCATGTTTTTTCCGCAGGCAGAACCGGCACCATGGGCAGGATATACAATCACATCGCCATTAAGAGGCATAATTTTATTACGGAGACTATCAAACAACATCCCTGCTAAATCCTCTTGTGTTATTTCGTTTGATTTTTGGGCAAGATCTGGTCTTCCTACATCTCCAAGAAAAAGCGTGTCTCCCGTAAAAATAGCGTGATCTTTTCCGTTTTCATCTTTTAGCAAATAGGTAGTGCTTTCCAAGGTATGTCCTGGAGTATGAAGTGCTTTTATAGTAAGTTTCCCAACTTTAAATTCTTCATTATCTTTTGCTATGTAAGCATCAAAAGTTGGGTTTGCCGTAGGTCCATAAATAATGGGTGCTCCTGTGGCTTCAGATAAAGAGACGTGGCCACTCACAAAATCTGCATGAAAATGAGTTTCAAAGACATACTTGATAGTAGCGTTGTCTCTTTCTGCTCTTTCTAAATAGGGCTTTGTTTCTCGTAAAGGATCAATTACTGCAACTTCGCCGTCACTTTCAATATAATATGCACCTTGTGAGAGACATCCGGTATATAACTGTTCAATATGCATAGCTTATGTTTTTGAGATAGTAAAGATACTAATTGTGGTGTTTGTGATTTAACATATTGGGAATCGTTTTTCTTAAATTTTTGATAAGATTTTGAAGGCATTAGTATACCATCAGAAAATTGAATATTTTGCAAAACGAAATTTTATATCCAGACTAATGAAATATATTTTACTATCAATGATTTTTGCAGTTATATCTTCTTGTAGCTCCTCTAAAAAAACAACGAATGCAAAGGAAGGAACGGCTGAAACGTATGCTGAAACAATTACATCTGCAGAACTAAAAGAAATGCTCTACATCTATGCAGGAGATGAAATGCGAGGCAGAATGACAGGAAGTGAAGGTCAAAAAATGGCAGTTAATTACATAAAAGATTTTTACGTAAAGCAAGGAATTCCTTCTCCATTAGGAGGAAGTGATTATTTCCAAGAGATTCCGGCAAGTTATTTTGACAGTCAAAAGGAACCAGCAGATTCTGAAAACGTGGTAGCTTTTATTGAAGGAAGCGAGTTTCCTGAAGAAATCATTGTGATTTCTGCACACCTAGATCACGTTGGTGTTGATGATGAAGGCAATGTGTTTAATGGAGCAGATGACGATGGTAGTGGTACTGTGGCAATGTTAGAAATGGCTGAAGCTTTTCAAAAAGCAGTTAAAGAAGGAAAAGGACCAAGACGGTCTATTTTATTTTTACATGTTACAGGAGAAGAAATAGGGTTGTACGGTTCAAGGTACTATACAGAGAATCCATTATTCCCATTGGCAAATACGGTAACTAATTTAAATATTGATATGATTGGACGTATCGACCCAAATAAAGAGGACACACCTGATTATGTGTACTTAATTGGAAGCGATAAGCTAAGTCAGGAATTGCATGATGTATCTGAGGAGGTTGCGAAAAAGCACTCAGATTTAGAATTGGATTATACTTTTAACCATGAAAATGATCCTAACCGTTTTTATTACCGCAGTGATCATTATAATTTTGCAAAAAACAATATCCCTGTCATATTCTATTTTAATGGAACACATGCAGATTATCATAAAATATCAGATACGCCAGATAAGATCGAATACGATTTAATGACAAAGAGAACCAAACTAATTTTCCACACAACATGGGAAATCGCTAATAGAGATGGTAGAATTGTTGCAGATAAATTGTAAGTAAAAAAAATATTTTTAAAAAATAACCCCTTGTAAACTAATACTTTGTAAGGTTTTTTTTATGCTGAAATTTGATTGATTTGTAACTTGTAATAAGTTCATTTATAAATTGAATTTTTTGACTAATTTTAGAAGTCATAATATCAATTATAAAATCATGAAAATTAATCTTGCAATTTGGATGCTGTTTTTCGGAACATTTTCTGTTTTTTCTCAAGACTTAAACGAATATTTTAGTCCGTTAAAATATAGAAATATTGGTCCTTTTAGAGGAGGGCGTTCTGTTGCTGCAATGGGAGTTGTCGATGATCCGCTCACCTATTATATGGGAACTACTGGTGGAGGCTTATGGAAGACTGAAGACGCAGGAGCGCACTGGTCAAATATAAGTGATGGTTTTTTTGAAACAGGATCTGTGGGTGCTGTGGCAGTATCACAATCAAACTCAAATATTGTGTATTGTGGCATGGGAGAACACGCCATTAGAGGTGTTATGTCCACATATGGCGATGGCGTATACAAATCTACTGATGCAGGAAAAACCTGGCAACACACCGGATTAAAAGAAACCGAACAGATTTCAAGAATTATAATCCACCCTACCAATCCAGATATTATTTATGTGGCTGCTCAAGGAAAATATACTTCCGCAACGAGTGAGCGAGGCGTCTATAAATCTATAGATGGCGGTAAAAGTTGGAAAAAAACTCTTTTTGTAAATAACCTCACAGGAGCCGCAGAGCTTTCTATGGATGTTAAGAATCCGCAAGTATTATATGCAGCCATGTGGGAACATCAACGTGCTCCTTGGAAAATAATTAGTGGTGGAGTAGGGAGCGGTCTATATAAATCTATTGATGCTGGCGAAACATGGAATAGGATGGAAAAAGGGCTGCCAAAGGAAATGGGAAAAATGGCCATCGCCGTGTCTCAAAGTAATAGTGACAAAGTATATGCGCTTATAGAAAGTGATACCTACACAGACCAAAGCGGCTTGTATGTTTCAAATAATGCAGGGAAAAGTTGGGATCAAGTTAGCGGCGATAACCGTTTAACCCAAAGGGCTTGGTACTATATAGAACTTTTTATAGATCCTAATGATGAAGACACGGTGTATGTTTTAAGCGCAAAAGCATTTCGTTCTAAAGATGGTGGAAAATCTTGGGGCCGAATTACAGGAACTCATGGAGATTTCCATGATTTATGGATTCATCCTAATAACTCAAATAATATGGTAATTGCAAATGACGGTGGAGCAGCCATTTCCTATAATAAAGGAAAATCCTGGTCTTCTCAAGACATTATGCCTACCGCACAATTTTATCGTATAAATACAGATGATCTCGAACCTTATAATATTTATGGTGGGCAACAGGATAATACTTCTGTTAAGATAAAAAGTGTTAGCGAAGGCAGCAGTAACATATCATTGCGCGATTGGGGATATGCTGCGGGAGGTGAAAGTGCCTTTTTAGCTTTCGACAAGAATGATCCAAAATTAGTAGTAGGTGGAAGCTATTTGGGTACCATAGAAGTATTGAATATGGACAACAAGAGCAGTACACAAATTATGGCTTCTCCAGAACAATATTTAGGACGTGAAGCTCGAAATATGAAATATTTATACAACTGGAACGCACCTATTGTATGGTCAAAACACGAGCCTCAAACTATTTTTCACGCGGCTCAATTGGTTTTGAAATCTACAGATTTAGGGAGGACATGGACGGTTTTTTCCCCAGATTTAACTAGGGATATTGATGAAAAACAAGGCAATGGAGGGGGGCCATATACCAACGAAGCCGTTGGTGCCGAAAGTTATGGAACGATAAGCTATTTAGTAGAATCTGAGTATGAAAAAGGTGTTTTCTATACAGGAAGCGATGATGGCTTTGTTCATATTACAAAAGACAATGGAGCTACTTGGCAAAATATCACTCCTAAAAATCTAGGAGAGACCTTAGTTAATGCTATTGAAATCTCTCCGCATTACCCAGCAACCGTATACATAGCGACCACTAAATATAAATTAGGAGATTACACCCCAGCGCTTTATAAAAGCACAAACTACGGAAAAAGTTGGATGGCTATTTCAAACGGGATACCAAACGGGTCTTACACTAGAGTTGTTAGAGAAGATGAAAACCAAAAAGGATTGCTTTATGCGGGTACGGAAAAAGGCATCTATATTTCTTATAATGACGGGAAAAACTGGGAGTCTTTTAATTTAAACCTACCCAATACTCCAATAACTGATTTAAAAATCAAAGACAATGATTTAGTAGTTGCAACTTCTGGAAGGTCTTTTTGGATATTGGATAACTTAGGACTCTTATCTCAGTATCAGCAAAACCAGAAAAATTTAAAACTGTATGCGCCAGAAACTACTAATAATGGATCTTGGGGAAGTCCATTTAATGGTAATAGTGAGGACTTTGATGGCACACAAGATTTTGTTGGTGTGAATCCAGCCAACGGAGTTGAACTTTATTATTATGTACCAAATATTGAGAAAGAGTCTGAAATTAGATTAAAAATTGAAGATAGCAACGGTAGATTAATACGCGAGTTCACTTCGATTAAAGACGAAAATTATATCTCGCATAATGGCGGAGGAGCCCCTCCCAAGCCAACACTTTCTAAAAAGAAAGGATTGAATAGATTCCATTGGGACATGACGCACAAGATAGTTCCGGGAGTTCCAAATGTTTATATCGAAGCAGGGTTTAACGGTCACAGGGTTATTCCTGGTACGTATACATACACTATTTCTGTAAATGATGAAATAAGTACTGCCAAGGGAATTATAGCGCCCAATAAAAAGTTAGAGATTACTAATGCAGATTATAAAGAGTTTGATTCATTTATGACCGAAGTTGAAAAAAATGCTGCTGAAATGCATAACAAGGTAAATATGCTAAAAAGTGTCCAAGATGAACTTGATGAAATTATCAAAAAATTAAAGAAAAATAATCAAGATCAACCGTTGATTTCTCAAGGGGAAAAACTTATTAAAGAATTAAAAGGCTGGGATGAAAAAATGGTACAAAGAAGATCGCAAGCTTATGATGATGTAGAAAACTTTGTCAACAAATTCACAGCAGAATATTTATTTTTAATGAATCAAACCAATAGTAGTTTACCGCGAGTAAACAAATCCAACAAGTTAAGAAAAAAAGAATTGGACGCGCAATGGCTAATTTTGCAGGAAACAGTCAATTCCTTAATAAATATTAAAATACCAGCCTATAACAAAAGACTTTGGGAGGCTGGTCTTGGGGCAATTAAACTTTAGTTTCTTAAGTAGCGTTTACTCTCATAGTTTATATTCTTTCCAAAACGGTATAAACGAAAAAAGAGTCTTCAAATAAATGAAGACTCTTTAAGGGTGGAAGACCGGGTTCGAACCGGCGACCTCTGGTACCACAAACCAGCGCTCTAACCAACTGAGCTACAACCACCATGTAGCGCTCTTTTTACAGAGTTAGCAATATCGCTTTTGCAATGAATACATCAGCGGATGCAAATATAATTTAATTAGCACCGTCGCGCAATAAGAAAATGCATTTTTTTAACGTCTTATTTGTCATCCTGAGCTTGTCGAAGGATAATCTAGAACACTTCGACAGGCTGAGTGTGACAAGGGCTTATTAAATCAATAAATTATTTTAAATCAAAAAGTGAAGAAACAACAGGATAACGTTCTACGGTAAAACCTTCTCCTGCTTCAGTACCTATTAACCTACCTAGATTGTAATTGCGATAGGCAATACTATCAGTCGCATTTTTAGAAGAAATAGGGGTCATTGGTTCTTCGCTACTAGCATCAAAAAACTGACTTTTATAAGCAAAAACAGCTTCCATTTTCTGTTCCATAAACCCTGAAACGTCTACGACGAAATCCGGTTCTAAATCTTTCCATTGTATATAATGGTATACGTGCTTTGGACGCCATTGATGTTGGTGATTCCCCTCGTGAATGGTTTCAATTTTTCGGAGACCACTCAGAAAACAGGCATCACTTGCTAAATTACTTCCTTTGGGATGATCAATATGCCTGTCGTCAAACGCATTACACAATACAACCTCAGGGCGGTATTTGCGAATTATTTTAATGATTTCTAGTTGAGAAGCAGCATTGTTTACAAAAAAACCATCGGCAAATCCTAGGTTGTGGCGCATATGTACCCCCAATATTTTCCCGGCATCGGCAGCTTCTTTATCTCTAATTTCAGCACTGCCACGAGTACCTAATTCGCCACGGGTTAAATCTAGGATACCTACTTTTTTTCCTGCTGCTATTTCTTTTGCCAAAGTAGCGCCACTACTCATTTCTACGTCGTCAGGGTGTGCGCCAATTGCTAATATATCTAGTTTCATGTAGAGTAATTATTATTTTTAACGTTTCAAAAACAAACGTTAAGAAGGTTTTAATGCAGGTGAAATTAAGAAATATTATTTTTAATTATAAACAAAAAAAATAATTTATGAAAAACTTACAACGCACTTCTTACAACAGGAATTTATTTCGTGACCATAAACGTAGATAATTTAATAAAAACAAAGCAATTAATTATAAAATAAAAATCATGAAAAATTTAATTTACATATCAATTTTAGTTAGCTTATTAAGTTACTCAAATGAAGATGATAGTCAAACGGTTGGAGAACTCGGCTCTATATTTTTTATAGCATTTTCACCAGCATCCCTTGATAATAGTATACCAAACGATGTTGCAGAAATTTCAAACAAATTAGTAAAATTAGAAAATGGGCAACTTGAAAATCCCATTAGTTGGGGAAAATTAGGAATTAGCGAAGGACTTTCTGAACTCTATCCAGAAACAGTTTATGGAGTTAAATGCTCAGAAAATACTACTTGTTTTGGAGATTGTACTAATTTAGAGTTTTATCGATCACTAGAAGAATCCCCTTTAGAAAGTGAAACCATAGAAAAAGAATTATATTACTTAATTAAACAAGTAAATAATACCGTAGACACATTGCGTATTAATGTTGTACAAACAAATCAACCATTTACAGTAGATTTTACAGTAGATTTAAACGGTGAAGAAATTGATAAAATATTTTATGAAGTAGATGGACTAGTATATGATGAATTTTATGTAAAAGTACTTAAATAGTGTTTTAAAGTTTGCCTTTATAAAAACAGTATTATTTTTTTTAATACTGTTTTTTTTACGCTCCTTTAAACCCACGTTCGAAATCTGCAATCAAATCTTCCGTTTCTTCAATCCCAACGGAGAATCGTAACAATCCATCTGCAATGCCTTGTTCTTTTCTTGCTTCTGGACTAAGTAAAGCGTGTGAAGTATGCGTAGGAGAGAGGATGGTGCTTTCAACGCCGGCAAGGCTCATAGATTGCTTGATAAGTTTTAACGATTTCATAAATGTTGAAGGGTTTAGTCCTGCTTTTAATTCAAAAGATAGCATTCCTGTATAACCGCTCATTTGCTTTTTTGCAAGTGCGTAATCGGGATGACTTTTTAAACCTGGATAATATACTGTATCAACGGCTTCGTGTTTATCAAGGTATTTTGCCAACTTCTTTGCATTTTTATTCTGAGCTTTAACGCGTAGCGCCATGGTTTTGATGCTTCGTTCTAAAAGCCAAACGGTATAATCACTCAAACTACCTCCAAGGTTTTTTGAGACATTCCAAATCACATCCATATATTCTTTTGAAGCTGCCACTGCTCCTGCACAAATATCACTGTGTCCACCCATATATTTGGTTGCGCTGTGTATGATAATGTCAATGCCAAAATCAGCCGGAGTTTGATTTACTGGCGAGGCAAACGTATTATCAATCATAGAGATCAAGCCGTGCTTTTTTGCAAGCCGCGCAATCATTTCAAGATCGGTTATTTTCATTAATGGATTGCTTGGTGTTTCCACCCAAATTACTTTGGTGTTTGGTTGAATGGCATTGCTAAAATCGGTTTCAGAAAAACCAGTAGCAAAGGTGTATTCAATGCCGAATTTCCCAAATTCTTCCACCACAAAATTATAGGTACCACCATACAAGGTTTGTGGCAATACGATGTGATCTCCTTTATGTAAAAACCCAAGCATACAATGGCTTACAGCGGCCATTCCGCTACTAAAAATCATTCCTGCCTCACTTTTTTCTAGCGCTGCTATTTTCTTTCCAAGTGCCTCTTGGTTTGGGGTATTAAAATATCGAGGATATCGTTTTACGTCCACATCTTCATATTGATAGGAACTGGACATAAACAATGGTGAAACAGCTCCTTGAAATTGTGTGTCTTCCACTTCGCCCACGTGGGTGCAAATGGTATTTAGGCCTAGTTTTTTTTCTTTCATAGATTTTTTATTTTCTTTTGCAGAATACCTTTGTTTTTAAATGTAAATTTAGCAAACATCCTATCCCAGCCTTTCCTTTAAAGGAAAGGCGCTAAAAGTCTCCATTTAAGTAGAAATTTAGAGGGGTATTAGAGCGTTTTTTTATTGCGTATTCATCCAAAAATTCAAAGCCCTAAGGTATTAAATCCTAGTTAGGTTTGCTATATTTAGCAGATGAAATACTTATTAAATTTCGAACTTTTTAGAACAACTTTTCAGTCGTAACATCCTCTTAATTTATCAAATATTAGATACCCATGAAATTACTGCTAATAAATATAAAAGAGCTGTTACAAGTTCGTGAAGATGCATCCTTAAAAGTGAGTGGTGCTGCTATGAAGGAACTTCCGCTTTTAAGAGAGGCATGGCTTCTAGTAAAAAATGGAATGATAAATGACTATGGAACGATGGATTCTTTACCTGTTTTTAAAGGTTTTAAAACGGTAGATTGTACTGGTAAAACGGTATTGCCCTCTTGGTGCGATAGTCATACCCATCTGGTATATGCCGGTAATAGAGAGCAAGAATTTGTAGACCGCATCAATGGGAAAACCTATCAAGAGATTGCTGAAAGTGGTGGCGGAATTGTAAATAGTGCTAAGAAATTACAAGCAACATCTGCAGCGTCTCTTTTTCAGCAGGCAGAGAAAAGACTTGTTGAAGTAATGAAATTAGGTACGGGTGCTATCGAAATAAAAAGTGGCTATGGCTTAACTACGGATGCCGAAATAAAAATGCTCCGAGTAGCGAAACAATTAGCCGAAGCATATCCCATTACCATCAAAACTACCTTTTTAGGAGCGCACGCGGTTCCTGCGGAATATAAAGGGAATAAAGACGGCTATATGGATCTTGTTTGCAACGAAATGCTCCCCAAAATTGCCGAAGCAAAGCTAGCAGACTATGTCGATATATTTTGTGAAGAAGGCTATTTTACAGTGGAAGATACAGAGCGTTTATTAACCGAAGCTAAAAGATACGGCCTTATTCCTAAGATACACGTCAATCAATTTAACGCTATTGGCGGTGTGGCCGCAGGAGTAAAACACAATGCTTTAAGCGTCGATCATTTAGAAGTGGTTACAGATGAAGATATCAAAGTATTGCAAGGCAGCGAAACGATGCCAGTAGCATTACCAGCTTGCTCATTTTTTCTTTCCATACCGTATACACCGGGGAGACAACTTATAGATGCTGGTTTACCGTTAGCCTTGGCAACCGATTATAACCCAGGTTCAACCCCTAGCGGGAATATGAATTTTGTAGTGGCAGCTGCTTGTATCAAAATGAAATTAACACCAGAAGAAGCCATCAACGCAGCAACAATTAATGGCGCTTATGCAATGGGAATTAGCGAAACTCACGGAAGCATTACCAAAGGGAAAGTGGCTAATTTGATAATTACCAAAAAGATTCCATCGTATGGATATTTGCCTTATTCCTTCGGAAGTAATTGCATTGATACGGTTATTTGCAACGGAAAAATTCTATAATGACACACTTAAAACGTTATACAAAAGAAGATCTTCAAAAATTCACAAATCCACGTGTGATGGAATTGAAGTTTGGTGAAGCTGTTAGTTTATTAAAAGCTGGAGAAGAACTGAAAGATATTCCGCAAAAATACGTCCTTGTAGGTATTCCGGAGGATGTTGGAGTTCGTGCAAATTATGGTAGGGCAGGAGCAGCGGGAGCTTGGAATGCTTGTTTACATTCTTTATGCAATATGCAACAAAGCGAACGCACTAAGGCGCACGACTTACTTATTTTAGGCGAAATAGATTGCAGACTAGAAATGGAGGCTGCGGCAAAAATGCAAGGTACATCTTCAGAAATTCTCGAATCATTAGGAAAACTAGTAACTCGAATCGATGTAAAAGTGAGCGAGGTTATCGAGACCATTGTTTCCGCCGGAAAAACCCCCATTATTATAGGTGGAGGACACAATAACAGCTATGGTAATTTAAAAGGAACTTCTAGAGCTTTAGGAAAACCTATTAATTGTTTAAACTTTGACGTGCACAGTGATTTTAGGCCTTTGGAACATAGACATAGCGGGAACGGTTTCAGCTATGCTAAGGAAGAAGAGTATTTAGGCAACTATTTTATTTTCGGTTTGCAGGCTGCCTTTGCTTCTCAAAATCAATTAGACAACCTGAATGATAACAAAGAAACGGTACAATACAGTTTTTTTAAAAATACCAATCTCTTCGGGAATTCGCAGCGTCAAAAAGAATTAGATCGCGCAGAAGATTTTATCACCAAAGACTCTTTTGGTTTAGAAATAGATTTGGACGCCATTGCCATGATGGGAAGCAGTGCGATGTCGCCTTCGGGAGCATCGGTAGATGAATGTAGAGAATTTGTGCGGTATTTTTCCGTATTTAAAAATTGTAAATACATCCACTTGTGTGAGGCAGCCCCTAATTTTGAGCTGTTTCCAAACCAAGTAGGGAAGACTTTGGGGTATTTTGTGTTGGACGTTATTAATGGATGATATATAAGTATTGTTAGAACCAATCGATTCTTACAAAAGAAAAGGCTACCCTTTAATTTTACTATTTGAACACTCCTTCGAAATTAGAGGAAAAGACAATGCTGTGTTTAGGAAATTCAATTTTGATGAAGTAGAAAAACTCAAATTTTATGATCCAAATAATAATTGGTGGACTAGATTATTAATGGCAGTTTCGTCATTCAATAATCCAACTTATTTGCAATATAAAAGATATAGATATCTAAAACTTATAAAGAAAAATGGCGGTGTTTGGAAGTATCGAATGCCAATAAGTGTTGATAAAAAGATGATTGATCTTTTAAAGAAGATTGAATTGGAATCAAAAAGAGATTTTTTAGATGTTTCATTTTAAACAAAAAAAGAGCCCAAAAAATGGGCTCTTTTAATATATCGCAATCAGATTTCGACTTAATTCGCGGGCAATACTTTACCATCGCAATCTCCAAAACCTATTCGTAAGCCATCTTTTTCGCAATGAGCTCTCATTTTCACAGTATCACCGTCGTTAATGAATTTGCGCTCAGTGCCGTCTTTCAGTTTTAAGGGGTTCTGACCTTTCCAAGTGAGTTCTAACATAGAACCGTAGCTGTCTTTTGTAGGGCCAGAAATCGTTCCGCTACCCATCATATCGCCACTGCGCACGTTACAGCCATTCACCGTATGGTGCGTGAGTTGTTGTGCCATAGACCAGTACATGTATTTAAAGTTAGATTCTGCTACCACTGTATCTTCGCCGTCTTCTGGCTGAATCATTGCAGTAAGTTTAATATCAAAATTCATAGCGCCATGTTGTTCCAAATAAGGCAGTGGTGCAGGCTCTTGTTTCGGACCTTCAGTTCTAAAAGGCTCTAAGGCATCCAGTGTTACAATCCAAGGTGAAATGGTAGAGGCAAAGCTCTTCCCTAAAAATGGTCCTAATGGAACATATTCCCAAGCTTGAATATCACGAGCACTCCAATCGTTAAATTGTACAAGTCCAAAAATATGATCTTCAGCTTCTCCTATAGGTACTCTCTTTCCTAAATCATTTGCAGCTGTTGTAATAAATGCCATTTCCAATTCAAAATCCAACAATTTAGAAGGACCAAATCCTGGTTTGCCATCATCTCCTGGTTTCATCTGTCCCATAGGACGACGCACAGGTGTTCCCGAGGGAATTATAGAAGAACTTCTCCCGTGGTAACCTATAGGAATGTGAAGCCAATTAGGCAATAATGCATTTTCTGGGTCACGAAACAATGAGCCTACATTCGTAGCGTGTTCTTTACTAGCATAAAAATCTGTATAATCACCCACATCTATTGGGAGTTGCATTTCGATTTCATCAAGCGCAAAAAGCACTTTTTTAGCGTGTGCACGGTTGGTTTGTAATTCGTGATTTCCTTTTAAGAAAATATCACTAACTCGGTTACGAACCAATCGCCAGGTCTTGCGACCATCTGCGATAAAATCGTTGAGGCTGTCTTGCAGGAAAATATCGTCTGTAAGATCAATTCCTTTAAAATAACCTAGTTGATGCAGTGCACCAAGGTCGATGGCGGTATCGCCAATTCTGGTTCCTATAGTGATAATATCATCGCGCGTTAGGAATACTCCAAAAGGAATATTTTGAATGGGGAAGTCACTGTTTTCAGGGACATCAATCCAAGATCTTCGGCTTGGGTTATTTGCAGTTAGCGGCATAGATTTTTCTGTTAGTAAATTATAGATCAAATATAGAATTTTTGAAATTGGAATTGGATTGCTTTTCTTATTTTTGATATCCTGATTCAAACTTTTAATATTTTCTTAACGGAAACGGGGGTAAATTAGAAAAACAAAATCGGAAATTTGAAAAGTATTAGAAATCGAGATTGAAAATAAAATAAAAAAAATTAAGCTTCTTTCCTCAGCGGCTAAAAAATGTTTAACGTAGAATTAAACTGATTATTTTTTTTTGAAATTCGGAAGGGAAACCTTTTAAAACTGAAATTTAAATCGAAAATTTCGTGTCTGGTAAAATTAAATTTAACTAAAAAGTATACTATATATCAAAAAAAATGAAAACTATGAATCGCGACAAGCAAATATTTGAACTGATTGAAGCAGAACACCAGCGCCAACTTAACGGCCTTGAGTTAATCGCTTCAGAAAATTTTGTAAGCCAACAGGTAATGGACGCAGCTGGCTCTGTTTTAACAAATAAATATGCGGAAGGATATCCTGGAAAACGTTACTATGGTGGTTGCGAAATTGTGGATGAGGTAGAGCAAATAGCCATTGATAGAGCAAAAACTCTTTTTGGTGCTGCCTATGCAAATGTTCAGCCTCACAGTGGCTCTCAAGCAAATACTGCGGTCTTTCATGCTTGCTTAAAGCCAGGTGATAAATTTTTGGGTTTTGATTTAGCGCACGGTGGACATCTAACACACGGGAGTCCTGTGAATTTTTCTGGTAGAATTTACAGTCCTGTTTTTTATGGAGTTGATGAAGCGACAGGAATGTTAGACTACGATAAAATTGAAGCGATTGCTCTCAAAGAGCAACCAAAAATGATTATCGCGGGCGCATCTGCTTATTCACGCGAGATAGATTACAAACGTTTTAGGGAAATCGCAGATAAAGTTGGCGCCTTACTCTTGGCAGATATCGCGCATCCGGCTGGATTAATAGCTAAAGGAATTTTAAGCGATCCAATCCCTCATTGCCACGTAGTGACTACGACAACACATAAAACATTGCGAGGCCCTCGTGGTGGATTGATATTAATGGGGAAAGATTTTGAGAATCCGTTTGGTTTAAAACTAAAAAGCGGAAAATTAAGAATGATGTCTTCCTTATTGGACAGCGGTATTTTCCCAGGAAATCAAGGAGGTCCTTTAGAGCATATCATAGCGGCAAAAGCCATCGCCTTTGGGGAAGCATTGACCGACGACTTTCTTCATTATATGATACAGGTAAAGAAGAATGCTGAGGTAATGGCGCAAGGATTTGTAGACAAAGGATATAAAATAATAAGTGGTGGAACTGATAATCACATGATGCTAATCGACCTTCGAAATAAAAGCATCAATGGTAAACAAGCTGAAGAAGCACTAGGTAAAGCCGAAATCACTGTAAATAAAAATATGGTGCCTTTTGATGATAAGTCACCATTTGTTACCAGCGGAATACGAATCGGAACTGCAGCGATTACAACGCGTGGTCTTAAACAAAGCGACATGCAACAGATTGTGGATTTAATAGATGAAGCAATTATGAACTTTGAAGATGATGCAAAATTAGAAGCCATTAGCGAGAAGGTACATAGGATGATGAGCGATAGAGAACTGTTTGTAATGTAATCTTTGAATCAAAATTTTTAGTTTTGGTTTTTTTACGGAAATTATTGTTGTCAATTCAACAATAATTTCCGTAAAAAAGACCGTTTTATTGAATAAAATTTAATAATTTAACATTTGGAAAGGTTTTATTTTGTTTTAAATGGAGTCTAACTTATTTAAAATGAATACTTTAACTTTAAAAATAGAGGTTTCCTTTTATTGATTATATTTATGTTTGTTTGATATGCGTTATATGTATCTTTGTGCTTTAATAAATTAAATTTTTTATAATGAATAAAGGAACAGTAAAATTCTTCAACGACACTAAAGGTTTTGGTTTCATCACTGAAGAAGGAGTAGAAAAAGACCATTTTGTGCACATCTCAGGATTGATTGACGAAGTTCGCGAAGGCGATGATGTAGAGTTTGATCTTAAAGAAGGTAACAAAGGTTTGAACGCAGTAAACGTAAGAGTACTATAATTCATATACTTTAAGACTTATAAAAGCCCGTCCAATTTATTGGACGGGCTTTTTATTTGGGCTTACTTTGTCTAAAATAAAGCCTGTTTCATTTTTCAATGTAGATTACCCTGAAGTTAGTTTCGTGATTTTTAAACTTTGGTCCCGATAGCCATCGGGTTTTTTTTTGTGTCCCAACAGTTATCGGGATTAATATCTTTTGGTTTTTTGGTTTAAAGTAGTTTGTTTATCCTTCAGGAACTACTGTGCTTTCATAAGCTCCTGCATCTGGAGGTGTTGCGCGATTTGTTCCGTTTAAATCTATTGGAACTATTGCGTTTATTGCAGGGTCACCAATATTTTCAGCGCCAGAAACATTTTGCTCGATATTAAAATTGTTTTCGCGGGTGTCAAAAAATGCTGGGTCAATATTTAAAACGGTGTTCGTATATAATGCGGGATTATTAAAGTCATAAATAGCAATCTCTTCAAAATTATTTTGCGTGTCGTTGAATCTAATTAAAGAATTACTGAAGTTAAAATCAAATGCAACAGATGAATCTTCGGCTGCTAACAATCCTAATTCTAAATTTTCATTTCCGTAGATAATACAGTTATTGAAACTTGCTTGTAAATTTGAGGTGAACAGTGTGGTTCCTGTATCAAAAACATTCGTCATTTGTAGGGTGGGAAAAGATCTAAAGCTATTCGTCCAATAGTTAACAAAAGTACATTGATTAAAGGTGTAGTTTCCCCCTAACAGAAGACTCAAACTTGATTGGCCGCTATTGTTAATGACAACATTCTCACCATTAATGTTTCCGGTAATAGCATCAATACCTCGTAAGGCCGAGTTGTAAATCTGAACATTTTCTAGGGTCGCTTGACTGTTTGCTATACGCAATCCAATGAGTGAATTTCTAATGGTTGTGTATTTAAACTCATTACCAGTGCTACCATTTGGGAACCAAATGGTACCCCACTGTCCTGGAGTGTTTGCAAATTCTGGTTCTAAACGATCGCCTTCAAAAATGACCTCGTTTTCTAATGCCTCTGGATCTGAACTGGGGGCTCCGTTAACTTTCATACTTGCTCCTTCGGCAACTAAAATACCGCTTTGGTTATGGAAATGAATACGCGCTCCAGCATCTATAACAAGTTCTCTATTTCCGGGAATAGCTGCATACCCATAAATTACATATGGTTTTTCATTGGTGAAATTAAGTTCAGTATCATCTAAGAAAAAACCAGAAATATCTATCGCATTTTCTCCCGAACCTAGCGTAAGGGTTTCAAACATACCATTGCCTAAATTATCAGGAAAAAGGAAAACGGCATCTTGAACGAGCGTAACTAGCTCAATATTTTGTTGATTACCTCCTGTATCAAACTGTATTTGGTCGGTATAAAGAAATTCTAGTCCACCACCCGGTAAATTATCAATATCTAAAGTAGTTTCGACAAAAACAAAAATACTGTCCTTGGCCAAAATATTAACGTCGTTAAATACTTTTCCAGGAAGTCCGTCTACATTTAACCGATATTGCGAAGACTGACCTTTGCCCAATTGTATCGTTGGTATCAAGATATCATCATCACTGCGATTATAAACCTTGATGTTATACGTGCTAGAACCAATGTTGGTAAAAATAGTGTCTAAATAAACGGTGTCTCTAGAAAACTCTAGATTCCCCGTGTTTGCTACCGTTTCAAAATCGTTACGGCACGAGCTCCACAAAACGATAGAGCAAAAAAGCACCAAACCATATACATACTTCATTCAAGAAAATTTTAGGTAAAAATATAACTTTTTATTGAAGGTATTATTGTTCTGTGCAGGTTTTGATAAAGAAGTTTATGAGGTTTAAAAATTTATAAGGTAAAGTTTTCCGATTTTGTTCCGGCCTGCAGCAGTCAAGTTTTTAATTTCTACTTTTATTCTTCATTTTTTTTTCGAGCTGCTCGTTTAGCCAATCTTTCTTCTTTTTTCTTCGCCTTTTTGATACGTTGGAATTTTAGTGTGTTTTGCTCTCGAGTTTCTCGTTTTTTTTTGTTTCTCTAGGCAAAGTAGTTGAATAATAACCTCCCGCCGTAAGAATAATATCTCTTGTAATATCTTCTTTCATTATTAAATTTATGTTTTTTGAACTGGCTGTAATTATTTTATGAATAGAATCGAATCCAACATAACTAAAGACAATAGTCTCCCCAGCACTCACTTGAATTTCATAATTCCCATCAAAATCTGTTTGCGTTCCATTGGTTGTTCCTTTAATAATGATGTTAACTCCTGGCAAGGGGTGCTCTGCAAAGTCTGTAACTATACCTTTAATCGTATGTGTAAGTTTTCCTAAGGTTTTATGCTCCTCAACAACTTCGATATTTGGAGCGATTTCCCCTAAAATAATGGGTTCGTAGGTATCTTTACCTTCTTCTAATTGTATGGCAGTACAGATACTATTTTCGGTAACCCTAAAATAAAATGTTTTAAAGCCTTCTTTTTGAAATTGGAGAGTTTGTTTGCTTTGCGCAGTAATTGTAAAACTACCTTTAGCATCTGTCAAAACGAATTCTTCATCGTGTACGATACTTATTTTAACTTCTTCTAAAGGATTTCCTTTTACATTGGTTATTATGCCCGTGGTGGTAACTTCTTTAGAAATAGGATTACTATACTTGCCCACACCAATAGAGTTGAATGTTTTCTCAGTTTTATTTTCTTGTGCATTAGCCTTGTTTTGAAGACTTCCCAAAAAGGAGATAGGAATGAGTAATGAGGCAGCATAAGGTGCTAATGCCTGTGTTGATTTCCGCTCTAATTTTACCTCACGATCCAATTGCGACTTTTTAAAGCGGCCACAACCCTCCGGTTGCTTTGTAAGTGTTTTGACTAGTTGTTCATCATTCATTTTTGTATAATCGGTCACTTCTTTTTCGCAACTGGTGCAATGTCTTCCTTTTTGAGTTGAGGTCATTTTATTCCAGTTTTCGTGACAAGGTTCTGGAATTGTGATCTGTATTGCTTTTTTCATCTTTGATGGTTTTGATGGTTCAAAGATGCAGTGAAAGTGAGGGATACTAAATGACTATTGAGTGAAAGGGTTGTTTGAGTGAGTGTGGGTTTTCGATTTTGTATTTTCGATATGCGATTTTTTAAATTCAGCTCAGATAGCTATCGGAACAACAATCAATACGGAAAAGTTGAACTTAGTCGTTATAAAAAACTAAATATTTACGTTCCACCAACTACCAAGCACCAACAAAAATCAATCACTATTTTTGAAAAATTTCAATCTTAAATAGCTTGTCCCAATTCTTTCCAGTTACGTAGAGAATGTTTTTTTCGCCTTTATAAGCAATACCGTTTAAGACGTCTAGCTTATTATGTTGGGTAACTTTTTCTTTTAAACCTTTCATATTTATAACTCCATGAACAGCTCCATTTTTTGGATCTACGATAGCGATTGCATTTTTTTTGTAGATGTTCGCAAAAATAAAACCATCTACCCATTCCAATTCATTTACAGAATCTATTTTACTTGTGTTGGTGTAGATTTCTATAAAACCTTTTTCAGCCAATGTTTTTGAATCTAAGGTCCATATTTTTTGAGTTCCGTCACTTTTAAAAATAGTCTTCCCATTATTTGCTAATCCCCATCCTTCGGTACTTTGATTGTATTTAAAGGTGCCTGTTTGAGATAAGTCTTTTTGATTGTAAATGAGTCCTTGGCCTTCTCTCCAAGTGAGTTGGTATACTTTGTTATTTAGTATTGTAAGTCCTTCGCCAAAGTATTGATTGTCTAAGGGTATGTTGGTGTAAACTTCTCCCGTTTTATAATTGGTTTTTCGAATGCTTGAATTTTTATATTGTCCGGTGCTTTCGTAAAGTGTGTCATTGCTAAATTCCAAACCTTGAGTGTAAGCCGTCATATCATGTGGATAGGTTTCAAGAATTTTATAATTGTACAGTTTTGGCTTTACTGAAGAAAGTACAGATAGTATTTTATTAATGGAATAGGTTTTACCATCACTTTTTACAATAGCAGAAAGCTTTTTCTCTCCAATTTTTTGATCTTTTAGCGGAAAACTAGCAACTCTATTGCCCGTCACATCTTTGGATACTTCGCCCATTTTATAGTTTACACTTTCAATAGTATTCCCTTTTTTACTTTTGATTGTTGCTTTTAATGTTTCTGTATTTGGATATCCTTTTTTATTTCCTTCAATTTCGATGGAGAAAAGTGCATTTGGATTTTCTGCTTTTTCTTCGCAAGCCGAAAGTAATAGTAAGCTTAAAAATATGATTAATAGTATGTTGTGCTTCATTTTGTCTGTGTTTATTTTGGGAAACCTTTCGGTTTATTGTCGTTTATTTTTACTGCAAGATATTTATTATAAATCATTCTTGAAAATTGTTTGCAAAATTACAAAATCCTGTATCTTTGCAGCGGCAAGTCCTACACAACCAGCTCCTGTGGAATCCCCCAGGGCGGGAACGCAGCAAGGGTATATGGTCGTAGCGGTGTGATGTAGGTAGCTTGCCATTTTTTGTATCTTATATTCTGGGCTTTTACTTCAACAGTCAGAAATTATTTTTTGATATTCTTCTAGCTTTCAATCTTATCTCTTTTTTCACGTCTTTTGGTTGTCTTTTTTTTAATCTTTGCAGCGATAGCAATTTATGGCAAAAATAGTTTTAATAACAGGTGGTTCATCGGGTATTGGTAAGGCCATTGGCGAATACTTGCAGACGAGAGGGTATAAAGTATACGGTACTAGCCGAAACCCCAAAAACTACAAGAGTTCTTTTGCTCTGCTTCCTCTAGATGTAACCAGTTCTGAAAGTATTCAAAACTGTGTCACACAATTACTGGATATTGAAAAAACGATTGATGTTCTCATCAACAACGCGGGAGTAGGAATTACAGGTCCTATTGAAGAGACGCCAATTTCTGAAATAAAGAACGCCTTCAGCACCAATTTATATGGTCCTATCGAAATGACAAATGCTGTGTTGCCAGCAATGCGAAAACAAGGTTATGGACATATTATAAACGTTACTTCCATTGCGGGATATATGGGATTGCCGTATAGAGGTGTTTATTCTGCTACAAAAGCTGCCCTAGAGATTACTACGGAAGCGTATAGAATGGAATTAAAGCAGTTTAATGTTAAAATGACCAATGTTGCACCTGGAGATTTTGCAACAAATATAGCGGCAGGAAGATACCACGCTCCTATAGCACAAGATTCTCCTTATAAAGAGGCTTACGGAAATACCTTGAAAACCATGGATGCCCATGTAGATGCTGGTAAGGATCCTACAAAAATGGCAGAAGTCATTTTTAAGATTTTACAAAACCCCAATCCTAAAGTTCGGTACAAAGTGGGCGCATTTATTCAAAAGTTTTCGATTGTTTTAAAAGCAATACTTCCTTCAAAAATGTATGAAGCGATGTTGATGAAACATTATGAGCTTTAGTTGGCGTCTATAATTATTTGGAAGAAAACAAAAAAGTAACTCACATTCCGATAATTATCGCAACTAAATAAAATTTAACTTCCGTATTTTTGCTAAAAATTAAATACACCTTTCCATGAAATTTTTTATCGATACTGCAAACCTTGAACAAATACGTGAAGCACAGGCATTAGGGGTTCTTGACGGAGTAACAACAAATCCTTCGCTAATGGCAAAAGAAGGAATCACAGGACACGATAACATTTTAAAACACTACGTAGCTATCTGCGAAATAGTAGATGGCGATGTTTCGGCTGAAGTAATTTCAACTGATGTAGAAGGGATGATTAGAGAAGGGGAGGCCCTTGCCGAATTGCATCCACAGATTGTAGTTAAAATACCAATGATAAAGGATGGTATTAAAGCAATAAAGTACTTTAGTGATAATGGAATTAGAACCAATTGTACTTTAGTGTTTTCCTCTGGACAGGCGCTATTAGCGGCTAAAGCTGGAGCGACGTATGTTTCTCCATTTATTGGTAGACTTGATGATATCTCTACAGATGGTTTACAGCTAATTGCTGAAATACGCTTAATCTATGATAACTACGGTTTTGAGACTCAAATCTTAGCAGCTTCGATAAGACATACCATGCACGTTTTAGAATGTGCGAAGATTGGGGCAGATGTAATGACTGGACCTTTGTCTTCTATTGAAGGTTTACTTAAACACCCTTTGACAGATATAGGGTTGGCAAAATTTTTGGCAGACTACAATAAGGGAAACTAATTTAGATGCCCTAATAGTAAAGACTCGAATTCTTGATTAAAAAGATTTGTGTTTCCTTCTAAAATGGTGAGGTCTTTATCAATAATCATTGTTTTGTTAGCAGAGTTGATATACAATTCCTCTCTTGCTTTATCATTATTTTCAAACTGAAATTCAGTAGCGGAATTATACCCAAAATTTTGAACAGTTTTTTTCCACGATTTAAAATTGGTATCTGTATTTATACCAATAAAAGTGTATTCAGGATATTTACTTTTAAGCTCCAAAACATGAGTGTGTATTTCCTTAAAATGACTTACTGCTCCTGTGGTCCAGAAAAATAATACTGATTTGTTTTTTGCAACATCACTTAATTTTAATGTTTCATTATTCGTATTGACTAACATTAAATTAGGCGTTCTTTTTCCTGCGTTGGTCTTAGCCGTTTTTTTTAAAAACTGTTTCATTTCAGCTAGATGCTTTTTGTTGGAATCTATAGATTCAAATAAGCTTAACATTTGACCTTCTTCTGCAGAATCGTTGGCATTTATTAAAAATGACCGTACATTAGTTCTTAGCAAGTTGTTATGCAAATCCTTGTGTTTAATAGAAAAATCAATGAGTTTTAACTTTTCCTTATTGTGTAAGAAAGATTTACGATTATAGGGAATAGTATCTTTATATTGCTCATAGGCCAGATTGTCAAAATATATATTTAACAACCGGTAGTAGGCATAGTAATTACTAAGTAAGGCATCATTTGGGTTTATGTTCTTTCTATGCTCAAAAAAAGAGCTGGGGATATCTTCTATGCTTTCATCGTTAGCTCCCAATTTGTGAGCTGCAAACATTTCTTTTTTGTAGTAATAATTATAATCTAATGTGGATTGAGCAATTCTATTGAATAATTTCCCAGGATTTTCATTTTCAATAAACCCCTTAAGTGAAGTGTTGTCTATCTCTCTGTCAGAATCAATGCGCTCTAGAAATTGTTCGGTCGTTAATTTGTATTGACTATGCAGTAACTCATTATCGTTTTCATTCTCTAGAAACAAATTGATGAGATAGTTGTTTTTTTCGGAACCTTTTCCACTAAAAGCCAATGATTCGTCAAAAACCATGGTGTTTACTCTAAATAAGATACTATCTCCTGGTTCAATAATCATGTATTGAATTTCACCATGACTAAAAGTATAAATGTCTTCTACTAGGCTTTCACACTCAAAACTAAAACGTCCGTTGTCGTCCAAAGTAATGGTGTCATTCTTTCGGTGGTTATTTGAAATTACAACGTGTTTGCCTTTAGGGTTGATAATTTGCCCTCCAAGATAAGTGCTTTGTGGTTTCGAGTCCCAATTACAGGACACAAAAAACAAGGAGATAGAAGTAATTAGGAGTAGTTTTTTTATCAAATCAGGTATTTTTCTTAATCACAAATGTATAAGAGTGCAACCTCCTAGTTTGTTAAGGTGTCGTTAAAACAAAAAATAAAAAAGTTAATCTTTAACAATCGCCTATTTATGGTTATTTTTGCCGAAATTTTCAAAACACATTTCAGCATATGCTTTCAGTTTCAAATCTTTCGGTACAATTTGGTAAACGTATACTTTTTGATGACGTAAACACACAATTTGTAGTTGGTAACATCTATGGAATTATTGGCGCCAATGGTGCTGGTAAATCAACATTTTTGAATATCATCGCAGGAAAACAAGATCCTACTTCGGGAAATGTTCATTTAGAAACTGGAAAAAGAATGTCTGTTTTGGAACAAAATCATAACGCTTATGATGACTACCCAGTATTAGAAACCGTGGTTCGCGGGAATAAAGATTTATTTGCAACGAAATCTCAAATAGATGCGCTTTATGCAGATTATACAGATGAGAATGCTGACAAGATTGGAGAGCTTCAAGTAAAATTTGAGGAAATGGATGGTTGGAATGCAGATAGTAATGCCGCAGCTTTATTAAGTAACTTAGGGATTGACGCGAGTTTACACTACTCCAATATGGGAGATATTGATGGAAAACAAAAAGTACGTGTCTTATTGGCACAAGCACTTTTTGGGAATCCTGATGTATTGATTATGGATGAGCCTACCAACGACTTGGATTACGAGACCATTGCTTGGTTGGAGCATTTCTTAGCAAATTATGACGCTTGTGTGATTGTAGTTTCTCACGACCGTCACTTTTTAGATGCTGTTTGTACACATATTAGTGATATTGACTTTGGAAAAATAAATCATTTTAGTGGTAATTATACATTTTGGTATGAAAGCAGTCAGTTAGCTGCTCGCCAACGTGCACAACAAAATAAAAAGGCCGAAGATAAAAAGAAAGAATTAGAAGAATTTATTAGAAGGTTTTCTGCAAACGTTGCAAAATCAAAACAAGCAACCAGCCGTAAGAAAATGATTGATAAATTAGATGTATCAAGCATCAAGCCTTCTAGTCGTAGATATCCAGCAATTATTTTTGATCGCGAGCGCGAAGCAGGTGATCAAATTTTAAATATTGAAAGTCTAACCTCAACTTTAGAAGATGATGTATTATTTAAAGACGTACACCTAAATTTAGCAAAAGGAGACAAAGTGGTGGTCTTTTCAAAAGATTCTAGAGCGACAACGGCTTTTTACGAAATTATCAATAATAATTTAAAAGCAGACTCAGGTGAATTTCAATGGGGTGTTACGACAAACCAGAGTTATTTACCATTAGATAATCATCATTTTTTTCAAAGTGAGGACAGTCTGGTAGATTGGTTGCGCCAATGGGCAAAAACCGAAGAAGAAAGAGAAGAAGTTCATATTCGCGGATTTTTAGGTAAAATGATTTTTAGTGGAGAAGAAGCACTTAAAAAGTGTAGTGTGCTTTCTGGAGGAGAAAAAGTGCGCTGTATGTTAAGCCGCATGATGATGATGCGTGCTAATGTTTTAATGCTTGATGAGCCTACCAATCACCTAGATTTGGAATCTATAACAGCTTTTAATAATTCACTAAAAAACTTTAAGGGAACGGTAATGTTTACTACCCATGATCACGAGTTTGCACAAACTGTTGGAAATAGAGTAGTTGAGTTAACACCCAACGGAGTAATAGATCGTTATATGACCTTTGATGAATATATGAACGACTCTAAAATAAAAGAACAGCGCGAAAAAATGTATAGTGTCAAGGTGGGTTAAATTTCTGGTGTAGGGTATTTGGTTTTTCTCCGGTTTTGAGAATAGTTAGGTTTTGGGTTTTGAATCTAAACTAAATTCTCGCTTATAAACTCCCAAATCGAATGCTAAATCGAAGGCTCTCCAATTTCTTTAAAATAGTCATTGATACTGTCCTTGGCAATCGCCAATTCGTTGGGTCTTATAAAAAGCTGTACTTGATCAGGAACACCCATTGCAAAACCACTAGAGATTCCGCTTTGATGGTCATCTCTAGTGATAGGCATAATTCCTAAATTGTTTAGTCGTGCTTGCAGACCTTTTGCAATCATTGCAGGGCCAGTAAAGATTCGTATCGATTGTTCATTACTATCCATAAATTATCCGTTATAATATTTACTCTGCCAGATAGCTTTGTTAAAGTTCTTTCCTTTGGCAAAACCATAATATAAGACCGCACCTGCAACACCTTTAAAAACAAATAGAAATAATAAAAGGTACTCTTGTTCTAAATTTCCAGTAGAAAATAAATGAACAGGTAAGATGGAGGTGAGTAAAATACTCATTATAAAAATAGTGAATACTAAATTTTCAAAACTCTTGTAAGGCCACATTAAAAGCTTTCTAAAAGGATGTAAATCATTGCCCCATTTATGAATTAGATAGTAATACTCATTGCCCATTGGTGCAAATAATAATGGATCATCTGCATTCTCTAACTGCATTAATTTTGCTGGAGCTACTATTTTAAAGCCTTTTAGCGAGGTATTGTGATTATTTTCTAACGTTCTAATTTTTGAAATAGCTTCATCTGGGAAAGGACCTTTGAAAAAACGTGAATCTAAAAACCGAAGCCTGTAATCAACGCATAGTTTTTCAATATCACTAATGTGAAAGATGCTTTCAGAATTCAGTAAATCAAAATTAAATTTGTTACTATCACTTCCCTGTCCATTGTTTAGGGCGTCTGAAATAATATCTCGCTCATATTGGTTTTGAGAAAGTATGTCGTGCACTTGCGTTAGGGTGTTCTTGTTGTCAATCCTTCTTTTGCGTACTTTTTCTAGTTGCAATTTAATATTAGTTTTCGATAGCATTTTTTTTTATATAAATTTACGAGTTAAAATTACAAAATCAATCATATATTTATATTTTAACAATTCATATTTACAATATATTTTATTTACGTACGTTCAGAGTATAATTTATGTCCATACATTTGGTCTAAAAATTGATAATCACCTATTAAATAACTACATGAATCGGAGATGTAAATGCAAGCATTTCATCTTTCTATTTCTCAATATACGTTACAACGATGAAAACTAAGATTTTATTTACAGCGCTTTTCTGTTTTGCCGTGGCGATAGCATCAGCACAAAAATATAGTAAGGTGTATACTACCACCGTTACTAAGGATTATAAGGGCAGTACTTTCTCTTCTGGAAACTCAATTGCTGATAATATTTCTGGAAATACCTCATTCACCTATTTATCTCAAATATTGGCTTCTGAACCTTTGCAAGCTGAATTAGCAAATGAAGAAATGATAACCATATTTACTCCTAACGACGGAGCCTTTAACGCGCTTGAAGAGGAAGAACGCGAAGCATTTTTGAGCGATAAAGAACGTGTAGCTCAATTAGTAAAATCTCACACAGTACCAGGAAGATTAGATGTTAAGGCTATAAAAAAGGCGATTGAAGTAAACAACGGTACCGCGTCTTTTAGAACACTTGCTGGAACAAAATTAAATGCAACGATGAACGGTGAAACTATTATTTTATCTGACGCCGAAGGAAATAAAGCAAAAATAATGGACACTGATTTCTACCATAAAAACGGTTTTTTCCATGTTATTGAGGGCATAGCGTTCAGCACAAAAACTGTTGACAAGCAATAGTACTGTTTAAGACAAAAAAAGTCGGACATTCAAAATTTGAATGTCCGACTTTTTTTGTTTTGAAGCGTTATAAGCTGTTTCGTTATTATCTATCTAGTTTTTCTTTTATTTTCTTTAGTATCCGTTCTTCAAACTCATTTTTCATTGGAGTGTTTTTCCACCATAAAAAATTATTATTAACATCCTTCCAATTTCCCAGATTCAATCCCTCGTTAACGCGAACGAATCCAAAACTAGAGGTCATTTTTGACTTTGCTCTAGTCCAAGTAAAAATAATTTGATTTTTATCAGGATAATAAAAATAGAACTTATACCAATGATTTGAACTATCTTCTTTGCCATCTCTTAATATTGGAAATTTACCACTACTTAATTTGTCTTCACTCGATATGTCTAATTCACTATTATCAGATTTAAATTCTTTAATAATCTTAATTAGATTTTCCTCAGGTATTTCGAATTCATAAACTTCTGCCCTTCCATAACTTCCGGGTGACATTGTCCATGCCATGTAATAAATCGAAATTAAGAATATCAATACTGTTAAACTCCAAATGAATATTTTATTATTTCTAGTCATTTTTACGGAATCTCAAGGTGTTAAATAATTAACAGGAGAATAAGATTGACTTTTTAAATCATAAAACAAAATAAAAATCACGCAGCCTTATCTCAGCGCGGCCCCAAAATCCTTCTCAAAACGCTGTTGAAGCTTAGTCATTACTTTATCAATTTGCTTATCGGTCAAGGTTTTGTTTTCGTCTTGTAGTGTAAAACTCAAGGCATAACTTTTCTTTCCGTCGGGTAAATTTTTACCTGTGTATACATCAAACAGCGTTACCTCTTTTAAAAGTTCGCGTTCTGTTTGCATAGCGGTGATTTTTAATTCGTTAAAGGTTATTGGATCATCCAATAATAACGCAAAATCTCGTTTTACTCTTGGGAATTTTGGAATGGGTTTGACCATCACGTTAGTAGTAGTGATCATTTCTAATACCGAGTCCCAATCAAAATCTGCGAACAATGTTTCCGCTTCAATGCCAAAGTTTTTTGTTGTTTTCCTAGTTATAATCCCTAATGAAACTAATGCTTTCTTGTTATGGCTAAGGGTGATACCTTCAGCAAATAAATCATTTTTCAGTGATTTTTCAGAAATGTCTTTAATTCCTAATCTATTCAGTATTGAAACCACCACACCTTTCAGAAAGTGGAAATCTCCTTTCATAGAAGGATTTTGAATCCAATTATCTTCCGTTTGATTTCCAGAAACTAAAATAGAGAGATGTTTCTTTTCTTCTTTACCATTTGGGAAATTGTGGTAGGTCTTTCCAAACTCAAACAAGCTAATATTAGATTGCCTTCGGTTACTATTGTATGCTAAAGATTGTAAACCACCAAACAACATACTCTGTCGCATTGCTGAAAGTTCATGGCTTAATGGATTCAGTATTTTTATGGTATGTTTAGTACTTAAACCGTCTGTTAACTCGGTAAAATTTGGCGATGTTAGCGAGTTGTTAAGCATCTCATTAAAACCTTGTGCGGCAAGTTGTGAAGCGACTTTATGACTTATTTCGTGATCTTTTATGCCCTGCGTTGTCGCAATTGAAGCATTAAATCTATCACTAGCTTTCACCGTGTTATAGCCATAAACACGAAGGATTTCTTCTATAACGTCTACTTCGCGTGTTACATCATTTCTGTATGCAGGTATGGTCATCCCAATACCAGTTTCAGTAACATTGTTTACTTTGATTTCGAGCGAAGTAAGAATCTTTTTAATCGTTTCTTTTTCAATAGTTTCACCAATTAAAGAAGCCGCCTTGTCATAATTTAAAAATACTTGATGATCTTCAATCTTTTTAGGATATACATCAGTTACTTCACTCGTAATAATTCCGCCAGCCACTTCACAAATTAGTATGGAGGCTCTTTTTAAAGCGTACTCTACACTATTAGGGTCAATACCGCGTTCAAATCTAAAAGAGGCATCCGTATTTAAGCCGTGGCGCTTTGCAGTCTTTCTAATACTTACTGGATTAAAATATGCGCTTTCTAAAAATATATTAGATGTTTTAGACGTAACACCACTATCAATTCCGCCAAAAACCCCTGCAATGCACATCGGTTTATCTGCATTACAAATCATTAGGTCTTCCGCACTTAAGGTGCGTTCCACTCCATCTAGGGTTGTAAATTTAGTGCCTTCAGGAAGTGTTTGAACATTAATTTCGTTTCCAGTAATTTTTGCTGCGTCAAAAGCGTGTAAAGGTTGACCCAGTTCATGAAGCACATAATTGGTAATATCCACAACATTATTAATGGGGGATAAACCTATAGACTTTAATCTATTTTTTAACCACGTAGGCGATTCTTGTACTGTAATTCCGCTAATTGTTACACCCGCATATCTTGGAGCTAAATTATTGTCGTGAACATTGACCTCTATTTTTAAAGTTCGATTTTCGATATTAAAATGAGAGTTAGAAGGCGTTATTAACTCTAAAGATTCGTTCTGCTGCGTCATTCCTGCACGAAGATCCCTTGCGACACCCCAATGACTCATAGCATCTGCACGGTTTGGGGTTAAGCCAATCTCAAAGATTTTATCGTTTTCTACTTCAAACAGTTCACTTGCTTTGGTTCCCGGAGTGGCTTCAGTATCAAGAATCATGATGCCATCATGACCTTTTCCCAGTCCCAATTCATCTTCAGCGCAGATCATACCCATACTTACTTCACCGCGTATCTTACCTTTTTTTATTTTCCAAGGTTTCCTATCACCGTCATACAATGTTGTGCCTACCGTAGCAACCGGTACTTTTTGTCCCACAGCAACGTTGGGTGCTCCACAAACAATTTGTATTGGTTCCCCAGTTCCAATATCAACAGTGGTTATCTTAAGCCTATCTGCATTGGGATGTTTTTCGCAGGTTAACACGTGCCCAATAACTACACCCTCTAGTCCTCCAGGAATTGAAGAGAAAACTTCAATTCCTTCAATTTCTAATCCAAGGTCTGTAAGTAAATCTCCGGTTTTTTCTGCTTCCCAAGTAGTTTTGATGAATTGTTTTAGCCAGTTGTATGAAATCTTCATTATAGTTTTTCTTAAAGAATCGCAAAGATAACAATACCTCGCTTTTTTGTAAGTACTTTTAGTATTTATAGTCTACTTTACAAATAAATAAATAGAGGATGCGAAAATTTGTTTTAATGGCTGTTTTGCTTTTGGTTATTTCCTGTGGAAAAGAGACTCAAACACTAAAAGAAGGCTCTTGGAGAGCAGTACTTACCATTGATGAAGAACGAGAAATCCCTTTTTTAATGAGCTATAAAAAAGACGCAACAATGACCTTTATTAATGCGGAAGAGCGTGTTGAAATTACGGATATAAAATTATTTGGTGACAGTATTTATATAGAACATCCTGTTTTTGAAGGTGTATTTAAAGGTGTTTTCTCTTCTGAAACGATTAACGGAGTTTTCATAAAGCCTAGTCTAGACCGCGTAATGCCATTTTCGATGAAATTTGGAAATGATGCTCGATTCGAAATCCGTTCAGTACCAAATCGTATTATTAATGGGAGTTGGGAGATGGTCTTTTCACCATATTCTAAAACCGAAAAGTACATTGCGAAAGGAATTTTTGTACAAACAGGAAATCGTATTACAGGCACCATAAGAACTACGACCGGTGATTATAGGTATCTTGATGGAGTTTTAGTGAATGATAGTTTGAAACTTTCTTCGTTTGATGGAGCGCACGCGTTCTTATTTGAAGCAAAAGTGACAGATAGTGCCATGAACGGAATGTTTTATAGTGGAAACCATTTTAAAGAGCCTTTCGCAGCTGTTTTAAACAATCAATATGAACTGCCCGCAGCAGATTCGCTCACATTCACAAAAGAAGGATTTGATGTCATCGAATTCACGTTTAATGATACCGAAGGAAATCCTGTTTCTTTGAGTGATGAGCGTTTTAAGAATAAAGTCGTGTTGGTACAAATTATGGGAACTTGGTGTCCAAATTGTCTGGACGAAACAAAATACTTTACGGAATTCTATAAACGATTAAATAGAGATGATTTTGAAATTGTAGCCTTGGCTTTTGAATATGCAAAGACAGAAATTTCAGCAATGAAATCTATTAATAAACTAAAAAAATCCTTAGGCATTCCCTATCCCATTTTATTAGCGCAATCTGGGTCTAGTGATAAGAAAAAGGCAAATGAAAAATTACCAATGCTTAATCACATATTGAGTTACCCCACAACTATTTTTATAGATAAGGAAGGAGAAATAAGACGCATTCATACAGGTTTTAACGGTCCCGCAACAGGGGATGAATATATCAAGTTTGTCGGGGAATTTGAAATTTTTATCAATGAATTACTGGAAGAGGAAATAAAGTGAGGTTTAATGGTTAAGACCTTTTGATCCACGAACATTAACTTCGTTCTTTGTACGAATCAAGACTGGAATATTACCATTGTGTTTTGTTTAGTCTTGGCTCAAAACGGGAAGCAATAAGACGCTTTTTAAAGCCACTTAAATATTGAATGTGCTAAAAGTTCTGCTTTGTGCAGTCTTGGTTGTAAAACGATCAAGGTTCAAAACGCCCTACAGTGGCTTATTTCTTCTTAACCACCCAAATATCTTGAGGTCTCCACTCGTTAGATTCTTGTTTTGTTTCAATATGATCTGCAATTATTGCATTGCTGAACAAATTTTGCATAAATCCTTTTGGTTGAAAGGCAGAGTAGGTGCGGTGTCCTTCCTTTACATTTCCACGTACGACTAAGTTGTTAGCATTGTACGTATCTAATTCTTTGGCAGTTAATTTAGGGATAAAATTTTCTCCTTGTGTTGTTAAAAACATAAAACCATCTTTCTTTAATACGCGATGTAACTCCGCATACCAGTCATAATGCATTTTTTCTGAAAGGTGTGTAAAAATTGAAATACCATAAAGAAGATCAAAGTAATCGTCAGGATAGGGTAGTTTTGCTTCTAAGGTGTTGTTATTAAAGTTAATGTCTTCTATATTTTTTGAGCACCAATCAATCGTTTTTGAGTTATAATCTGTACCGTAATATTCGCAACCATTGCCTACTACTTCGGGCAAATGCCTTATGATTCTTCCGGGTCCACAACCCCAATCCAATATTTTTTTATCCTTTAGCGTGGTATAGTTTTTAAAATGCTCGACCATCCATTTAGCTGAAACAATACCATTAGTGAAGTAGTTATTATAATTCATACCAAAAGATTCGTACACCAAATAATCAGGTGGAAGGACTACATTGGGATGTTTTTTTTTAAAGGCGTTATTCTCCTTTTGGTTTTTAAAACGTTCCACATAGAAACGAACTTTATCGGTTACATATAACAAATTAATGTCTCGTAAGAATTTTGAAACTTTGGATTTTAGCATTGTATATTGCCTTTATAGCGACGCAAATATAAAATTTAGTGATGGAAGTGGCGAATTTTTTACGAAATATAATTCCAGATATTTCGGTATTTAGCCATTTGTAAATAGGTGTTTTTTATAGGCAGATATTGCGGTAGGTCGAGCGAAGGGTCTTCTTTTAAGATTTGAGAAGCGCAAGCACGAGCGATTTTTAAAATTTCGTGATCTCTAATAATATCTGCAATGCGCAAGTTTAAAACACCACTTTGTTGTGTTCCTGTTAGGTCGCCAGGACCTCTTAGTCTAAGATCTACCTCAGCAATTTCAAAACCATCGCTGGTTCGTGTCATTGTTTGAATACGAGTTTTGGCATTTTCAGAAAGCTTGTGACTTGTCATTAAGATGCAATAGCTCTGTTCTGCACCTCTTCCCACGCGACCACGCAATTGGTGTAGTTGTGAGAGTCCAAAACGTTCTGCACTTTCAATAACCATTACAGAAGCATTGGGAACATTAACGCCAACTTCAATAACAGTAGTGGCGACCATAATTTGAGTTTCCTCTTTTATAAAACGGTTCATTTCAAATTCTTTGTCGGCTGGTTTCATTTGACCGTGAACAATAGAAACTTGATACTTGGGCTGCGGAAATTCCCGAACAATACTTTCATAACCATCCATTAAATCTTTGTAATCTAAAACCTCACTTTCTTGTATTAATGGATAGACTATATATACTTGTCTACCTAGTGAAATCTCATCCCTTATAAACCTAAAAACCTTGAGGCGATTGGAGTCAAAACGATGTACCGTTTTAATGTCTTTTCTACCTGGCGGAAGTTCATCAATAACACTACTATCGAGGTCGCCATAAACGCTCATGGCCAAGGTACGCGGGATAGGAGTAGCAGTCATTACAAGAACGTGTGGTGGAAGTTCATTTTTATGCCATAATTTACTGCGTTGCGCCACGCCAAAACGATGTTGCTCATCTATAATGGCAAGCCCTAAGTTTTTAAATTTAACTTTGTCTTCTAGAAGTGCATGTGTTCCAATTAGGATGTCTAAACTCCCATTTTCAAGATTTTCATGGATTACACGTCGTTGTGAAACTTTACTTGAACCTGTTAGCAGTGAAATACTGATTTCCAAATCTTTACATAATTCAAGTAAACCATTATAGTGCTGTACTGACAAAATTTCAGTTGGCGCCATTAAACAGGCTTGAAAACCGTTATCAAGCGCTATTAACATTGACAGGAGTGCTACAATGGTTTTGCCGCTACCTACATCCCCTTGTAAAAGTCTATTCATTTGAGCATTGCTTCCTAAGTCTAGTCTAATTTCTTTGATCACTCTTTTTTGCGCACCCGTCAATTCAAAGGGTAAATGCTCCTTATAAAAGGTGTTAAAATAGTTGCCAATATTTTCAAAAGGATAGCCTTTTATTTTGCTTTTATGGATTAAATTCTTCATCAATAATTGCAATTGGATGTAGAATAATTCTTCAAATTTTAGACGGTATTCTGCCCGTGCCAAGAGGTCTCCACTTTCAGGAAAATGGATGTTGAAAAGCGCTTTGTTTTTAGGAAGTAATTTAAAGGATTCTAGCAATGGTATTGAGAGTGTTTCAACAAAGTTATTTTGGGTCTCTTTGAAGAGGTTTTCCATCAACCCGCTTATCATTCTATTGGTGATATTGGCATTGGTTAATTTTTCGGTAGAGGGATAAATGGGTTGAAGTGCAGAACGTAGTTTTGATTTGTGTTCTTTTAGTGCTTCTATTTCTGGATGTGGCATTGAAAAACTACCATTAAACCATTTTGTTTTTCCGAAGATTACATAGGGTTCATTCAATTTTAAATTGTCTTTAATCCATTTGTGTCCTCTAAACCAAATAAGTTCCATAACGCCGCTTTCATCTCTAAAAGTAGCAACGAGTCTTTTTCCTCGTTTTTGCTCTACCATTTTGATGTGCGTAATTTTCCCAATTAGCTGTACATCTGCGTTATTGCGCTGCAATTCTTGGATTTTGTAATATTTGGTTCGGTCTAAATACCTATTGGGAAAGAGGTTTAAAAGATCTTGAAAGGTGTGGATTTCCAATTCTTTTTTTAGCAAACCTGCCCTATGTTGGCCTACGCCTTTAAGATATTCTATGGGAGTTTGCAGGAAATTGGGTTTCATTTTTATAAGTATGTTTAAAGGTATGCGTTTTTCGTACAACGAATTTAGTTAAATTGGCAGATAAATTGATAGCTCTGTTTTATGAAGTACATATTGCTTTTTATTATTCCCTTTTTTACAACTGCACAACAAACCGAAACGGTTGATTTTACAAGAATTACCGCAACAATAACACCAGATGCAATTTCAAAAAAAGTTACTGGAAATGTTGAAGTAACATTTTTAATTAAAAAAAATACAGACAAGGTATATCTTGATGCAATTAATACTGCGCATCCCAGTAGGGAGTTTGTAAATGATGCCGTTGTGGAATTGTACTATACGGAAGATAAGATTTGGTTTCACTCCAATTTTGAGAAGGGCTATGAATACACGGTTGCTTTTGACTATGTCGCTTATCCAAAACAAACGCTTTATTTTACGGGTGATCAAATTTGGACACAAGGACAAGGAAAGTATACATCGCATTGGCTTCCTAGTATTGATGACATGAATGATAAGATTGAATTTGATTTAAAAATAAAGACGACAAATGATAAAACAGTAATTGCTAATGGAAAGCTCAAAGAGATCATAAATCAAGCATCAATAATAACGCAATTAAAGAAGCTTAATCCAATCATAGCTAATGATTCTACCCTTGTGAACAAATTATCTAAACCTACCAATGAATCACTATGGGTATTTGATATGGAACAGCCTATGTCTAGTTATCTAGTAGCATTTGTTTTAGGTGACTTTCAGCGAGGGCAAGAATTCTCTGAAAATGGCACCAAGCTTTATACCTTTATAAAACCTGAAGATTCTCTCAAAGCAGAACCCACCTATCGTTATACAAAACAAATTTTTGATTTTATGGAAGCTGAAATTGGTGTTCTATATCCCTGGCAAGATTATAAACAAGTGCCAGTTAGAGATTTTTTATATGCAGGAATGGAAAACACAAGCTGCACGATATTTTCAGAAGCTTTTGTGGTTGATGAAATAGGTTTTAATGACCGAAATTTTGTAAACGTTAATGCACACGAGTTGGCGCACCAATGGTTTGGCAATTTAGTAACCGAAACTTCTGGAGAACATCATTGGTTGCACGAGGGGTTTGCAACGTTCTATGCATTGTTTGCAGAAAGAGAGCTCTTTGGAGACGAATATTACTACTGGAAACTATTTCAAAGTGCTGAAAGTTTACAAGCATTAAGCAATGAAGGCAAAGGGCAGTCGCTCTTAAACCCAAAGGCGAGCTCGCTTACGTTTTATGAAAAAGGGGCCTGGGCATTACATATCTTGCGAGAACGTATTGGGGATGATGCATTTAAAATGGCAGTACATCAATACTTAGAAACTCATAAATTTAAGAATGTAACTACGGCAGATTTCTTAGAAGCTGTTCGCGCAAATACACTCATAAATATAGATGCTTGGGAACAAGATTGGTTATTACAAACTGCTTTTAAAAGTGAACAAGCCTATTCCTCTTTGAAATCGTCAACGTTTATGAATGA
Source organism: Patiriisocius sp. Uisw_017 (assembly GCF_047731265.1). Classification (GTDB taxonomy): domain Bacteria; phylum Bacteroidota; class Bacteroidia; order Flavobacteriales; family Flavobacteriaceae; genus Patiriisocius. The sequence continues at coordinate 3,546,848 of NZ_CP159835.1, read as the reverse complement.
TTATTTTGAAGTGGCAGCGTTGCGTGCTTCTGCGTTAAAAGATAAATATAGAGTACTAGAGCGCGTACTTACATTTCCTAACGATTATATAGGACAAGAAGCCGTGTATCAACTTGCATTGGAGCCTATTGAAACAACAATTCCATTATATAAAAAGGCATTTGAAAGTAATAATATCTTGGTGCGACAGGCAATTGCAGTTTCTTTTGAAGGAGCAGTTCCACAATCGTTGCAAGCGAATTTTGAATCACTTTTAAAAGATGAAAGTTATGTTACCCGAGAAGCCGCCTTGTTGTTATTGCGCAATGCATTTCCTCAGAAAATAAATGCCTATTTGGAGATTACCAGAGGTGAAATAGGATTCCAGGATAAAAACTTACGCCAGATCTGGTTGGTTTTGGCCTTGCTAAAAGAGGGGTACGAAACGACTAATAAAGAAAAATTTAAAAAAGAATTGAATGAATATACATCTCAAGCTTTCGGATTTCAGGTTAGAGAAAAGGCGTTTGAATATGTGGCGTATTTAGATATTTGGAACGAAAACTCTATTAAGTCTTTAGTGAATGCGTGTACACATCATTTTTGGCGCTTTAGGGATAGTTCGCGCGCCATTTTAGAAGCAGTAATCAAAAATGGGAACTATTCAAAAATCATAAAAAAAGGATATCTGCAATTTTCTGCTTCAGAAAAGGAATATCTTACACGTATAAAATTTGAGATATGAGGGCGTTGGTGATTTCAGGGGGTGGCAGTAAAGGTGCCTTTGCAGGTGGTGTTGCGCAATATCTAATAGAAAATCTCAGTCACGAATATGATCTTTTTGTTGGCACGAGTACTGGGAGTTTGCTTATTTCGCATTTGGCCTTACACAAAGTAGAAAAGATAAAGGAAATCTATACTTCGGTGAATCAAAATAGTATTTTTAGTAGCTGTCCTTTTGTTGTTAAAAAAGCAAAGCATGGCGGAAAAGAGATTGGCATCAACCATTTTAATGTGCTAAAAAATTTTATAAAGGGCAGTAAAACTTTCGGCGAAAGTCAAAATCTTCGCAAACTCATTGGAAGAGTTTTTACAGAAGAAGAATTCAAACAACTAAAAGATGGGCCAAAAGAAATAGTGGTAACAGTATCTAATTTATCCATGAATCAAGTGGAGTATAAATCCATCAATGATTTTGAGTATCACGATTTTTTGGATTGGATTTGGATTTCTTGCAATTATGTGCCTTTTATGAGCTTGGTAAAAAAAGGTGGCTGTGATTATGCCGATGGGGGTTTTGGGAGTATGGTGCCCATCGAAGAAGCTTTAAAACGAGGTGCTACCGAGGTTGATGTCATCATTTTGGAGACTGACGTGACTTACTATAATAAATTACCTGTAAAAAATGTTTTTTCTTTATTAACGTCTATTCACGGGTATATGTTAGATCGTGTTGAAAAGCAGAATATACGTATTGGAAAGTATGTTGCAGCAAACCGTGATGCCATTATTAATTTGTATTACACACCAACAGTCTTAACAATTAATTCGTTAATTTTTAATAAAAAGGATATGACGCGTTGGTGGGAAAAGGGTTTTATATATGCAAAGGAAAAAAACGAAGGCCTTAATGAAACAAAAGTTGATGAACCTAAAGAGTAAGCGGTTTTTAGCAGCAATTTGCAGTAACAGTTTACAGTGTTAAAAATAAAATAACAAAGTATTAAAAAAGTCCTACTTGCCCCCTAGGCAGGAATAGCTCAATTTTATTTTGGTTTTCGATTTCAAAAAGTCCCCCTACCTAATTTCGAGTATGCCATTTTCTGTTTTAGTATTAATTTATAGCCGCTAGGGGAAAGAGCTTAACTTTTAGTGTTTCAACTTCATCTTCAATTTCGACTAAACTATTTTGCATAAAAAAAGTGCCTCTTTTTCAAGAGACACTTTTAAAGCTAGTAATTATTAATTGGCTTATTCAATAATTAATTTAGAGGTAAACACTTGATTGTCCTTGGCTGTAATTTGAACCAAATACATTCCCGCTGCTAATGATGATACATCAAGTTGTTTCGATCTACTTCCATCAACCTGCTGGTTCATTGCTTGTTTTCCTTCCGTAGTAAAAACAACAATAGTACTAATGTCCTGATCTAAAAGTGAAACCGTAACCATGTTTCTTGCAGGGTTAGGATATACCTTTACAGCTGCTAGATTAGAATTACCATTAAAGGGAGTTTCTAAAATCCGGTTCGCTCCAGTTTCTTGCGTTCTGCTGCCAATAGTTGAACTGAAAGTTCCCAACCAGCTTCTTATCCAAGCAAGATCTGCATCATTAGAATCTAATGATATGTTAGCCATTCGGTTGTTATAAACAATCTGGTAAGTCAACCCATCATCTACACAATCTTCACAACAGCTTGGCGTGGTCATACCTATCAAGTACAGCGTGTTTTGAGCAAATGGATATACTGGGAAGTTGGTAGTTAAATCCCAAGTTGCACTTCCGGCGCCAGAACCGTTAAAAATATTATGCCCTGCGTTATTTCCCCATCCATAAGGAGCGCTTGTATCCATGTTCCAAGTGCCACCTGTAGTATCAAGTAAAGTGATTACCCACCAGAAATAAGGCTCGTCACATGCTTCTTGATCATAAGGTAGTATATCATCACTGGTAGCAATTGTATTTATAGATCCAGTAATTTGTTGTGGATTACTTTGATGTAGTACTGAGATTGCCAATTCGGGATCGATTAATTCGCTTACTGCGATATCGTCAATAGCAAGATCATTACCGTCACCTAAGCTATCTTCTTTTAGCGTGATTTTAAAATCCATGTCTTCACCACCTCTAAAGCAAAAACTAATTGTTTGCCAATCACAAGGATCGTTGGGATCCACATCTATTATGGCAGTAGCGCTATATCCTGTATTGGTTGTAATTTCTATCTTCGGTAGTATATCAAAGGTACATTGTGGCATGTTTTTAAAGTTTGCGCAAAAGCGGTATTCTTTTTCTCCGTCTAGATTTAGGGATTTTCTCCATATTTCGCTGGTGGTTCCTGCTGGTTGAGTTGTTTTACCATTTACCAGTAAAAACTTATCATTGGTGCTGTATAGTGTAGGATCCTCACAAAAGGAATGATCTGTAATGTTTGCTCCAAAAGCCGCTGCAGATGTCGTTACGTCATATTGTCCAGGCAAGGTTGCGCCATTTTGCGTATAGTCGCTCCCAAAACCAGTATTTCCGTATTCAAAGTTTCCGTTTTGAACGAGGTTATCGCTTTCATCACAGCAGTATGAACCGTCTGGAGTTGGTGGTTCTTCAGTAAAAGTACTGTCACAATCTTGACTTATACATACATTGTCTATCCCAAAACGCTCATCTCCACCATCAACATCTACGTAGTACCCTATTGATCCTACGTTTTGTAACAATGCATCCCATGCTGCGGCACCGCCTGTGCTTATAACCCATTGTCCATCACTATTTCCTGGAAGATTTCCAGCGCTATCACTTAGACCTACTGGAGCGCAAATTCGAACCCAGCCTCTAGAAGGATCTATAGGAATGTTAAGTTGAAAAACAGCATTTACCGATGAAGAAAGTGGGTCTGTGCCATCGTAAATACGTAATGAACTCCCATTTAGGATTCCTGATGTTACTAAAAATGTTCTAAAATCATAGCAAAAGCACCCTTCTTCTTGTGTCATTTCTATCCAATTTCCAGAAAAATCTGACGAATTAAATATAAAACTACCTCCATTAGAGCAAGCACCATCGTCCATGTATAAGTAGGTGTCTCCTGCTCCGTTTTGACTGTTGTTTTGCGTGTAATTGATACCCGTGTTTATGGTGCCCCAATTATTTAGTATATTATATTCTGCTATTCCAGGGCATCCAACACCGCCAACAGATGAGGTAGGTTGGTATTGATCAAATGGCTCGCAAAACCCTTGCTGCGCAATTACAGTTAAGGAGGTTAGCAGAAATAATCCTACCAATCCAAAAATTCTTTTAAAGTTAAAATTTGTTTTCATAATTAAACTGTTTTAAGATTACCTACTCTTTTTGTTTTGGCTTTTCGGTTTCCGCCTTGCAATTGTTTTATTATTGCCGGGGCAAAGTTTGTGAATGTTGGTCGTTTTAGTTCAGGTTATTTAATTGAAAATGAGACGGTTGTAGGTCCCTTTTAAAAAGGGGTGTGTACTCCTATTGGATACTCCCAAGGAATTGTACATTTACAGTAATCATTAACAAAACAAAACAACCCATGAAAAATGTAAATCGTTACTTATTGAGATTATCAGCTGTTTTTTTAGTCTCACTGTTTTTGACTTCTTGTGTATGTGAAGATTGTGTCCCAGCTTCTCATTTAGAGGAACCTGTAAAAATAATTTCGCTAAAACAGGCGAAGAATATGTATGATATCTACACAGATAGGAAAGTTGGAGCTCTAAAGGAAATGGAATTGCGTGATGGAACCGTAGCAGATTATAACCCAACCCGCTATGTTCAGTATAGTTTTGAAGAAATGAAACATTATTTGAATTATATAGAAAGTGAATCGAGTAAGGCTGGAATAACTGTAGAAAACTTAAGAATCTATTTTGGTGCGTACCCAGAATCTGGTGATTTTCCTAGTGGAGACCCCGCACGTTACAGCAGACAAAATTCAATTTTTATTTTGCCAACAACAATGCACAGTGGAATGCAAAAAGGCTTTTATACTACAGGGGCAGAAAATAAAAAAGAACGCTATGCGGTCTATTTGAGGGATTATGATGGAGATTTAAGTAAAATGGATGGTAGAAGGAGAATGAAAGAATTTAAGGGCTCATTATTGAGTACCACTTTATTTCAGAAAGATTCAATTCCTGATGACCGTAGTCTTATATTAAATGATGGCCAAGTTATACCCCCACCAGAGCAGAATACTGATATGGACGGAAGGAAAGGTAAGAAATGATGGCCAACCCATAAATGGATATAGAGCAAATATTATATATTCAGGAACAAACTTATATGATACTTTACGCAGTAGCGTCACTCATCGCTCTGTGGAAGTATAAATATTACAAAGATACTGCGCTCAAATATTTTATCGTTTTCTTGTTTTTCGCATTGTTTATAGAGTGGATGGGACTTTATATTGGTAAGAAATATGGCTCTAATGCATTGCTTTATAATATCTATTATCTATTTTACTTTTTTTACATAATCTATCTATTTAAGGAAGCTGTACATTTTTCAAAATTTAAAAAATACATCAGTATTTGTTTGTGTTTTTTCTTTGTAGTGTATATATATTCAATGTTTACCATAGATTTCACCAAAAAAATAACTACTTGGTCCTATGTTACGGGTGGTTTATTTTCGATAATTGCGATTGTTTTCTACTATTTAGATCTATTAAAATCTGATAGGGTTATAACTATAAAGTCAAATACTTTGTTCTGGATTAGTTTAGGTTTTTTATTGTTTTTTGTAGGTTATATTCCAATAAAGATTATTAAAAATGGAATTTATAATCTGCAGCTGATACAGTCATATAATTTATTGCACCGAACCTTAATAATAATAATGAATTTATGCTTTATAGTTGGATTTTTAATAGCGAAACCGAAATTGTCACAATCACAATTATAGGTGTTTCATTACTACTTGTCTTGGTAATTGTTGTGTTACTTTTAGTATTCGTAAATCGAAAAAATACACTTGTTCAAGAAAAACAACAGGCAAAAGAAGATTTTGAAACTGAATTGGCAGAGTCTCAAATTGAAATTAGGGAAAACACATTGCGAAATATTAGTTGGGAGCTGCACGACAATATTGGCCAATTACTTACGCTTGCAAAAATACAAGCACAATCGGTAAAGGAAAACCCTGAACGCATAGACGAGGTAGTGGAAACGATAGGTACGGGATTAAACGAGTTGAGAGCATTATCAAAACTTATCAACCCTGAAATATTAAAAAACCTATCTATTACAGAAGCCGTGCAAATGGAGCTTGATCGTTTTAATAGGCTAGGCGTTATTAAAGGAAGTTTAAAATCGATAGGAGATGCTCAAAGCATTAATGCTGAATACGAAATTATCTTGTTTAGGATCTTACAAGAGTTTTTTTCAAATACAATTAAACACGCAAAAGCTACAGAACTAAATGTAGAAATTGTTTTTAATAGTTTTATTAAAATTACCGCACACGACAATGGCGTCGGTTTTACTGAAGATGGAAATCATGACGGTATTGGTTTACAGAACATGAAAAACAGAGCAAAAATTATTGGTGCTATATTAAATATTCATTCAAAAAAAGATGCAGGTACTACGCTAGTAATTGAGTATTATCCATCAAAATAATTTATAATATGAGTAAATACACAGTTGTTGTTGTTGATGATCACGTTTTGTTGTCTCAGGCTATAAGTGGATTGGTGAATGATTTCAAGAATTTTGAAACTAGTTATATCTGTAAAAATGGTCAGGAACTTTTAGACAAATGTAAGAATTCTTCCTTTGTTCCAGATGTAGTATTGATGGATGTAAATATGCCTATATTAAATGGTATTGAAACGACCAAAATCCTAAAACAACAATTTCCAGAAGTTAAAGTATTGGCACTTTCGGTGGAAGAAAACGAGACTACTATCTTAAAAATGCTGCGAGCTGGAGCTAGAGGTTATTTATTAAAAGACACAAAGAAAGATATATTAGAAAATGCCTTGGAGGAGATTATAGATAAAGGTTTCTACCATACGAACACGGTTACTAATTTATTGATAAATTCTCTCCATCCTGCGGCGAAGAGTACAGCGCTCAAGGAGAGAGAAATAACCTTTTTAGAACATGCGTGTACTGAGATGACGTATAAAGAAATCGCAGAAAAAATGTTTTTGAGTCCTAAGACGATTGAAGGGTATAGAGATTCAGTTTACGAAAAATTACAGATAAAAAACCGAATTGGATTGGTGCTTTTTGCAATTAAAGAAGGGTATTTTAAACCTTAATACAATTCAGAAATTTCCTTCTTTATATATGCCAATGCTTTTTGAGAAGGGGTGATTTCTCCCATAAAATGATTTAAAACGGTTTCACGAAGTTTATCTGCTGAATCGATTTTTTCATTCATTGCTGTTTGTCTAATTAACTGTATCGTTGCATTTTTAGTAGTTTTAATCACATTCCAAGATTCCGCTGAAAGGTAAATTTGTTGTGTTAGATTGTGATCATATTCAGTTTCAATATTTTGGATCAAATCATTTTCATAGGCTTCTAAATCGTTGTTTCTTGGCTTAACGCGTATCAATAATCTATTTGGATCTATTCTTTCCAATAAGAGTGTAACACGCTCATAGGCTTGTAATCTTAGCGGTAAAACCTTACTCTGAGCATCTTTGTGGATCAAAAATCTACGACGTCCTTCTTCATTATCTGTATGTGTTTTGAAAAATAGATAAGCAACAACGCCAACGATAATGGCAGATAATAGGGATGCAAAATAGGGGAGTAACGCTTGAATTTCCATAAGGTGTTTTAATGATTTGTATTTGGGGATAACAATGCTAAGATTAAATTATTGTTTAAATTGATAATTAGAGTTAAGAAGCGCTATTTTAATCGATAAAAGTGATATAAACACGCTCCTTAAAAGAGGCGCCATCTAGTTATTTTTTTTAATTTTTGGATTTAAGAGTTTTTATTCTAGTATCTCACTTCTTCATTTTTAAGTGCGTTTTTAACAATTTTCTTTTCTGTTTTCACTTCGTATTCTCCACCTAAATGTGGACAAGACTGTAAAGAATCTGTTCCGTTAAAAGACACCTTTACTTTGTTGTAGTTAAACACATCTGCTAATGTATTAATCATGTTTTTATCTCCTGTAGAAATTTCTACATCATCCATGGTAAATTGAGAAGGATGCTCATAACCTGCAGCGTGGGTCATTTCTAAAAGTTCTTTTCTGAAATTTTTAAAGTAATAATGAGCTCTAACTGATTTTTCATCAACATTAATTCCCATCTGTTTCCATTTGTTTTGGGTTGCAACACCGCTAGGGCATTCGTTTGTGTGACAAAGTTGTGCTTGGATACAACCTATGGATAGCATCGCTTCGCGAGCAACGTTTATACAATCTACGCCCATCGAAAATGCCATGACTGCTTTTGCAGGAAAACCTAATTTCCCGCTTCCAATAAACACAACACGATCACTAAGCTTGTATTTTTTGAAAATTTGGTAGATAGCAGAAAAACCGTAAACCCAAGGTAGGGCGACGTGATCGGCAAAACTTGGAGGTGCAGCACCCGTTCCTCCTTCGCCACCATCAATAGTAATAAAATCTGGTCCTTTTCCCGTGGCTGCCATTTTTGAAGCGAGTTTTTCCCAATCTTCTAATTTCCCAATGGCGGCTTTAATGCCTACGGGTAGTCCTGTAGTTTCTGCGATATCTTCAACAAAGTCTATGAGGCCATCAACTCCCTTAAATGCAGCGTGCGTTGGCGGGGAGAGCACATCTTTTCCTTGAGGTACATTTCTAATTTTGGCAATTTCAGCGGTTATTTTTGACCCTGGTAAGACACCGCCTTTTCCTGGTTTAGCTCCTTGTGAAAGTTTAACTTCGACGGCACGAACTTGGGGATTGCTTGATGTTAATTCTTTTATCATTTCCATAGAGAAATTCCCATCATTGTCGCGTACGCCAAAATAACCCGTTCCAAAATGAAAAATGACATCGCCACCTAGCTTATGATAGGGAGAAAGTCCTCCTTCTCCGGTATTGTGATAAGCGTGTGATAATTTGCAGCCAATATTAAAAGATTCCACCGCACGTGCAGAAAGTGATCCAAAACTCATAGCAGATACGTTAATAACACTCGCAGGTCTAAAAGGGCGCTTTCTTCTTCCTTTCCCCATTACTTTAGCACAGGCCAAAAAGTAAGGGTCCTTATGATTGGCGTGATTGTCTTCAACCTTAAATGGCATCATTGCATTTTTAACAAAAATGTAGTTCGCTGCATAGATGTCTCGATCTGTACCAAACCCTTCATAGTTATTTTCATTTTTTGACGAAGCATAGATCCATCCGCGCTCAATACGATTAAAAGGAAGTTCTTCCCGATTGTTAGCTACAATATACTGGCGCAATTCTGGTCCAATACTTTCTAGCATATATCTAAAATGCCCAACAATAGGAAAGTTGTGCAATATCGTATGTTTCTTCTGAAGAACGTCATATAAAAATACGATTACCAAAACTGTAATAATCCAAGCCCACCAAGGGATATTTCCTAAAAATTCAAATATGTTTTCCATAAAAAAAAGTTTTCCCTCGACTTCGATAGGGTACATTGCTATTATATACTGCGGCTATTTTCGGTGTTCGATCAAAGCCGAGAATAACTTATTCATTCAAATAATCCATAGCCAACTGCGATAATGCTTTTACTCCTAAAATCATCCCAGCATCGTCAATTTTAAAATCTGGTGTGTGATGCGGAAATGACTCTTTGTTTCCAGGAGTCATTCCTCCAAGGAAGAAATAAACACCTGGAACTTTTTCTTGAAAGTAGCTAAAATCTTCACCACCCGTTACGGCCTTCATATCGAGAACTTTAGAGTCTCCTGCAACACTTTTGAGTGTAGCGATTGCTTTTGTTGTTAGTGCAGGATCATTATAGGTAACTACCGTGTTGTTTTGCCATTCAATTGTTGCTTTTCCTCCATGAGCATCTGCAATTCCTGCTGCCATCTCATTCATGCGTTTCATTATATGTGTTCGCATCTCTTGATTTAGCGTTCTTACCGTACCAATCAACTCTGCATTTTCTGGAATGATATTAAAACGAACTCCACTACTTATTTTTCCTACGGTAATTACTGCAGGAGCAGTTACAAGATTAGATTCTCTTGAAATGATAGATTGAAATCCGTCAATAATTTTTGCCGAAATATAAATAGGGTCTACACCACTCCAAGGAGCAGAACCGTGTGTCTGTTTTCCTTCAACAGTCACTACAAAACGTTCTACTGCTGCCATAATACCTTCTGGTTTTAGGGTAATGGTTCCTACAGGAGTTCCACTATTAATATGCAGTCCGTAAATAGCGTCCACTTTTGGGTTTTCTAATACACCTTCTTTTACCATTAGTTTAGCACCACCTTCTTCGCCGGGTGGCGGACCTTCTTCTGCGGGTTGAAAGATAAATTTTATGGTGCCGTTTATTTTGTCTTTATGTTTGCTCATTACTTCAGCAACCCCCATTAATATCGCTATGTGCGTGTCGTGACCACAGGCATGCATCACACCAGTTTCATCTCCTAAAAAGGTGTCTTTTTTTTTGCTTTTGAAGGGAAGATCATTTCTTTCGGTTACTGGCAAACCATCAATATCTGCTCGTAGCGCTACTACTTTTCCAGGATTATTTCCTTTTAATAATCCTACAACTCCAGTTATTGCAATACCTGTTTGCACTTCCATTCCAAGACTATTAAGATGGTCTGCAATTTTTTTAGCGGTATTGAATTCACGGTTAGAAAGCTCTGGGTTTTCATGAAAATAATGACGCCAGTCTATTACTTTGGGTTCAATCTCTTCTATGTCTTTAAGAATTTTACTATCCATTTGAGCTTTTACGGAGAAGGCAGTGATAGTTAGCAGTAGCAATAAAATGTATTTTTTCATAAATAGGAGCTCATTAGACATTAATAATGATTGATTTTGAAGTTTATGTGTCATTATTATTTGGGACATAAACCTCTAAAAATCTAAAGGTATTATAATTATTACAACTTTGAAATGTAAATTAGATTCTTACCAGCTCTTTTTTATAGATAAAAAGGAGCTGTCAAATTGTGACAACTCTTTTCAAATATAAAAACAAGATATTCTCAATAAAATAATATTTTAGTTTTTGCAGCCCTATTAACTTGGCTTAATAGTAGCGTTAGTCTTTCATACATCTGCAGCTTACACCATGATTTTGTTCAAGAGGATTAATGAAAATGTAATCTGAATTGTCAAATATAGATTTAGAATACACTTTTTGTTCATTATTGGGTGTTGTTGAAATATGAAAAGTACCTCCTCCATATTGTGTTAAATCTGTTAACTCTTGAATGGAAGGCACTTGCCATCCTTGGGGGCATAATCCAGCCGTGTTTTGAGCTGCTCTTGTGTTATAGATTTTACCATATATATCTAAACTAGGATCATTGTCATAAAAACTCCAAGCGCCTTGAGAAGTATTTTTCCAGTCTGTATTATCAGGAAGGTCTAAAATAACAGAACCGTCTTTATGGCGTGTAGTTCGTAAATTTTCTTTCATCCAACGCATAGGACCAATGTTTACCATTTCATACACATTGCCATCTATATCTACTATTTTTTCTAGACAATCTGCAGTGGTGACCGAAATAATAGATGCTCGACAACCGGGAACATCTGTTCGGTTATTTATTTTTGAAGCAATTAAATTATGCAATTGGTTATCATACACTTCAAGTTGACCTCGCGTACTAATTTCATTTCTTATAGGATCATTAATCCAGTTTTTTCCATACCAAATAGTTACATCTTCAGCAAAATATCCTCTGTCATTGATAGCCGCCTAGCTGTCACTCCATAAGCCACTAGAAATAGGGCTACTACATCTAGACACAATAGTAGATTGGAAACCACTGTCTAATAATCGAATTGCACCTAACCCAATCATATGCGCCATCTCGTGAATAAATATGTTTCCTGCTACAAATGTTACTATACTTCCATCAAAAGGGTCACAGACTAAACTGTGTTCTGGAGACACCAAGACATTTGCAGTACCTCCTTTATAAACACCTCCAAAACAACAAGGAATTCCATTTGCTATTACCTCTGGAATATCATTAAGAGGTACCATCTTCAAATATAACGGCATAATTACCATTCATAATTAACCTATTCCTTATCGAACCAATTCCTGTTAGCACAAATTCAATGGTTTCACTAGCGTTAATCAATGCTTGGTCCCTTACGTCATTGGTTCCTAAACTGTTATTCCTGAAGCATTAACATACTTTGTATAAATGGAGTTTAAATTTACTGCACTAGGTGTAGGGATAATAGTTTCACTCATATAGTCTGAAAACCTTCTAGAACTATTATTGGGATTATCATTAGGATCGTCTATTGGGTCATTTGGATCTTCTAATTGTTCATCAGTAACACCGACGCCTGTTTCTCAACTATGAAAAAAATGTAGTAAAAGAAAAAACATGCTGTTCGTTTTACATTGGAAAATAGTTTTTTAATGATTTAATGTATTGGTTTATAGTGCAGAAGTCTGTATATCAATTTTTTAGTCGAATTTGTCTAAGCTATTTTAACAGCGTATTTAACAGAGAATAGGGTAATATGTCAGTAGATATGCAAAAATGTTACACTAAAACATATCAAAGATATTGATGCTATCTTCAATATAAATAGATGGGTCACACCAAGTATTTAGTATCTAAAATAGAATTATTTATAATATGAAAGATTTAAAGCTCGTAATTAAAAACGATGTACAGTCTCTGTTTGATAAATACGGAAAGTGTTTATAATTTCTGAATTTTCAACAATACATTTCCTTTCAAAATGACTATTTTTCAGGTTCAATTTTGAATTCAGTTTCCCCTGAATTTTTAAAATATTTTTCAATTTTAACTTCAAAGAATTTGCAAGAATATCTCAGCCAATTAAATGATGCCCAATTAGCTCCTACCATTCAAAAAGATGGTGCTATGATTGTTATTGCTGGAGCAGGATCTGGTAAGACTAGAGTGTTGACATTCCGCATTGCGTATTTAATGTCTAAAGGTGTTGATCCTTTTAATATTTTAGCGCTTACGTTTACAAATAAAGCGGCACGCGAAATGAAAAAACGTATTTCTGAAATCGTTGGCGCTAGCGAAGGAAAAAACCTTTGGATGGGAACGTTCCACAGTGTTTTTGCAAAGATATTGAGGTACGAGGCAGATAAGCTGGGCTATCCTTCAAATTTCACCATCTACGATACGCAAGACTCTCAAAGCGTTATTAGAGCTGTAATAAAAGAGATGCAACTCGACAAAGAGATCTACAAATACAAGCAAGTCTATTCGCGGATTTCTTCCTATAAAAACAGTTTGATCACGGTAAAAGCATACTTCAGTAATCCAGAGTTAATGGAGGCAGATGCGATGGCAAAAATACCTCGTTTGGGAGAAATTTATAAAAGCTATGTGGAGAAATGCTTTAAAGCAGGAGCGATGGACTTTGATGATTTATTGCTAAAAACCAATGAGCTTTTAACTCGTTTTCCTGAAGTGTTAGCAAAATATCAAAACCGTTTTAGATATATTTTGGTTGATGAGTACCAAGATACAAATCATAGCCAGTACTTAATCGTACGTGCCTTAAGTGATAAATTTCAAAATATTTGTGTAGTAGGGGATGATGCCCAGAGTATTTATGCTTTTAGAGGGGCTAATATTAACAATATTCTCAATTTTCAGAAGGATTATGATGATGTAAAAGTGTACCGTTTGGAGCAGAATTATCGCTCCACAAAAAATATCGTAAACGCCGCTAATAGTATTATTGAAAAGAACAAAACCAGATTGGATAAGGTGGTATGGACTGCCAACGACGAGGGTGTTAAGATAAAAGTAAACCGCACGATGACCGATGGTGACGAAGGGCGTTTTGTGGCAAGTAATATTTTCGAAACGCAAATGAACGAGAAGGCACAAAATGGAGACTTCGCCATTTTGTATCGCACCAATGCACAATCCCGTGCCATGGAAGATGCCCTTCGGAAAAAAGATATTCCCTATCGCATATACGGCGGATTGAGTTTTTATCAACGAAAAGAAATAAAAGATGTGCTGTCATATTTGCGGTTAATCTTGAACCCTAAAGACGAAGAAGCACTCAAACGCGTCATTAATTATCCTGCGCGCGGAATAGGGCAAACAACAATAGAAAGGCTTACAGTTGCTGCAAATCACTATGGGAGATCTATGTTTGAAGTAATGCAGCATCTTCAAAAGATAGAATTAAATATCAATAAAGGAACACAAACTAAACTACAGAATTTTGTAACGATGATTCAGAGCTTCCAGGTAGTGAATCAAAATTATGATGTGTTTCAAATTGCAGAACATGTAACCAAAAAGACAGGTTTATACACCGAGCTAAAAAAGGATGGTTCACCAGAAGGCATTGCTCGCATTGAAAATATTGAAGAGCTACTGAATGGTATGCGCGATTTTGTGGAAGAACAAAGAGAGCTAGCAGATAGTACTGGGTCTTTATCAGAATTTATGGAAGATGTCGCACTAGCAACAGATTTAGATAATGACAAAGGCGATGATGATAGGGTCGCACTTATGACCGTGCATCTGGCTAAGGGCTTGGAGTTTCCATATGTTTATGTTGTAGGAATGGAAGAAGATCTTTTTCCAAGCGGAATGAGTATGAGTACCCGTGAAGAACTAGAAGAAGAGCGTCGTTTGTTTTATGTTGCATTAACAAGAGCGGAGAAACAAGCCTATTTAACCTATACGCAATCTAGGTACCGTTGGGGGAAGTTAATTGATGCAGAACCTAGCCGTTTTATTGAAGAAATAGATGCTAACTATATAGAGTACTTAACCCCTATTACAGAACAACGTTATAAGCCGCTATTAGATGCTGATATCTTTGACGAGGTAGATAAGAGCAAACTGCGTTTAAGAAAGCCTACTGCGGGAGAAGCGCCCAGTGGACCCACACAAGATCAAATAAGAAAACTGCGTAAAATGAAACCTGCCACGAGTGCATCTGAAAAAAACTTTGATGCTGCAAAAGCAAATCTTCACATTGGAACTTGGGTAGAACATGTTCGTTTCGGTAAAGGAAAAATCACCAAGATAGAAGGCGCAGGAGCAGATACAAAAGCCGAAATTAACTTTGCAAACGGAGGTCTTAAAAAATTACTTCTTAGGTTTGCTAAGTTGAATGTTTTAGATTCTTAAAGAAATTTAAGAATAAAATCAGAAATTTCTGAGTGTAGTAGCGTTCTGTAAAAAGGAAGAATCCAACCACTATGGTCTCCAGTATACACATTAAGTTTATTTTTGACAGAGGCGTAGGTTAGTGTTTTATTTAACATATAGGCATTGGCAATAGGTACGATTTCGTCTTGATCCCCGTGAAATAGAAGTGTAGGGCTGCTTTGAGAGTTTACGTGATACAGCGGACTAAGGTGATCTAGATAATAAGAAATTGAGAGATCACTGCCAGGAATAAAATCTTCTCTACTTCCATTGCTATTTACTCCGTATGCATCTTTATCAATTAATAATTCAATGAGTTGATTGAAATTAGGGTTTTGTTGATAGAACGAATCTGCGAAATCTGTAGGTCCAGACATACTGCAAACGAATTTTACAGCATCGTTAGTGTCAAATTTATAATCGTAGTATAGTGCTAAATGACCACCAGAGCTCCCGCCTATAAGGCCAAATTCAGGTTTTATCTTTAAATTATCAGCTTCTCTTTCTAAATATTCAAGAGCATTTTTTATGTCAATAAATTGATTTGGAAATGCTGCGTGACTTGTGTCAGCTAGCCTGTAATTTAGGTTGACTATAGCGTGATTTGGGTGTCGTTCTTTTAATTCTTCAGCAAGGTTTGTAAAACTAGTTTTGTCTCCGTATTGCCAGCTTCCTCCGTGTACTAAAACTAAAACTTTGGTGTAAGAAAAGGAGCGGTCTTCTGGCAAGTAAATATCCATCACTTGTTCGGAATGGGAGTCATAGGGAACATCAAAAATGGTTTCGGACTCAAGGTTTAAATATTGCTCAAAACCTAATACTAGATTAGCCGTTTTTTGGTTTGTATTTGTGGAGTTTTCGAGACTATCTGGGGAACAGGATACTGCTAGTAAATAAATTATAAGGAGATTAATTAATTTCAAGAGGTAGTTATTTGTGTTTAATAAAAAAACCAAAGTTACATTAAAAAAAAACACTTAAACTTGATTAATGGCATATAAACGTTAAAAATTAACAATTATTTAATATTTGTAGGAAATATTTTTAAAAAAAGCCATAATATAGTAGTTTACAAAATAGAATAGATTTGAGGTCTAACTTCAAAAAACGAATGGTTATCTCTATCATCGCGGTCTTGCTGGGTGACAATAAAATTTGTGACTTCAGACCCAAAACCAACACCCAGTAACACACACAATTGTTTGTTTATGGGATGAATATATCCCATTCGATATCTGGTTGTATCCAATATAAATGTGGTCAATAGGTTAAAAGTAAGGAACGAGGCTTTCTCGTTAGGATAGTTTGCGATACTATAATTTCCTTTGGCGTGGCTAGAAAAATAGAGACTAAGAAGCAGGGATAGAGCAAAGAGGTTCTTCATTAAAAGTACAGCTACCTCAACTTAGGAAAATCTATAGGATTCGCTTCGTGTATAATTTCATATACTTTTTCAAAAACATCTTCAGTAGATGGTTTTGAAAAGTAATCACCGTCAGTTCCGTAGGCAGGGCGGTGCGGTTTTGCTGCTAGTGTTTGTGGTTTGCTATCCAAGTATTGGTAGCCGTTTTGATCTTCAACAATGGTCTTAAGAATATATGCTGAAGCTCCACCAGGAACATCTTCGTCAATAACTAGTAATCGGTTTGTTTTTTTAATACTTTTAACTAGGTCGTGGTTTAAGTCTAATGGAAGTAGAGATTGCACATCAATTACTTCAGCATCAATACCTACTTGCTGTAATTCTTTTGCAGCCTCTTGAACAATGCGCAAGGTACTTCCGTAGGAAACTAGGGTAATGTCGTTACCTTCCTTAATGGTTTCAATAACACCAATTGGGGTCCTAAATGCTCCTAAATTAGCGGGCATCTTTTCTTTTAATCGATAGCCATTCAAGCATTCAATTACAAGAGCCGGTTCGTCTGTTTTTAAAAGTGTATTATAAAAACCTGCTGCTTTTGTCATGTTGCGAGGCACGAGAATATACATGCCGCGGAGCAAATGAATCAATCCTCCCATTTGCGAACCACTATGCCAGATTCCTTCTAAACGGTGCCCGCGCGTGCGAACAATTAAAGGTGCTTTTTGCATACCGTTAGTTCTATAACGCACGGTAACAAGATCATCACTCATAATTTGCAAGGCATACAAGATATAATCCAAGTACTGTATTTCTGCAATTGGGCGCAGTCCTCGCATTGCCATCCCGATACCTTGACCTAAAATTGTCGCTTCTCTAATTCCGGTGTCACTCACACGCATTTCGCCATATTTTTCTTGAAGACCTTCGAGCCCTTGGTTTACATCACCAATGGCACCTACGTCCTCTCCAAAAATTAATGTCTCTGGGTAATTTCCTAAAATAGTGTCAAAATTGTCCCGTAAAATAACACGGCCATCTACATCTTCGGCATTGCTATTATATGCTGGTTTCACTTCGGCAACGCTAATTGCATTTGTATTTGATTCAGAATATAAGTTTGAAGAATATTTAGGTTGAATGATTTCAAAATAATTATTAATCCAATCTTGTAATTGTTTTTTTTCGGTACTCGTTTCTAAAATCACATATCTAAGTGCTTTTCGAACTCCACTTGCTATGCTTCTGCGAAAAGGTTCTTTTTCTGCAGCCAGTTCATTCTTTATTTTTTCAATAAAGGTTTTATTAGGAGAGCTTTCAGCTAAATTACTTAAAAGTGTAATCGCTTCCTGGGATTCCTTTTGCTGAGGTGCTAAAAATGCTTGCCAAGCCGCTTTTTTACCAACGCGTACCTGTTTTTTTATGTCTTTTTCTATGGCTTCTAATTCATCATTGGTCGCAAAATTATTTTCTATGACCCATTCTCTGAATTTTACATTACAATCAAACGCTCGCTCCCATTGAAGTCTTTCTGTATTTTTGTAGCGCTCATGTGAGCCTGAAGTAGAGTGTCCTTGGGGTTGTGTTAATTCACGAACGTGGATTAGAGCAGGAACGTGCTCTTCGCGTGCGATGGTGCCTGCTTTTTGAAATGCTTCTACGAGCTCGACATAATTCCAGCCGTTTACTATAATAATTTCGTAGCCTTTGTCTTCGTTGGTTCTTTGAAACCCTTTTAAGATTTCAGAGATGTTTTCTTTTGTAGTTTGATGTTTTGCATGGACTGAAATCCCGTATTCATCATCCCAAACACACATTACCATTGGTACTTGTAACACCCCTGCTGCATTTATCGTTTCCCAAAACAACCCTTCGCTTGTGCTTGCGTTTCCTATGGTTCCCCAAGCAACTTCATTTCCTTCTTTTGAAAAGTTTGTTTTGTTTTCCAGTCCTTTTAAATTTCTGAAAACTTTTGAAGCTTGTGCCAATCCCAATAATCGTGGCATTTGCCCAGCAGTTGGAGAGATGTCTGCACTACTATTTTTTTGTTCAGTTAAGTTTTTCCAAGTACCGTCATCGTTCAAAGAATGGGTTGCAAAATGACCGCCCATTTGCCTTCCAGCACTCATTGGATCTTCCTCTAAACTTGTGTGTCCATACAAACCTGCAAAAAACTGTTGAATGGTTAATTTGCCAATCGCCATCATAAACGTTTGGTCACGGTAATATCCACTGCGCCAATCTCCATTTTTAAAAGCCTTTGCCCAAGCCAGTTGGGGTATTTCTTTGCCATCTCCAAAAATCCCAAATTTTGCTTTTCCTGTAAGTACTTCACGACGTCCTAACAAACTGCATTCTCTACTCGTAACCGCTATTGTATAGTCATTGATAATTTCAGCTTTGAAATCATCAAAAGAGAGATCTTTATTTGTCGTAGGATTTGTTTGCATAGAGATGAGATTTATAGATATTACGCTTTTGCAAAAGTAGTCAAAACGAACGTGCAAAACAATGCTAAATATTTGGTGGTATCTTATTAAAAAGGCTATTTAGGTAACGTATCCTCAATAAATATTTTTTCAATCAGCACCCTAATGTGAATTAATAACCCAAATGATGATTTGATTGAAAATACACTAATCTGTTGCAGGCTAAAAAGCGTGAAAATGAGAATATGTAATGGTAAAAAGGCATTTTTTAATACCACTCTCTGGTAAACAAACTTAATAATGTCTTGGGGCTTAAAGTGACTTTAAAACGAATTCGCTGATCGTAATTAGGCATTCCAGGTTCCCAGCCTAAAGAAGAATACAAAGGGAAATACAACTCAAAATAATCCTGTACTAAGTTAATTCGGATTCCAGAATCAAACAAGGCCTTTGTTCCGCTTTGCGTATTATTTACGAGTCCTGCATCACCATACGCTAATATCCATCGCCATATATTTGTACTCACTCCTATGGTAGTAATCCAGTTATTGGCAAAAGCGGGTTGTAACTGTGATTTAAAACCACCCTCGGCTACAATAAGTTGTTGACTAAAAAGCCCTGCTTCTTCACTTCGACCATAATAACTATAGTCAAAAAGATAATCAGTGGGTCTATCGAGTGCAAAACTAAAGAAATCTTCGTTTTCTCGTGTGTCATTAAAAAGGAATGCTCCAGCAAAGATGCGCACATTTAATTGCCTGTTATTGACAAATAGCTTTCGGTAGTCTAGGGTTGTCGAAATTTTACTGAAATTTTCAGATATTTGATAATCTACAACACCGCGATAGTAGTCAATTAAGTTAGGGTTGCTATAGACATAGCTTGCATTAAAAACACTGTAGTTGGGTTCTTGATCTGAATCGTTTGGGTTTTCATCCCTAAATACATTTACACTTCTAAGGTTGATGAATTGCTTTTCGTTCTTTCGTAAATCTTCATCTCTAAAAGAAAATGTTAGGTAGGGTGTAAATCTTCTATAAAAGAGGTTTTCATCGTATGAGAAATAACTACCGCTAAAACCATAACGCGTTGCGTATAATTTTCCGGATTCAAATTGATTGGTAACTTGTATATTTCCATTACCAATTATCTTTTTTGATCTGAAACCGTATTGAGGCTCCAATTTATAATGGATAAATTTTGGCAGCAATGTTTTGTTGTACAATTTCATCCCAGCCGTAATCCCATCGTATAAATTAAATTCAAAAATGGGCATAAGGAATAACTGATTGTAGCGAGGGTCTTGAGCGTCTTGAAAAAGCCTAAATTGAATTGGACGGTTTAAAATTCCATCAATTTTTTTTGTGTTATTTCTGCGGTTAAACTCAGCGATATGTCCCTCTTTATTAAGCACTAATTTTTCAACCCCTTTCGCAGGTACCGTTATGGTTCCTATACTGTCAATAGGCATTACCCAGTTCTTAAAAATTAGACTGTCTTTTTTTGTGCTACCATATATTGAAACTGGGAGTTTGTTTTTTCGCTTGTTTAAGATGGTAACATCTAAAGAATCACCTCGTTTTTCAATTTTTTTAATTTTAAAATCTATGGTACTTCGATTTTGAACATATTCATCAAAAAACCAATCTATAGGTAACGACGTCTTAGCTTCAATTATTTTTTTGAAATCGTTAGAGGTTGTCTGCTTTAATTTATAAGTAGTATAAAACTCTTTAATAGCCTCATCCAACGAAGTATCAGTCAGAAAGTCTTTTAAATATTGCAACCCTTTTGCGCTGTAATAGTCATTTGCTATGTTTTTATTGAATTTAGTAAGTGAATCTCGAGGTGTTGCTAATGGCTGGTGAATGTTGTTTCGAGCCATATTTAAATACAACAAAGAATATTGATCGTTAAATTCTAGGTCTGAAATATGTGTCCACTTTATAATCCAAAAATCACTTAAACTACCTAATATCTTCATTTTAGGATAGTACTCGTTTATATATTCTATGAGTAAGTTTATTTGCATTGCACCTATAAGCCAAGAATCCTCTCGTGGATGAAGCATTAGAGCGTTTTCTAAATACTTGCGGCTCATTGTTTTGAGTTGGGCTAGGTCGTATTCAAAACCATTAGGGAAGGGGCTTAAGAAGCTGGGTAATTGGTTGAGACCGTATACTGGGTTGTTTCGATTGTCTTCATCGCTAACGATAATTTTATCAAACGGGTAATCACCCAATTTTTCGTTTAAAAAATGTGTTACACGATCCACCATTAGCGCGCGAATGGGAGAACTCACTTTTCGTTGGTAAATGTTCGAAACAACTTCGACTTTATCTGTTACAATACTCTCAAATTTTATTGTTTTACTAAGAAATAATAAAGCTTTTGTTCTGTCAATTCCTTTGATAACAGTACGTTTATTTGTTCCTATTGTTTCTTCAGAAACGATATCAAAATCTGAGTCTAGGATTAAATTTTTAGGATAATTAAATGTAATGTCGAATTGTGAAGGTAAGAGATACAAATCTTCTGTATTCTTATTGCTGTATGCTTTCCATTCCTCATCGAATACGGCAGGTGAAATATACCAATAACGCAATTTGTAATTTCCGTTATTGTCAACACCAAAACGTGTAAAGCTATCGTCAGAAACTTTGACTGTATAACTAAGATTAAAAGTAAAACTTTCACCCGCTTTTATTATTTTGGAAGGTGCGACTTTTAATATGTCAACTGCGGTGCCGTATTCCCAAGATAAGGGCGAGCCATTATTGTTTCTAATTTCCCCGATGGTAGTTTTTCCTCTTTTTGAATCATTTTCAAAAGTAAAAGGGAAGTCAAAATTTTCGCCAAAACGAATCCCTAACGGGGTAGTTTTTTTACTGAAACTATTTGCCCAGTCATTAAAATAAATAGTATCTAAAGATTTTGAGCTTGTATTTACATATTCAATTTTTTGTTGAATTGTAATGGTCTCTTCCACATCGTTTAACGTTGCGTCAATAGTGATTTTATGCTGCGCCAACAAAGTCGTTGATGCTAACAAACAAAGTAAGAGTATGTGTGTAATCGTTCTCAAAAAGTCTTTATAAATTTAAAGGTTTCAAACAAAGACTGGTTGGTTTTTAGATAGTAAATTCCGTCTGCTAATCCCGAAATTCCTACCTGCTGTTGTGGTTGACTTGTTAGTGTGTACGAACTTATTTTTTGTCCAAGTGTATTGTATATAAATAAATCTGTTCCATATAAGTTAGGGTCTATAATACGTAGGTTTAAATTTTCTTGAGCCAAGGTATTTTCGATTTCTATGGATGGATTTTCGGTTTGAAAATCTGGTGTATTCAACACAATTTCTTTGTTAGTTTCAAAGGTCATTACCACAGGTAAATGATCACTCATGCTGTAAATACTATTTCTAAGCGTTTGGCTAAACTCACCCATACAATCTTCACTACTCACATTGTTATTATAACAGTTGCCATTATTTCCGAATGATTTATAAGTATCAGGAACATATTTTAGTTTAGGTTCTGTCATTAGATTTTCTGAAATTAAAATAAAATCAAAACGATCATCCATTCCGCCGCCTGCACCTGCACCAAAACCGCTAGAGCTAATGCGAGTGCTTTGAGTATGTACCTCTTGAAAATCGGGGTTGTTGTTCCAAGATCCTGGAGTGTCTATAGGATCTACCATCGGGATAGTATTGCTTGTGTCTAACAACGCTTCGTATGCAGGTTCAGTAGCTCTATAAACATTAAAATCTCCTGCAAAAAGGACATAGGCATTGGGGTTTAAGGTTTCTGTATTTGCAAAAAATTGATTTACCATGTCCAATCGTAAGTTTTGATTGGCGGTTCCTTGACTCGATTTTAAATGGCAAACATATGCTTGAATAATAATAGGATCTGTTTCTTGATCTGTTGTGCTTACTTTTAATTGATACCTGTTAATATCTCTAACGGTAGTTTGTATTACTTGAGTCTCTTCTAAGGTAAACATCCCTTTGCGGTAATACAATAGTTGATTTAGTTCTGCATCACTCGAGGTATTAAAAATAAATGGCGCTGCGTTATAATCTTCGGCAACATCATTAAGTGCTATATCTAAAACCAAATCTGCTCCTTCTTGATTTTGTAATTCACAAACCATAAAAATATCTGGATTGTATTCGTTCAATATGTTTTTTAATATCGTGCTGCGATCACCAGGCAATGCTTCAGGAAACTCTAGTAGGTTATAGAACATTGTTTTTATAGTGCTTTGCCCTAAGCAAGTAGTTGCTAAGAATAAAGATACTAGTATGAATGCGCAGTTTTTCATAGATAGAGGAAGACTAATATTCGTTAGAAATTAGGACTGTGTTTTGTTTTATTATAAAAATTATCGAGAATGTGCAGTACTTCGTCTTCAGTATCCACCACATGCATAAGATCTAAATCACCAGGACTAATATTATTATTTTCTTCGAGCAATGTAGTTTTTATCCATTGAACGAGTCCACCCCAAAACTTGGTTCCTACCAGTATTAATGGAAACTTATCAATCTTGCGTGTTTGTATTAATGTGAATGCTTCAAAAAATTCATCCAAAGTTCCAAAACCTCCAGGCATTACAACAAAACCCTGAGAGTATTTTACAAACATTACTTTCCGAACAAAAAAGTAATCAAAATCGATGCTTTTATCACTGTCTATATATGGATTGTCGTGCTGCTCAAAAGGCAAGGTAATATTAAGGCCTACGGATGTACCTCCTGCTAAATGCGCTCCCTTATTACCGGCTTCCATAATTCCTGGCCCACCACCAGTGATCACACCGTAGCCGTGTTCAGTAATTTTTTTTGCAATACTTTCAGCGAGCTTGTAGTATTTATGATCTGGTTTTGTTCGCGCAGAACCAAAAATAGAAACACAGGGCCCTATACGGCTCATTTTTTCATAACCATTTACAAACTCCCCCATGATTTTAAAAATCGCCCAAGAGTCGTTTGTTTTAACTGCATTCCAGTTCTTGCTGTTTTCTTCTTTACGCATGTTTTTCTTAGTCTTTCATTAGGCTTTTAATTTTTTTCAATTTAGTTCTTTCTTCAAAAACTTTGCGGTGTAGCCTTTATTCTTTTTTATAATTTCTTCAGGGGTGCCTTTTGAAACAATGGCGCCTCCCTTTTTTCCTCCTTCAGGACCAATATCAATAATATAGTCTACTGTTTTAATTACGTCCAGGTTGTGTTCAATAATTAATACAGTATTCCCTTTGTTTACTAACTTCTGTAATACTAACATTAACACTCTAATGTCTTCAAAATGCAACCCTGTAGTTGGTTCATCGAGAATGTAAAAGGTGTTTCCAGTATCTCTCTTTGAAAGCTCAGTTGCTAATTTTATGCGTTGTGCTTCTCCACCAGATAGGGTCGTGGACTGTTGTCCTAATGTAATATAACCCAAACCTACGTCGCGTATTGTCTTTAATTTACGGAAAATCTTAGGAATGAGTTCAAAAAAGTCACACGCTTCTTC
The DNA here is from genome assembly GCF_047731265.1 of Patiriisocius sp. Uisw_017. GTDB lineage: Bacteria > Bacteroidota > Bacteroidia > Flavobacteriales > Flavobacteriaceae > Patiriisocius. Next base: position 3,522,513 of record NZ_CP159835.1, on the reverse strand, counting down.
TATGGTCATTTCTAAAATATCAATAACAGATTTTCCTTTGTACCTGATTTCTAGTGTTTCACGATTAAATCTTTTTCCTTGACAGGTTTCACATTCCACATATACGTCTGGTAAAAAGTTCATTTCGATAACGCGAAGTCCGCCACCTTTGCACGTTTCGCATCTGCCTCCAGAAACGTTAAAACTAAAACGCCCCGGTTTATATCCTCGAATCATAGCTTCAGGCACTTTTGCAAAAAGATTTCGTATTTCTGAAAACACACCCGTATACGTAGCGGGGTTTGAACGCGGAGTTCTGCCTATTGGGGATTGATTGATATCAATTACTTTATCAAGAAACTCTAAGCCCTTAATTTTTTTATAGGGCATGGGCACTTTTACACCATTATAAACATAGGCATTTAAAATAGGGTAGAGGGTTTCATTAATTAAGGTAGATTTTCCACTACCTGAGACACCTGTCACTCCAATCATCATTCCCATTGGAATTTTAACCGAAACATTTTTGAGATTGTTTCCAGTAGCTCCTGTTAACTCAAGAAAGTTTCCGTTACCTTCTCGGCGTTTTTTTGGAATTTCAATTTCTTTTCTTCCGGTGAGATAATCTGCGGTGAGTGTTTTATGCGTTAAAATTTCTTTAGGCGTTCCTATGCTAACAATTTCACCACCGTGTTTTCCAGCAGCTGGACCAATGTCTATAACATAGTCTGCATGCTCAATCATATCTTTATCGTGCTCTACTACGATTACCGAGTTACCAATATCCCGAAGTGATTCCAAGGAATGAATAAGTTTTTCATTATCACGTTGATGTAGGCCAATGCTAGGCTCATCAAGAATATAAAGGACTCCAACAAGCTGAGAGCCTATTTGTGTAGCCAGTCTAATACGCTGCGCTTCGCCACCAGAAAGTGATTTTGAACTTCGGTCCAAGGCTAAATACGTGAGTCCAACATCCACTAAAAATTGCAATCGTGTGCGTACTTCCTTAATAATTTCAGAAGCTATTTTTAGTTGTGTTTCTGAAATATTTTGTTCTAAATTTCTAAACCATGCAGCTAACTCTAGGACATCCATGTGAGCTAATTCTGCAATGTTCTTTTCATTTACTTTAAAAAACAATGATTCTTTACGCAATCTGCTTCCTTCGCATTCTGGACATTTAATTTTGTCCATATATTCTTTTGCCCACCTTTTTAGCGATGTTGTTTCAGCTGCATCATAGGTGTTTTGTAAGAAGTTGGCAACGCCTTCAAATTCTATTTTATAGTTTCGTGTAATGCCTAAAGTTTTTGATTCTACATCAAATTTGTCACTTCCGCCGTAAAAGATAAAATGTTTTGCTTCTTTAGGAATTTTCGAGAAGGGATCTGTCAATTTGAACTTAAATCGATGTGCTATAAGCTCTAACTGTTTAAAAATCCAATTGCTTTTTTGAGGTCCGTGGGGAGCTAATGCTCCTTTTTTTATAGAGATTTTTTCATCAGGAACCACCTTTTTGAGGTTTACTTCATATAATTCCCCGAGTCCTTTACAATTGGGGCACATCCCTTTGGGAGAATTAAAAGAAAAATTATTGGGTTCTGGATTAGGATAACTTATTCCACTTTCTGGGCACATTAAAGACCTGCTAAAATAACGCGCTTTATTAGTTTCATTATCTAATACCATCAAGACGTCATCACCTTGATACATTGCTGTCACAATACTTTCTGATAATCTTTTATCATTGTCAATAGTGCTATCAATCTTTAATCTATCCACAACGGTTTCGATATCGTGGGTTTTGTAGCGATCTACTTTCATTCCTGAAACGATATCCAAAACTTCACCATCTACACGAACTTTTAAAAAGCCTTGTTTTGCAATTTGTTCAAAAAGTTCGCGGTAATGTCCTTTTCTTGAACGAATAATTGGCGCAAGAATGCTCACTTTTTTACCATCAAATTCTTCGATAATTAAGTCTTTGATTTGCTCATCGCTATAACTCACCATTTTCTTTCCCGTATTGTAGCTATAGGCGTCGCTCGCACGGGCATAGAATAATCTTAAAAAATCATAAATTTCAGTAATGGTTCCTACGGTGGAGCGCGGACTTTTACTCGTGGTTTTTTGTTCAATAGCAATCACTGGCGAGAGCCCGTCAATTTTATCAACATCGGGACGTTCTAGATTGCCTAAAAACTGGCGTGCATAGGCACTAAAAGTTTCTATATAGCGACGTTGCCCTTCTGCATAAATAGTATCAAAAGCGAGCGAAGATTTACCGCTACCCGACAGGCCCGTAATTACTACCAATTTGTCTCGTGGAATTGTTACGTCAATATTCTTTAAGTTGTGGACGCGAGCGCCTAAAACCTCAATAACATCGTTGTTTTTTGTCATAGTTTGCAAAGGTACTTAAACTGCTTTAAAATTTAACTGTCAAGGTGTAATGGATATTATTAATTATACAACAATTGAGGATGGAGAATCCCACATTGAAATTTTTTTTATCATATTTTTTCGAGTTTAATATCTCGAGGCTCCGTCTTTTAATTATTAAGCTTTGTGACCTGCCTAACAGTCAGGCTGGTTTATAATTTTATTTTTAGGATTTGAATAGCTAGTGGGATCGCCCTGAAGTATTTTATTCTTCTAAAATTTTATTTAAAAATGGGTATGCGGTAAGTACTAAGAAAAATAACAAGCCAATTACAAAACCAAAACTGACAATTAAGGCTATTGGATTAAGACTAAACAACAATGTGATTAAAGGTAAAAGAACACCTATTATAATAGAAGAAGAAAATAATAAATATAAATACTTTATGGTTTTAGGAACGCTAGAGCTTGTCTTGTTTTGAAGTTGAAATAACTGCGGGATTAAATCTTTATTAATGTATTCTCCTAATTTAGAGAAGAAGTTTTCGTTAAAGCTATTTTCCTCAAATAATTCACTGTCTATATTATTTGCCAAGGTCATGATTTTATCTTGATGTCGTTCAAAAATCGCTTCAATATCTAGTGAGCCTTTATAGTTACCAAACTTATAACCAAAGTAATACCATAGGCCGGACCCACATTTGTGCTCAATCCATTTTTCTAAGATTTCTGTTTTGAAGTATGTAGGTGTTACTAGGTTTTTAGGGAGTTTCTTTTGTTTTGGATCAATCATTAAAAGTGATTTTAATTCCAAATAAAGTGTTTCTGTATCTTTAAAGCTTGGTTTTTCTTGAAGAAATTCGATAGCTAATTTTGATTTTCCTTTGTAAAACTCCTTTACTTCAAAAAAGTTTAGGCCTTCAAATTCGTCATCAATATATTCTTTGACTCCCGGAAGCCATAATTTACTGTCTAGTAAGATTTCAATAATTTGGCGTACCGTGTTCATTTTTTGAATCAAGATACTCGCTTGACCTCCAGAAACCGATTGTACTCGCTTAGATCCAATAACGGAAACAATTAGGTATACTAGTATTGAAAATGAAATGAAACCACTTATTCCAATAAATAAACCACTATACTCTTGAAGTGATTCTCTAAACGTTGGTTCTGTTGCTAAACGTTGCCAAAGTAAAAAAATGACCGCAATGACCAAAAGCCCTGAAAATACCAATGGTATTAGGGCGTAGTGATTGTTTAATAACTTCTTTCTTGTCATTAGATTGTGGGGCAAATAGGCGAGTTGTAATACAGTAGGTCAACCTTCAAGCCAATGGTACCAAAATTGATATAAAGTCAAACATACTTGATTATGTAGTAAAAATCCTACATTGGCATTTATTTTTTAACATTATTCGATAAAACGTATATTAAGCTGTTAAAGTACGGTGAGCTACGTTTTTTTAGAAACCTATTGCTGTATCATCTCCACGTCTATCTGCTCCTCCTTCCATAGTGCTATCTGGTAGCATTAAAATGGCATCTACTTTTCCCAGTACTATTGCATTTGTACGATCAATTGCGTATCCTTTATTTTTTAATTGTTGAAGTACTTTTTCATCAATCCCCTCTCGTTCAAATTGAACCACATCGGGCAGCCATTGATGATGAAATCGTGGAGCATCGACAGCATCTTGCATAGTCATATCAAATTCGTAGACATTTAGTATAGTTTGTAATACCGAAGTGATAATAGTAGATCCTCCAGGGGTTCCAACACTCATCCAAAAGTCCCCATCTTTTTCGACTAGCGTTGGAGTCATAGAACTAAGCATTCTTTTTGCCGGAGCAATTTCATTGGCAGTCCCTCCAATGAGCCCAAACATATTTGGTTCTCCTGGTTTAGCGCTAAAATCATCCATTTCGTTATTCAAAAAGAAGCCCAACTCACTAGCATATAATTTTGATCCAAAGGCCGCGTTTAATGTGGTGGTGACTGCAATTGCATTTCCAAATTGATCTACAATGGAGTAATGCGTCGTTTCCATGCTTTCATAGCCAGGGATATTTCCGTGAGATATTGCTGTTGACATTGTTGCTTGATCAAAGGAGAAGTCATCCATTCGATTTTTGAGATATTCATCGCTAATTAAACTATCTACTGGAATATCAACAAAATCTGGATCTCCTAAAAAATAACTTCTATCTGCGTAGGCTCTTCTTTCTGCTTCTGTTAATACTTGAATGTATTTAGCTGAATTATGCCCAAACTGTTTCAAATCAAAAGGTTCAATGCTTTTTAATATTTGCGCCAAACAAATACCACCACTGGATGGCGGAGACATAGAGATCACTTTTAAGTCTTTATAATTAAACGTCACAGGTTCGCGCCATTCTGCTTCGTATCTAGCCAAATCTTTAACAGTGATGATACTTCCTTTTTCTTTTAAAAAAGCGGCTAATTTTTCAGCAATAGCGCCTTTATAGAATGCCATTTGCCCTTTATCGCTAATAGCTTGTAATGTGCTTGCGAGTGCTTCATTTTTGAAAATTTCTCCTTCGGAAACTGTTTTTGTATAAATAGATTCGGCTCCATTTACTTTTTTAAAAATAGGAGCGTAGTAGTTAAATCTAATAGCTTGAGCTTTGGTTAATTTAAAACCATTTTTAGCCAATTGGATTACAGGTTCTAAGATTGTCTCAATGGGGAGCGTTCCAAATTTCTCGTGTGCTTTAAATATTCCCGCTACGGTGCCTGGAATTCCTACGGCGAGCCCTCCAACTTTACTTTTTTCTGGCAGGTAGTTTCCATTCTCATCGAGGTACATCGTTTTGGTCGCTTTTAATGGTGCTTTTTCGCGATAGTCTAATGCGCCTATTTCGCCAAATTGTGTGCGGTATACCATAAAACCGCCGCCGCCCAAGTTGCCTGCGTAAGGAAAACAAACAGCAAGTGCCATCTCAGTAGCAACCATAGCGTCAAAGGCGTTACCGCCTTGTTCCATTATTTGTGATCCAATCTTTGAAGCTTCTTCACGAGCCGAAACTACCATGGCATTTTTTGTGATAAGTCCTAGTTGTGGAACCTGTTCTTCGATTTTTACTGACGTGGGAGATTCTCTACAACTTATAAATCCTAATAGGATGATGACTAATAATAGGATATATTGCATAGAACTTCGGTTAAAAAAATCCTTTGGTTTCAGTAAAGAAAAACGTTGTGTTCTTTGTGTCTTGGTGGTTAGATTTCTCACGATATTATCTTGGCTTATTGTGTTTGGTTTCAAAATCCCTCTTCTGAATTTCAGAATATATATTTAGCTTTTGATTATAAATTTTCAGATGAAGTCTACCTTCCATCATAACAAAGTATATAATACTTTCATTTTATTAATAATTTTTTCGGCTGCAGGGGTAAGAAGCCTAAATTAGTTGTTTCATTTTCGATTTTAATTTCGTCTTTATTTTCAAAGAGTTTCTCGCAGTTGTTTTGAATAGTCAATTAATTCTTTGAAAAACTCAGTGAATTCTGCATCAAACTCTGTATAAAATTGCTCTAATTCGATTACGGCAAAGTTCATCTTAGAAATATTTTTTGTACGAACATTCATTCCCTCAAGAACGTTTGAAATACCTGAAATCGTTGCATAATTAAGTAGCCAATTATTGGAAATCATATACGGCATCATTCGTTGTATTCTCGTTGGGAGAATTTCAAAATTAGAAACTAATAAATTATAAAAATCTGCCACATATTCGGCAAGTGGTTGTTCGCTGTATTGTTGCCAATTTTTCGCTAAAAAATGATCGTACAATATATCGACAATTACGCCACTGTAATGACTGTATTTTTTGTGAAGTCTTTTAGTGCTCTGTCTAACGATGGGATGGCTGTCTGTAAAAGTATCAATCCTCCGGTGGAGAAGAATCCCTTTTTGAATCTCCTGAGGATATTTTTTATATTTTTTTCCTTTGATTCCGTCTGCTATAAAATTACCAATGATAACCCCGTCAGAAGTTCCTGAAAGATAAATATGCGCTAAATAATTCATGTAGTAAATTTACAAAAAATGGCGATTATAAATGTAGCTTTAAAAAGGTATATTTGCGGCACTAAAACCGAAGCGTTTTTTCGGCTAAAAAATAAGACAACGATGACATTAATAAAATCTATTTCAGGAATTAGGGGCACCATTGGCGGTACTCAAGGCGATAATTTAACCCCTATAGATGCGGTAATGTATGCCGCAGCCTACGGTACTTGGGTAAAGCAACAGCGCAATAAAGAGGATTACAAAATTGTGGTGGGCCGTGATGCAAGAATCAGTGGGTCTATGATACAAAATTTGGTAATGAACACACTTGTAGGAATGGGAATTCATGTAGTGGATTTAGATTTAAGCACAACGCCTACGGTAGAAATGGCGGTAACAATGGAGCACGCAGATGGTGGGATTATTTTAACAGCGAGTCACAATCCAAAACAGTGGAATGCTTTAAAATTATTGAACAATGAGGGAGAATTTCTAAATGCTGAAGCTGGACAACAGATTTTGGATATTGCTGAAAAAGCAGAAACTCAATTTGCTGAAGTAGATGACCTTGGGAAGATAACAAGAAATGATGCTTATTTTGATTTACATATTGATGAGATTTTAGACCTTGATTTAGTAAACAAAAGCGCTATTGAAAAAGCAAAATTTAAAGTGGTCGTGGATGGTGTAAATTCTACTGGAGGTATTGCCGTGCCTTTGCTTTTAGAAACATTAGGAGTTCATCCTGTTAAATTATACTGTACGCCTAATGGCGAGTTTCCTCACAACCCAGAGCCTTTGAAAGAACACTTGGGCGATATTATGAAAATGGTAGTTGACGAAGGGGCAGATTTTGGTATCGTAGTAGATCCAGATGTGGATAGACTTGCGTTTATAGATGAAAAAGGGCAAATGTTTGGCGAGGAATATACCTTGGTTGCTATTGCAGATTATATACTACAACACACTCCGGGGAATACAGTTTCGAATATGTCATCTTCTCGCGCCTTAAGAGATGTTACTAGAAAATTGGGAGGAACCTATACGGCAAGTGCTGTAGGGGAAGTAAATGTGGTGCAAACCATGAAAGATACCAACGCAGTTATTGGAGGTGAGGGTAATGGAGGAATCATTTATCCAGAGTTGCACTATGGAAGAGATAGCCTTGTAGGTGTCGCTTTATTCTTGAGTTATTTAGCAGAGCGGAAAATAAAAGTAAGCGAATTGCGAAGTGAATACCCTGTATATTTTATGAGCAAGAAAAAGATACAACTCACCCCTCAAATTGATGTGGACGCTATCTTAAAAGGAATGGAGTCTAAATACGCAAATGAAGAAATAAACACGGTAGACGGTGTGAAAATTGACTTTGCTGAAAACTGGGTACACCTAAGAAAATCTAATACTGAACCTATTATCCGGATCTATACTGAAGCTTCTTCTCAGGAAGCGGCAGACTCGTTAGCTGATAAAATTATTGGTGAGATTAAAGTTATTGCTGGTTTGTGAGATTAGCAGACAGTATTTGTTGTGTTGATGCGTAATTGTTATAATTTTATTTTTAGCAACCTTTCGTTCGGCGCAAAATGGAATCTTGTCTGGAAGGATTGTTGATGATTTAGGAATTCCTGTCTACGTGTGTAGATTCTTAATATTTCTAAAAATATATCATTTGAATCTGATTGCGAGGGCAAATTTGTAATTGGAGGAAAGGAAAACGACACATTATATTTTCAGAAAATGGATTTTTTCAAGATAAGAAAGCGCTTCTAATTTGTCTTAGAATGTGTGGGTGATTTTGTGATTTTTAAAATCGTTTGGAGTTTCAGTAATGGTTTCTAAGAAAACGGAGTAGTAGCCTCTTTTTACTTTTCTAACTTTTAAGTATAGCACAGCGAAATTTAGTTTTTTGCGAGCCTTTCAGCTCCTGTTAATACTGTTACGTTGATACCCATACAGGATAATTTTACTTCGATGTAGTGATAACAGATTAATGTTTTATCTTCTTCTATTTGCTAATAAAGGAGGCGGCTCTCCTGTAAAGGGATTCCAACGGCTTATAGATTTTGCTCCCATCCCGGCTGCTTTCATAACCACTCTATCTCCATAACGTTCACGCATTTTATCCATGGCTTGATATAAATTAATTGTTTTTTCATCGTCATTAAATAAATCTATTTGTTGACCTCCTTCTACGAGATGACTAAAGCGTACTCCTACTAACCTAACCAATAATCTTCTTTGATATAAAAACTTATAAAGCTCCATGACCAAAGGAATAATTTTATGATCTGCGGCAGAATAGGGGATGCGCTTTTGTTTTGTATAGGTTTGAAAATCTGAATACCTAATTTTAAAAGTAATACAAGCTGTTAACTTATTGCCTCGTCTAAGTTGGTAGGCTAGGTTTTCTGCCATAGCAATGATGATGCTTTCTAGTTTTCTTATATCGGTGGTATCACGGTCAAAAGTACGTTCTGTAGAGATAGATTTTCGCTCATTATAGTGCACTACGGGCGATTTGTCTATTCCGTTTGCTTTAAGCCAAATGGTTTGCCCGTTTTTCCCAAATACCTTGTGCATCATTTCCATGGGCATTTCTTGAATGGTTTTTATGCGTTTAATCCCTAAATCACATAAAGAGCGATAGGTAACTTCACCCACCATTGGTATTTTTCTTACAGAAAGAGGAGATAGAAAATGTTTTTCATTTCCGAAGTCAATCTTCAGTTTATTATTGGGTTTTGCTTCGCCCGTTGCAATTTTTGAAACTGTCTTGTTTTCTGAAAGGCCAAAGGAAATAGGCAATCCTGTTTCATTAATGATACGTTCTCGTAATTCTGAAGCTAGTTTAAAACATCCAAAAAATTTATCCATCCCTGTAAGATCAATATAAAACTCATCTACCGAAGCCTTCTCATATAAGGGAACACTTTCTTTAATTACATTGGTAACCTCTTTAGAAAATTTACTGTAGATGCCAGAGTTTCCTCTAACGATTACGGCTTCGGGGCACAGTTGTTTTGCCAAGCGCATAGGCATTGCACTATGAATACCAAAAGATCTAGCTTCATAACTACAGGCCGCTACTACGCCACGATCACTAGTGCCGCCAATCAATACGGGGATTCCATTTAACTTGCTGTCTAGCCTGCGCTCACAAGACACAAAAAAAGTGTCAAGATCCATATGGATGATGTTTCGTTTTTTATTCAATTTTTTAGTTTATGGGTTTGATTAAGTAACTAGGTTAGGTTGTGGTGATTTTATTTATAACTCTTAGGTTTAAGTTCATCTTCAAGTTCAAGTTCATCCTCAAGTTCAAAAGCCCTCCTGTAATAAATGCGAGGCAAGCTTTTCCTAATTTCGGACTAACTTTTTACTGTTTATTTTATATGAATACTGAAACCCCTCCCGAAATAAATTCGGGGTAGGCTCTTCCCCGAGACGTAGAAAAAAGTTGCTTTATTTCATTAATAATTTTTAGCCTTTGAGGGAAGGACTTTAGCTTGTTGTCTTGTTTTCGATTCATATTTATAATGCTATTTATTTCAATTTTTTAATAAAGCCACTTTGGCTGCTGGATGTAATTTTCGGTTAAAATTATTTACGCTTTTATTTGCTAAATTAGTATCGCTGTATCTTGGATCTTCAATAATGGCTAGGCGTTCTAGTTTTATTACTTCAATGTTTATACAGTCTAATTCACTTAAAACTTTTCCTGTTATTTCATAAATTCCTCTTCCTCTAAAAGGATATTTAGTTGCTACTGGCGGAAAATGAACGGTGTCTATAAAGTCTCCATCTTGGTCTATAAAAGTGCCAAACTGCATTCTTTTATTGTTTGAGGTGCTTGTGGTTTTAGTGGTTACGAGATACCCGTTGATTCTTACTGGCTTATTTATAAAATGAATTAAATGCTTAGCTCTTAGATTTCCTTTTGGACTTTCAATCAATAAATTAAAAGGGTTGCATAGCGAATACCCCAATAGTTCTAATTGATCAAAGGCGTCTTCGAGTTTTGTATTGGGTAAATTTGGAGTCTTGTAATTTTTCTTTTCAGTTTTAAATAATTCTAGTGTCTGTTCTTCAAAAGTTATTTTATTAATTTTCATATGCGCTTCCCAAAGCAATTCTCGCTTGTTTCTGTTAGTATACCTAAAAGCCTCTATTTTTATTAAAATCGCAATCTGTTCCATAGAAATAGGAACACGATTTATAAAATTATTTAAGCTTGTATAGAGCCCATTTTTATCTCTTTCTTGTATAAAGCGGTTTATGGTTTTGCGTTCTAAAGCGTGTAAAAAAGAAAACCCCAAATAAATATCTTTATTGCTAATAATGGTCAATGCAAAACTGTGGTTTACACAAGGTGGTAAAATGATACCGCCGTGCATTTTTGCTTCATGTACATAGTGTTCTTGCTTATAAAACCCACCCCCATTATTGAGTGTTGCCACCATATATTCTAAGGGGTAGTATGCTTTTAAAAACAAACTTTGATAACTTTCTACGGCGTAGGAGGCAGAGTGCCCTTTTGCAAATGCGTAGCCTGCAAAACTTTCGGTTTGTCGCCATACTTCCGCAGTAAGCTCGTAGGGTTTGCCTTGTTTTTTACAATTATCAAAAAAGAGCTGTTTCACTTTTAAAAACTCTTCTCGCGAACGAAATTTACCACTCATACCGCGGCGTAGCATATCTGCTTCTCCCAAGGTGAGTCCCCCAAAATAATGAGCCACTTTTATCACGTCTTCTTGATACACCATAACACCGTGAGTCTCTGGCATAATATCAAGCAGTGTAGGGTGTGCTTGTTTACGATACTCTGGAAAACGACAACGTAAAATATATTCGCGCATCATACCAGATTTTGCAACACCAGGGCGAATCACTGAACTTGCCGCTACTAGCCCCAGATAGTCATCTACTTGTAGCTTTTTCATTAACATTCTCATTGCGGGAGATTCTACATAAAAGCAACCAATGGCTTTTGCATTGCGCAGTAAGTATTTGATGCGTTTATCTTTTTTAAATCTCTTGATGTCGTGGATATCAAAGGGAGTATGATTGGGTTGATTGTTGCTAATTATGGCTACCGCATCTTTGATTTTTCCTAATCCGCGTTGGCTTAAGATATCGAACTTATAAAGCCCAATATCCTCTGCTACTACCATATCAAATTGCGTGGTAGGAAACCCTTTGGGAGGCATAAAGGTAGGAGTGTAATAATGAATGGGCTTTTCTGAAATGATGATTCCGCTAGCGTGTATTCCTAGATAATTAGGGAATCCTTCAATATGTTTGCTATAAATTAGAACAAGTTGTGAGAGTTTGTCTAATTTTTCAAAATTAAAATGTCCAGAAGATAAGAGGTCAATTTCAGCTTTTGGCAATCCAAAAACTTTTCCTAATTCTCTCACCGAAGCTTTGTGTTTAAACGTATTATAAACCGTTATCAACGCAGTATTCTTAAATTTATCAAATATATATTTGGTTATATCATCTCTATCTGCCCACGAAAAATCGATGTCAAAATCTGGAGGATTCTTTCGGTATAAATTTATGAAGCGTTCAAAATAGAGATCTAATTCTATGGGGTCTACATCTGTAATTCTTAACAAGTATGCCACCACACTATTGGCACCACTACCGCGGCCAACGTAGAAATAACCTTTGCTACGGGCATATTTTAATATTTTCCAGTTAATAAGAAAGTAGGAGACAAAATTTTGTTGTTTGATGATGCCTAACTCTTTCTCTATGCGTTTGAGCACACGTTCACCTGGTCTTTTAAAACGATAATGCAAGCCTGCGTAGGTTAGTTTTCGCAACAGGTTAAAATCTAGATTTTCATTACTAGTGTAACAGCGTTGGTTATTTGGAGTTTCTTTACTGAAGTTAAAATTGACGTTACATTTTTCTAAAAGTGTTTGGGCATTGGTCAATAATTTTGGAAATTCTTCAAAACTTTCTTTTAGTTTTTCTATTGAAATAAATATATCCTTTTCACTTCCTTGTTCAGAAATAGGAAGTTTACTCAGTAATGTATTATTGTCTATGGCTCTTAATAAACGGTGGGTATTATACCCTTTTTTATTTTGAAACGAAACCGTTTGTAATGCAACAAGTTTGTGCAATTGTTTGCGCCACGGTGAGAATTTTAATTTGTTGAGGTCTTGGGCACGCACCCCTATAAACTCGTGCTCTTTTAATTGCTTTTGCTGAAATTTTTCAAAAGGATAAATAACATACGTATGCGGAATGGTTTCTGCTATTTCAGGGATTTCTGTCTTTGTATGTAAAAAATAAGAGAGGTAGTCATTCATATTTTGAAATCCTTGATTGGTTGCTGCCAACATGATAAATTGTTGCTGCGCACTATTCCTGAAATCGATTCCAACACTTGGCGATACCGAATATTCTGGAGCCATTCGTAAAATATCCATACATGCCGAAGCTGTGTTAATATCTGTCAAGGCAAATCTCGTTGTCGCTACCTTTTGTAAATACTCCAATAATTCCTTCGGAGCAAGGGTTCCGTAACGCAAACTGTAAAAGGTATGGGTGTTAATAAACATAAATTGGATTTAGTCCAAAAATATGGAATAATTCCTAATTATAGAGAATAAGTTGTCAACAATAAAAGGTGTATAAGGAATAACAATGTATTAAATAGCAGCTTACTTTTTTAAGGCAGCACAACAAGGATAATTACTTATTTATAAAATCTGGTAATTATTTTTTTTCAAAAACCATCTCTCCAGCATCATTTAATACTTTATAAACCCCAAAGGGAGCGCCTTCATTTATAATTACATAACTTCCATCATCTTCAAGATGTTGTAGATAGGATTCATCTTGTGAGAGGTGCGAAAATAGAATCCTAAAAAGATTGGTATTTGTTTTAAGTGCCGTATCAAAATTGGGTGCTTTGTTGTTGGGCCATTTAATAGCCAATAATGAGGCGTACATTGACTTTATAATTTTTGAGTCATCTGTTTTTTTGCGGCGTTCTGCCGTGTAGTTCATCCCTACAAAACCACCGTGATCTGCTATAATTACGATGAGTCCATTGGGGTCTTTTTCATTGATTAGGCGTACTATTTTTTTTAGCCAAGTGTTTGTACGACTAAGGTTTTTAAGATATAATTCTCTTTCCATTTCCATTCCTTTTGACTGAGCTGCTTGTACCGAAATATGGCGCGGAAGCATTTTTTCAATAAAAAATAAATTAGGAGTATCGGGATAGCGCTGCAGTGCTTTTTCTGTTTCAGAATAGATATCGATAGCCTTATCAAAACCTCGCGATAAATAATTTAACTCATCGTACGGAATGGAGCAATAATCATAAGCGATTTCTGGTCTGTTTATAATTAAATAGGGTGCTTCTAATAACAATGAAGTTCGGTATCCATTATTTTTTAATGTGGATAGTACAGCATTATTACTGGCAATACTTCTGCGCAGGCCTTCGGGTTCTTTTGTATTTGGGCCTGGGGATTTATAATAGTGATGCTTCATTGCAAATAGTGCGCTATTGGAAGTAACCGTGTTTGTATAATTGCTTCTAAAATTTGGATACAGTTTAAATTTCTCTTTCGTTAAAAATTGTTCAAATAGACTGTTGTCGTAAGAATACGGAGCTTCTTTTAAAACTGAAAGATTCGCATACCCATCTGGTTGAATGATATAAATGTTGGGCTTTTCGACAAATTTTGCTTGTACTATTGTATCTGGTAGTTCTTTCCATTCAGAAGAAAAATTGATATCGTTAATGCACTGAAAAAGTAACTGCACACTAACAATTGCTGCTAATAATAATTGAAATATCACGATTTTTTTAAGAAACCTATATAAAAAAAAGGCAAGAGCAAAAGCAATACACAATGCTACAAAGAGTATTTTTTTCTGAAAACCGAAAGCGCTAATAACAATAAGATAAGAAAACCATGAGGTGTTTATAATTGCTAATAATAGCACATAATGATTTTTTACTACAGCTATTTGTTTTGATAGTAACCAAACAATTAGACTCACAAACACAGGGAGTAGTAGAAAATAACCCAAGAAGAATAGTAACTGGCTTTTAGAATCCACCAATGTAAAGTTGGAGTAGTAATTATAGATAAAGGGGTAGAGCCCTGAAGCAATTCCTACTAGGATAAAATTGGGTGCGCTTACCTTTTTTAGATTTTTAAGAGGGAGTAAAAGTTGTTCAAATAATCTCATTTAAATAGCGTCTCTCGTTAAGGTCGTTAAAATTATATTTTATTTCTGAAGCATGCGATATGGGAGCTCTTAATTAAGCTATTTTTTTTGAGATACTCGAGGTCACACAGCTAATTTGTGGAATTATTCTTTTTACTGAGGTTAAAAAATATGAATGATGCGATTAGCCCTATAAATGAAAACGCTGCCAAGGCCAAGAAAAGGTATTGGTAACCAGTTTCGCTTTTCCAGCCGTCTAAGAAATAACCAATCATTGGACCCGCAAAAATATCTGGTGTGTAGCCTATAAAAGAAATAACACCCACAGCGGTACCTGTTAATGCTAATGGAATCTTTCCTTCCTGTAATACCGCAAAATAGAGAACCCTCGCGGCATAAACTCCAACAGCAGTAATGATAATGGTGACAAAGAAAAATAGGGAAGTGCTGTTGGGTAAAAGACCAGATACAAATAAAACAGCACCAATAATAGTAAGTAAAAAACCTAAGGTCAAATAAAGTGAAGCACGAGAACGGTCTGCTAGGAAACCAATACATACTCCAACCATGGGCCTAATAAATAATAGAAAAGTTCCGGTTTTTGCAGCTTCTACTTCGGTATAGTTCATTACTTCTCGTGCGTATAATGAGAAGATATCAGTTATTTTATATCCTACATAGGCACAAAGAATAATTATCATTAATAACCAGACGGAAGGAAGCTTTAAAACTGACTTGATATTCTCGATGGTAATTTTTTCTTTCAGTATTTCTTTTTCTTCTGTGGGATTTATTTTTAGAAAAAAGAAAACGATGATGCCTATAACCGCTACAATGACAGAAGATACCAGTACCACTTGATTAAAAGCTTCTGCACTGTTTGTTACTGTTTTAGCGGTCACTATTTGATTAACAAACGCAGCAAAAATAAGCACCCCAAGCAATCCAAAAAGTGCACCCACCAAGCCACGACCGCCATCTAAAAATCCAAATGCTTTTCCTTGATTTTTAGCGCCTCCCCATACACGGGTAGCTTTAATCATTCCAGCCCAAAACAAAAAAATGGTCGTAAATCCCCAATATCCATAGAGTATTTTTAAAGTAGCTAGGGAAGGAGTATTTGCATAAACGAGACCTCCAGCTGCAGTTAATACTAATGCACTTCCCATTAATTTTCTAGGAGCAAATTTATCGGCCAATGGACCTCCCACTAGATAGGAGCCTAAAGCAACGAGACCGTAAATAGAAAAGCAGTAGCCAATTTCGGTGTTGGTAATAGTAAACACCTCTAATACGGTAGCTCTAAATACACGCGCCAAAACAAAGGGGAGTATAAAGACAGCTTCGCCTGCTAAGATTAGCAGGACAATGTAATGAACAGGTTGTTTTGTTATTTTTGTGTCTATTTTTATAAGTTTAAACGTGTTCGTACCCTTTATTATTCAATACCTCATATATAGTAATAGGTTGCGATTTATTTCTTAACAAAACGCTTCCTATTTCTTCACACTTAAAAGAATCTTTTACTTTGTGGTAACAGTTCTCAGATATTACAATTTTGTTTTGCGGTATCTTGAAATCGTGCCGCTGTATTTACCGTATCACCAATTACTGTATAATCCAACCGTTTTAAACTTTTAGAACCAATATTTCTAGAAATCATTTCGCCACTTTTTATGCCAATGGAAACTTTGAGTTCAAAGTTGTGTGTATCATCTAGTGTAATCATTTTATTCACATATGCTACGGCTGCTTCTGCATCCATCGGGTAAATGACAAGAGCACCATCACTTTTTCCCCAATTTGCTAATAATGGGATATTTCCATGTATATTTCTGGGAAACTCCATTACAAAACCAAGGCGGGTTCCATCTCCTGAGGTCATTGCCTTCTCTATCGCTATAGCTTCTGTACGAATTCTTTGTAGTGCCCCATCAATTTCGAGTTCACGATTTTTTTCTACTAATTCTTTAGTGCGCCGTTGTATTGCTTCCCGTAGTTGTAAATTTTCAGCAGTTATTTGGTCGTAGCCAATGGTTTCTCCTTCTTGGGCTTTATTGTCTGGGGTAGAGTAGTGCTGATAGATAAATCTCCAGCCTTCTTTATTTTTTTGAAGCGCATTTGTAAACTGAAAGCGCTCATAGAAAATCCATTCTTTATCTTTTAAAAACCAAGCGTCAAACAAATGTGTTATAAAAATGAGTTCACCAAATTTTTCTACAATTTTGGTTTCATTACGAAGTTTCGTTTTTCCTGAAAGTTGCTCGGCAGTAGTTTTAAAGAAATTTGTGGTTTCGTTTCGGTTTAAAAATTCTTCGTTTGCGGTGGAACCAATAAAATGAAAGGCATCGTCAAAGTAAGAATCATAGGTTTTAACATCGCCATTAAGATCGCTATTTATCCAATGATCATAGACCTTAAGAATGTCTTGTTTTTCTTTTTTAGTGAGGTTCATTTATAGTTAGTTTAAAGTAGTCAATTTACACTATTTTTTTTGGATTTGAAATACGTATTAGTACCTGTTATTAGGCTGCTTTGTGGTTTTAGTTTTGAGTGTTTTATTTACTTCCCGCAATAAATGTGAGGCAGGGGCTTTGGTTCTGGATAGATTATTGGGATTTGAATGTAGTGAGATTGTTTGTTTGATTGTAAATCGCGGAATCACCCCTTCCGAAATCCTCCTTTCCCTGAAAAAAGGGGAAGGAGCCTAGATGGTTTGTTTGATTATATATTAGCTGTTGCTAAGGGAAAGGAGCTCCTAGATTTTTTGTTTCGTTTTAGATTCTTAATTTCCGATTTCTATTTTCTATTTTTAAAATATGTCACGTTGTCAGTCGATTTCTGTTGGCATAAACTTTGTCTTTTGTTAGTCGTCTTAGGATGGTTAATATTTTGGCTCTGCCTGATTATTTCCGCAGAAGGTAAAACACTAAATAACATTTAAAGTAAATATATTGATATGAGTAAAATAATTGGAATTGACTTAGGGACAACAAATTCGTGTGTTTCAGTAATGGAAGGTAGTGAGCCAACCGTAATCCCTAATGCTGAGGGAAAAAGAACAACCCCCTCTGTAATTGCATTTGTAGATGGTGGTGAGATTAAAGTAGGAGATCCTGCAAAAAGACAAGCGGTAACAAACCCAACAAAGACGGTTGCATCGATCAAACGTTTTATGGGGAACAAGTACTCTGAGTCTACAAGTGAAGCAGAACGCGCTGCTTATAAAGTAGTAAAAGGAGACAACGATACACCACGTGTGGATATCGACGGTCGTTTGTACACGCCTCAAGAATTGAGTGCGATGATTCTACAAAAAATGAAGAAAACGGCTGAAGATTACCTTGGCCAAGATGTAACACGTGCTGTAATTACAGTGCCTGCATATTTTAATGACAGCCAACGTCAAGCGACTAAAGAAGCTGGTGAGATTGCTGGATTAACGGTTGAGCGTATTATTAATGAGCCTACAGCGGCAGCATTAGCTTACGGTCTTGATAAGAAAAATACAGATCAGAAAATCGTAGTATTTGATTTTGGTGGAGGAACACACGATGTATCTATCCTTGAATTAGGAGACGGTGTATTTGAAGTACTTGCTACAGACGGTGATACGCACTTGGGTGGTGATGATGTAGATCAAAAAATCATTAACTGGTTAGCAGATGATTTTAAAAAGGAAAACGATTTGGATCTTCGTAAAGACCCAATGGCATTACAACGTTTAAAGGAAGCTGCTGAAAAAGCGAAGATTGAATTATCATCTTCTACACAATCTGAAATCAACTTGCCTTATGTTACTGCAACTGCAAGCGGACCTAAGCACCTTGTTAAAACATTAACACGTGCTAAGTTTGAGCAATTGATTGACGATTTAGTGAAAAGAACGATAGAGCCTTGTCAAACTGCAATGAAAGCTGCGGGTTTAACAAACAGTGATATTGATGAAGTAATTTTAGTAGGTGGATCTACGCGTATTCCTGCAGTACAGGAGGCAGTAGAGAAATTCTTTGGGAAAGCGCCAAATAAAGGGGTGAATCCTGATGAGGTAGTAGCGGTAGGTGCTGCAATCCAAGGAGGTGTATTGACGGGTGATGTAAAAGATGTATTGTTATTAGATGTAACTCCTCTTTCTTTAGGGATTGAGACTATGGGTAGTGTTATGACAAAATTGATTGAGTCTAACACAACCATTCCAACTAAGAAAAGCCAAGTATTCTCAACGGCGGCAGACAACCAGCCAAGTGTAGAGATTCACGTATTGCAAGGGGAACGCCCAATGGCAAATGACAACAAGACAATAGGACGTTTTCATTTAAGTGACATTCCACCAGCACAACGTGGAGTACCTCAAATTGAAGTAACTTTTGATATTGATGCTAACGGAATTATTAAAGTAAGTGCCGAAGATAAAGCAACGGGTAAGAAACAAGATATTCGTATTGAAGCTTCTTCTGGATTGACGGAAGAGGAAATTGCTAAAATGAAGCAAGAAGCAGAAGCAAATGCTGAATCTGATGCGAAAGCAAAAAAAGCGGCAGATAAAATCAACGAAGCGGATGGAATGATCTTCCAAACAGAAAAGCAGTTGAAAGAATTTGGCGATAAAATATCTGACGATAACAAGAAGCCAGTTGAAGATGCGCTTGTAGAATTGAAAGCAGCTTACGAAACTAAGAACGTAGATGCGATCACGCCAGCGCTTGATAAGATCAACGAAGCTTGGAAAGCAGCTAGCGAAGAGATGTACAAAGCACAGGCAGATGCGCAAGGTGGTGCTCCAACTGGAGAAGAACCAGCAGCAGACACAGGTTCAACAGAAACCGAGAATGCTGATGTTGAAGATGTAGATTTTGAAGAAGTGAAGTAATACTTTGGCTCCGCTGCATAGTAGGCGGGCTAAAAAATACAATCCCCAACCTATTTATTTAGGTTGGGGATTTTTTTGTGGGCTATTGTCAACGAGACCTGCTTTTTATAGCAGAGCGCGGCGCCTCTTTTTTAAATATTTTGTATTTTTTCTTGCGTCCTTACGGAAACCCGTAATGTATACTCCTGAGATCAAGATATATTTACCAGTAGCCGAAATCGTTATGTGAAATTAAAAATAAATTATTAAACAATGAAAAAAGCACTCATTCTTCTAGTTGTAATCACTTATCTATCACCTCAAAATTTAAAAGCGCAAAAAGACGGTGCTGCTGTTGCTGCTGTTGCCGTTGGACTGTTAGCTATTGGATCTGGAATTGCTGCGATAGAGCAAATGAAGGAGCAAGCAGAATTAACTGCAACGGAATGGTTTTTAACTAATCATCCTGAATACAATAAATTTTCACTTAAAACTTTAGACTTTAATGGTAAGAAATTAAAGGATATGTCTTCAACATCGGTAATAACCTTTAAAATAAGAGAATTTGAAATTAATGGAGATGAACTTGATTTAGGAAAAAAAATGGTCTTATTTGGTTTTACAAGTGCAGGATGGATTAATGAATATGGAATTGATTTCGACAAAGTAAGATGGTTTTTAATTGATAATAATGAGTGGATGAATATGATGACTGCATACTCAAAAGTTGCTTCAGGCGAAAAAAATGAAGACACTTTGCGACAGGCATTAAAAAATGGAAAGGTCGTAAATAAAGGAATTAAAGTAAAACAAGGAGAAGATATAGATTTCTACAGAATAAATGGAGATATGTATTTAGTAACAGAATACTCACCTGAAATGAAATTTATTTACAATGAACGTTCGCTAGGTATTTATTTAAATGAAACAATGAACTTGATTCAAATAGGACGTGGTGACTTAATTAAAATTCATAAATTCTTTTTTGATGAATAAATAGACCTACAACGCCTCGTAAAAGTAATTGCTTGGCGCCTAAATACTCTGAGAATCCTACTGGTTTCAATCTGGCTCGTACTTTATTTTACTTAGTTAATTGTACCAGTATCTATTGATACAAATACCCGTTGTAATAACCTAACTTAAATAAAAGACAAAAAAATAAACATTATGAAATTAGAAAAGATATTAGATAAACTAGGCTCCATAGAAAAAAATTCGTTTATCAAAATAATAGACAATATCATTTCTAAAAACCCAAAGAATCATAAGGAGATCGAGAAGCTTTTAAGCTCTTCAGACAAAGGTTTAAAATCGATCGACAATCAAAATATTTCTAAGATATTTTCGCTAACGGTAATCGAATTTCAAGAACACATAAAATGTGAATTTCAAGAGATTACATCTCAGTTGGATATTCTGATTGATATAATAATTCGTGATGGAAATTGCATTATCAAACAAGACTGGTTTTCGAGATTATATGAAAACGAAATCAAACATATAAAAGGTAGAATTAAATCGCTGAATGCAGATTTTGAAAACGACAAATCGGAGTTAAGTGCAGCACGAAAAAGAGATTATAAAATTTATAATGCGTGTTTGCATACAGCTTATCACAATGATATTGCAAACAATCGAGAAGCTAAAATAACAGCAGACGAGTTATCAATTATTTTAACACTTTCAAAGCAACTAGGACTTTCACAAGAAGAAGTGAAATTGATAAATTATTCAATCTTACCAATCAAAAAAATAGACATTCAGGATGTAATAAAAGGGCTTAAAAACATTGGTGTTATTTTCTACTCTAACAAGGAAAGTACAATTTACGTTGCAGACGAAATGGTTAGAATGTTACGTAAAATTAGAGAAAAAGAAGTTGCCGAAAAATTCTATCGCAGAACACTAAAGCTTTTAAGAGAACCAATAATAAATCAAAT
Source organism: Patiriisocius sp. Uisw_017 (assembly GCF_047731265.1). Taxonomy (GTDB): domain Bacteria; phylum Bacteroidota; class Bacteroidia; order Flavobacteriales; family Flavobacteriaceae; genus Patiriisocius. The sequence continues at coordinate 3,501,115 of NZ_CP159835.1, read as the reverse complement.
TGCACGAGAACACAATATTGATAGGAAATTATCATATTCTGAAAAAAGCGAGGAAATAATAAAAGAAGGTGTATCGTTTACAAAGCTACTTTTAGATGACATCTACAAGATAGGAAGTACATTAACAGAAAAGAAAAAAACTTTAAATGAACTATGTGAGAAAAGTTTGAATATCAAAAACCTAAAAGGAAGCACACTAGATGATAAAATAAGTAGTTTAATTCAATATTTTGAAAATATTGAACGTGATGAAAAGGTTGGAATTTCTTTAGATGGGTTTGATAAATTATTAACAGAATTAAACGTGTCTTTGCCTAAACTAAATGTGCAAATGAAAAACCAATTTGAGTTACAAAACGAATTTGTTCTCAATGCAGATTTCTTACTTGACTATAATATTAAACCTAGAGATATATTGGATTTACTTGTAAAAGAGGATATGACCCAATTCATAAAAGACAATGGGATTAAGCAGCGTGGAGATGATATTTTAAATATTCTCGAACATTATAAAGATGTTGAAAATTTATATTTAGAAAATTATGAAAATGTCGCTTACCGAAATCTGAACTTACTAAAAGAGAACGGAATTACAGTAAAGGAAAGTGAACTTGGAATCAAATTTGAAGATTTGACCAAAGGAATTTTTAAAAGTTTAGGCTTTAATGTTGATGATGTTTTCAAGAAGAATCTGAACACCAAAAAGGATATGATGGATATCCTTTTAAATTTGGATAACAACGAAATTATCATTGTAGAATGCAAAACAAGCAAAGAAAGAGGTTATAATAAATTTAGTTCTGTTTCAAGACAGTTAAAATCATATCAAAATTTAGCGCTCAAAAATGATTTGCGAATTGTGAAAATTTTGCTCGTTGCACCAGAGTTTAGTGATGATTTTGTAACGGACTGTGAAATGGATACAGAAATGAATTTGTCGCTTATTACCGCTTCTACCCTGTCAAATATTTCAGAGGCATTTAAAACATCAAAATACACAGAATTTCCACACGTTTTATTTCGAGATATAGTAATTAATGAGGAGCGCATTTTAAAAGCGTTGAGTAAATAATGAATTACATAAGTGCCCTAGTAAAGCATAAATATAATAGGGCTAAAAGCACTTAATTATCAAAGAGAAGACATAGCCTATAGAAAAGAATGTATACGCAAATATGGGCTTGGGATTGAATAAAACAGAATGAAGCCAAGGGGTAATACTCGCTAAAAAAGTCGATTTAATTACGAGTGTAATCGGTCGAGATGGAGAAGTTCATTCTGCAACAGCAATCGCAACAATTGCAAGATTATCAGGAGCGTTTTTACTCAAATCATTTGGACATAAAATTGAAGACGCAAAGCCAGGAACTGCTGTGCTTTCTCATCAAGCAAACGAAGAAGGACCTGAGTTAATTAATGTAATTGGCGCCGTTTTATCTAATTTAGGAGTGTCTGTTGACAATGACAAAATGGACTCCGCTGAAATACAAAAAACGGAACTCGATTTTTTACAATCTTTAAGTGCTACTCAAACAAAAGCAACCGAAGCAATGAAAAAGTACGGATTGAATGAAAAAGAAATGGCAGTATCTTGTGCAATGTCAACTGCCTTTTAATTCAACAATGTCAAAGCGATGTGGCAGTAGAATCTGTAATGAACACGGCGGTTTACGGGCTGGTTGAAGGCTCGAAAACTGTTCCGCCGAAAATGACTCAATCGACAACTGAACGGAAAAAATGGTATCAGTTCTGGTAAGCTGAATTTGAAAAATAAATGAATAAAACAACTGTCTACAACTGCTATATAGCTCATTAGTTGCTTCATATAAGTTAGAGCTTATTTACAGTGCTAATTTTCATATACGAGACTATTATACACCATTTGAAAAATTATACTTGCTGCAACAATAGCATCGTGATCAACAATCTATTAAGTCTTATTGATCGTTGTAGTTACCCTTTTAAACAATTTTAAAAATAAACACGAAAGTTACTGAACAATCACCTTAAAACTTTTTGCAGACTTCGCATCAGAAACCCTCAAAATATAAATGCCAGCAACTAAGTTTTGTTCTATTGATATTTGTGTGGTATCGGTATTAAAAACTTGACTGCTCAATTTTTTTCCTTCCACCGAAAAAAGATTTGTTGTGATTTGACCTACTCTCAAGGATTGATTGACCCCAACGGTAATTATATTTTGGACTGGGTTCTTTAATAGTTTAAAGGTGTCTTCCGTAGTAAAATCTTGGGTATTTAAAGCTCCATTTCTAATTTCGTCTATAGCAAACTGAGCACTTTCTTGTGTTACTGAAACGTGCGCTTCATTTACATCTGGAATAAAGGTATTCGCAAAAGGGGAGTTGCTCAAATCTGGTGCTGCATACCAGTCGCTTTCATTTTCAATAGCCAACGAACTTATGAGCGGGATAAAAGAGAATTCATCTTGTTGTAAGGCAGCAATAAAGGCTGCAATTAATGGATTCCCTGTTCCATCACCCAGGGCATTAGAGATGTTTGAGATACCTCCTGGAGCACTATCTGGGCCATCAGTTTCAGCCGTAGCTGCGCCAGTCGCACTAAAAGTTTGAACAGGAATTACGGTAAAAAATGTGTCAAAACGCGTTACTTCTATTGTTTGCGATGCTGGTGGCATAAAATGCAATTCTACTTCGGCTGTTAGATTGCTGCCTAAATCTAAGGTAGTATCAACAATTTGCATCCCAGGAGTTCCAATGGTAGTTCCTAAGCCACTTCCATTTACCATTGCTATGTTTCTAACATTTTGAGGAAAGCCCAAAGCGTCTAGCTCTGCTTGAAAAGCATCCCTAAAACCTGGAGCTCCCGCTGGTAAAACCGAAGCTGGGTCTTGTTCAAAATCTGAGCCCGGGAGTAAATGTGCGTTTAAATGATCTACTAGCATTTCTTTTCCAGCAGCACTGTTAAGCAATTGATCAACTGCTTGTTGTGCTAAAGGGTCGCCACTTTGTACCGCAAGGTAATTAACGAGATATTGAATACTCATAGGCACGTTAGCTCCTTTGTGCGGTGCATCAAAAGAAAGGTATAAACGAGTGTCTGGATCGAAACTATTTTGCTCCATATATGTCAAACCATAACGTGCGATTAACCCCCCCATACTTGGTCCTAAGACTACAAGTTGTTCTTCTCCCACTTTTTCGGTATTCAAAAAATTAATAAGTTCTATTAAAACCATCGCGTTGCGTTGCACATAATCGCCGCCACCATCTATTTCAACACCTTCTGAAATATAAGTGGGTGCGTTGAGTACTACGATGTCAAATCCTTCATCTCTTAAAATGTCTGCCATATTTTGGCCATCAAATTCTAAACTATTATAAAGTCCGTTGATATCTCTTCTGTCTCCAGGATCAAAACCATCTAATATAATAATGGGCTTATCTAAAATGCCTGTGGTATTGTCTAAGAATATTTCATATTCGCCTTGACCAAAAAATGGCTGTGTTTCATCATACCCCTGATATGCTATGGTTGCGGTAATAGATTCAACAACTTGTTGTTCGCGAACAGGCGTGTTATCAATGCTGCCTAAAAGGGAAACTTGTGCATTTATGGTTCCTGTAAAAAACGTTATTAATAGTAGGTAAAAGATTTTCATAATGTTATTTATTATTGGGGTAATATAAGTGTTTACGCTGTAATTTAAAAGTCACAACGTTTATTAAAATGATTTGTAGTTACAACTAAATTAAAAATATTTTTCGAAACATACGCTATTTTCCTTTCCTACATATTGCCCATAGTTTGATATAGCAGTGTAGCCAGCATCAGTATATAACGCTATTGCATTGGGTTGGCGTTTCCCAGTTTCTAAAATACATTTCTTGTATCCTAATTCTTTAGCCCAAGTTTCTAGGGCAGTTAAATTTTTTGAAGCAAGACCTTTCCGCCTAAAGGCCGTTGTTGTAAACATTCGTTTAACTTCCATTGTGGTACTCGTATATTCTTTAATAGCGCCACAAGAAGCAGGAATATTATCTACATAAACAATGACAGCGTGCAAAACATCTTCAACCCCGTTAAACTGATTATAAAAACCATGCTCATCACCATCAGAAAAAGCAAGATCTTTATCTAACGAAATAATAAGCTGTTTGAAATCTTCGTTTTTTGGGGACGTTCTTTGGATATATATCATAAGTAAATAAAGTACTAAAGATACCTATTTATAGGTGATTATCTTTGCTGTACCTAAGTAATAATTACAATGTGTCTAATAGGTCTAATACTATTAAAATTAAGGAGGGATATAACTCTGATCTTTATTTTCTTTTATAACTTATAAAAGTTCTGAGCATAAAAGACCTTCTGGATTAAACCAGGGCGCTATTTTAAATTCTTTTCCTAACAGCAATCGTTTTTAGTAAATATTTTCTTTTTAGTCATTGAATGATTCAATAAACTTTCCAGCCTTAACCTATAGCGTAAAAAGATTGTTATGACAGTCTGTTGTAATGTCTATTCCTAAATCAGGATTTGGATCGATTTTCAAGAAATCATAGTTAATAAATCAAGATTGAAAACTGACGGAACACAAAACTAAACCACGTCTTTGTTCTTATGTATCTTCCTATGCATCTGTATTGACAGCAAACAATAGCAGAAGTAGTATCGTTATTTGATAATAAAATTTCATTTGTTTTAATTATAAGATATAAAAAAGGCTCCCAATTTATAGAAGCCTTTCGATAATAAAGAGTTTAGTGAGGTCTTACTTAATAACAAGTTTTTGAGTTAAGGAAGTTCCGTTATTATTCATTTTTATTAAATAGATACCGGTATTCCAAGAAGAAACATCTATGGTTGGATTGTTATTTACATTTTTAATTTTAGCTGTTTTTCTTCCTTGGAGATCATAAATTACAATACGCGTATCGGCCGTTGTTTGGTATGTGTTAATAGTAATTTCTTGATTGGCTGGGTTTGGAAAAAAGGTAAATGATACGTCGTTGTTTTCGGTTACGCTAAAAATATTCCAACGATCCTCAGCGGGTTCGCCTCCCCATATAATAGTTGCCAAGTATGGATTGTCAATAAATGGATTTCGGTTTCCGTAGGCGCTTTCTAAATAGTTGTTGCGTTGATCTTCAAAAGCAGTATCTACGGGATCTTCGACATTCCATTGTAAGTAAATTTGCAACATATCATTTCCGCTTTGCGGAGTTCCTTCGGCATTTAGAGACGGTAAGCATCTATTTCCGTAACGTGTGTACATGTACATCATCATCCTTGCAACGTCGCCCTTCCATTCGTCTCCAGGGTACCAGTTTCCACTTCCTACATTTCCTGCATTTCCTGAACCAGCTGCAAATTTCTTACTGCCCTTATTATTGTTCATTTGCTGGTCGCTTGGTCTTAAATTGTGGGGGTCTGCTCCAATTCCTGTAGTACTGTTATTTACGCTTCCCATTGATGGGTTAGAATTGCTACGTGCAAAAGTATGTTCCCGATTGTACTCGCAGCTAACACCTCCAAAGTCATCTTTATCACGACTGCGTTGTGTGGTGCAATTGGCATCATTATGTCCATAAATTAAAAGGACATTATTGCTATTTGCTGGATCTTTATCAGTGATTTTCATGGTATCTCTCACATCTCCATAATTAAATGTGTTGTTAGAGATATTTATTTTTTGTTGGAGTTCATTATACAACGCCTGTCCTGTTAATATTATATCAACATCGCTATAATAGGATTGCTGCGCATTTGAAGTGCCTGCGACAACAACGAAAATAAAAAGCAGTATTTTCTTCATAATATTCTTCGTCTAATTTTTCTTTAGAAGGCCTATATAAAAGCCATCAAAACCTGATTGTGAGGGTAGTATTTTTTCTTCTCTTACAAATGTAAAATCTTTTCCTTCGTCACGTTTTAAGAATGCTTTAATTTGGTTTTCGTTTTCGCTAGGTAAAATAGAGCAGGTTGCATATACTAATTCTCCGCCTGGCTTCACCATTCTAGAATAAGAGTTTAATAATTCTATTTGAGTTTGTTTTATTTCTTCAATAAAATCAGGAGACATTTTCCATTTTGTATCTGGATTCCTTCTTAAAACACCTAATCCAGTGCAGGGTGCATCTATCAAAACTTTATCTCCTTTTCCCACGAGTTTTTTAATGACTTTAGGGGAATCTATAACACGTGTTTCTATATTGTGAATTCCGTTTCTACGCGCACGTCTTTTGAGTTCGGTGAGCTTGTTGTCATAAATATCCATTGCCACAACCTGTCCCTTGTTTTCCATAAGACTGGCAATGTGAAGTGTTTTTCCTCCTGCTCCTGCACAAGCATCAATAATTCGCATTCCCGGTTTTGGGTCTAGCATTTTAGCTACTTTTTGTGAAGATGCATCTTGTACTTCAAAGAAACCCTTTTTAAAAGCATCGCTTGTAAAAACGTTGGTTCGCTCCTTTAGTTTTAATGCTTGCGGATATCCTTTGATGGTCTCAGTAGCAATTTCTAGATCGGACAGTTCGTTTTGAACTTCTTGAACGGTTGCTTTTATAGTATTAACCCTAAGAACAACATCTGCTTGTTTGTTAAGCGCGGCAATTTCCTTATCCCATTTTTTACCGAGTTCTTTTACTCCTAATTCGTCCAACCAATCTGGAATAGATTCTCGTAGCTTTCGAGTTTTTGAAAGTTCATCAAAACGACCTTTAATACGTCGGGTAGGGGTGTCTTCAAACTGAGGCCAATCCGGAATTTTAATCCCGTTTAGTGTGCACCAAACCGTGAACATTCTAAAAAGATTGCCGCGATCAAAAGGTTCTTTTACTTCAGCAATTTCTGCATAAAGTCTTTTCCATCGAACAATATCGTAGGTAGTTTCAGCAATAAAACCACGGTCACGAGAACCCCAGCGTTTATCTCTTTTGAGTGTATTTCTTAAAACTTTATCGGCTTGCTTCTGTTCATTAAAGATAAGGTGTAACGAATCTATTGCAGCAAAAACTAGGTTGCGGTGTAATCTCATTTTGAGGTTTTAATAGTTTAAGGTACTTGTATTTGCTTTTCAAAAGCGTATCAAAAAACACATCATTACCTGCTGCAAATGTAATCTATTAGCCACGAATTGTTTTCCTTACATTTGCAAAAAAAAATAGATTTATTGAAATGCTCAATACGCTGTTTTAAATTACTGAAGAAGTTTAATTTGAACATTCCATTTACCTAAGCCTCAACTATTTTATTAATATGAAACATGCTTTTTTTGCAATTGTAATACTAATTTTACTTTTTTCCTGTAGCAACCAAGAGAAAAAGGTTTTTTCCAGCGTTACAATCACACCCGTATTTAATGATAGTGTGAGCGTGCGAGCTATTGCACCAGAGGATGTGAACGGGGTTTGGTTTGCTGCTAATAAGGGCGCTGTTGGTTTAATTGATGGTACAACACCTAAAATCGCTACGATACGGTATCAAGATTCTATATTGAATTTTAGAGCGATTGCTCGAACAAAGCAGTCAGTTTTTGTTTTGAGTATCGAATCTCCAGCAGTATTGTACAAAATGAATATTGAAAATAAAGAAGCCAAAGACATCAAAGAAGTATATGTAGAAGAAGGTGAGGGCGTTTTTTATGACGCTATTAATTTTTGGAATGATACTGAAGGGATTGCAATGGGGGATCCTATTGGTGGATGTCTGTCTATTATTATAACTAGAGATAGTGGTGAAACTTGGCAAAAACTCAACTGCACAAAACTACCTAAAACAACAAAGGGAGAAGCAGCTTTTGCAGCAAGTAATACTAATATTGCTATACAAGGTGATCATACGTGGATTGCATCGGGAGGAAAAGCAGCACGTGTTTTTTACTCACCAGACAAAGGTACTTCTTGGGAAGTGTTTAATACGCCTATTATTCAGGGTGATGTAATGACGGGTATCTATAGTGTAGATTTTTATGATGAAAAAACAGGAGTTATTTTCGGCGGAAATTGGGAAGACAAAGATTTTAACGAAGGGAATAAAGCAATCACCAATGACGGGGGTAAAACCTGGAATTTATTAAGTAATGGAACGGGTCCTGGTTATAGATCGTGTGTGCAATTTATTCCGGGTACTAATGGAAAGGGATTAGTGGCAGTAGGTTCCCCAGGAATTTCTTATAGTAGTGATCAAGGAAAATCTTGGGTGGAATTATCCAAAGAAGGATTCTATGCAATTTCTTTTGTAAATGATTCTGTTGCATTTGCGAGTGGTAACAATAGGATTGCCAGATTGGTTTTTGAATAACATAAATATCCCCCCACATTTATTGTGGGGGGATGTTTTTTTGCTGTTCTATCTATCGCATACCCTTAGGCCTGTTATCATGGTTTTCACGATTTTTTGGCCTCTGATCTTCACGATCTCCTCGACTGTAACGTTTTAGCAGCCCTTTTTTGAAATCTTGCTCTGTTTTTTCAAGCTTTATTATTTTTTGAGGAGAAATAACTCCACGCAAAGATTTTATTAGTTTTTTTTCCTTCTCTAGCATTTGAGTCTTCATCGCCAAGTGGCTTTCAATCAAGGAATTTGCTTCTGCATCGCTAAGTGCATCTGCACCATTTTCTTTTAGTTTACCAAATACTTCAGTACGTTCTTTTTTGCGAAGTTTTTGCACCTCCTTTTCATGTTGATTGTAAATGGGCCAAAACTTTTCAGCTTCACTAGGAGTAAGATCTAATTTTTCAGTAATGAAGGCAGTTTTATGTGCTTTTATCTTCTCATATTTTCTCTCTTGTGCGTTTATTCCTAATGAGACAAGGAATAGTAATAAGGCTATATTTTTCATCTTTATTCAAGTATTAATTCGTTATTTTCAAAATTTTCTAATAAATAATTTTCTAAAGTTTCATCTTCAAAAGAACCTTCGGTGATCAAATCGTCTAATTCTTCTGTTGAAAATTCACTTGAAATCAAATCAAGTGATACGTCCACATTGTCAGAGTCCAAATAGTCTTCTATGGTCGAAAGGGCGATGGTGTCAAATCCCTCATTTGTTTGTGGTGTATTGATGGTAATTATTATAGCAATGCAGGCAGCAATAGAAAAAGAAGCGATTAACACCTTAGGGAGTGTTAATATCCTCGTACTTTTCACAGTTTCTGATGGAAACTTTTTTAATAGAGAAACGGTTGTTTCATTTTCCATTTTTTGCTTCAATCTTGCCTCGAAGTTTTCTAGATATCCTTCGGGTATTTTAAAACCGTGATTATTTTTTGCTGACTTTTTCATCTTGTATCTATGACTCAATTTTTACTGAAAGGTTTTATCTGTATGGAATATTTTTTAATAAATAATGGTTAATCGCTCAGCCTGTTACTACCTATGTATAGACAGATCGTGAGTTTTTAAGTATTCAGTAACTTTTTTTACCGCAATATGATAGCTGCTCTTTAGCCCGCCAACAGAGGTTCCTATGATTTCTGAAAGTTGCTCGAAGGTGTGCGATTCAAAATATTTCATATTAAAAACTAACTTTTGCTTTTCTGGTAATGTTGCGATAGCTTGTTGTAGTAATAATTGAATGGTTTCTCCTTCAAAATAAACATCGCTTTTTAAATTTTCGATAGCACGAGTTTGCACTTCTTCTGAAGTAATTTGTAATTGTCGAGACTTTTTATTCAGGAAGTTAATAGCTTCATTTGTTGCAATACGATACATCCATGTGTATAATTTACTATCTCCTTTGAAGGCATCTATATTTTTGAATACTTTGATAAAGGTGTTTTGTAAAACATCATCAGTGTCGTAATGAGATAATACTATTTTTCGAATATGCCAATAAAGGCGTTCTTTATAGAGCGCAACAAGATTATTAAAACCATCATTTCTAGTGGTTTTATCTTGAAGTTTCTTAATAAGCGTAAGTTCGTTTATCATTATATCTATCAAGATAGACAACATACTACATAAAAGGTTTAATCGACAAGGTGTTTTCTTAAAAATACTTCGATATAGCCGTTTAAATACATTTATTTTAGATTAAATACATTAAAACTTTTATTGTAGGAAAATTCCTGTTATATTTGACGCAGGTTAATTTTGGGTCTTTAAGAATATTATTTTATATATTTTTAAGATCAATAGTGGCGGGACTTAGCGGGGGCTGTCCCGCCATTTTATTTGTAAGAATTATATATTAAATCTGTAGGAATAATATAAATAACTTCCATAAAAATAAAACAAAAAACAGATAAAGTGTATAAATTTACCGATAAAATGCAATTTTATTTGCAGAATTGTTTAATTACGTTTATATTTACCCTATACTTATGTAGTAATCGTCAAGTATTCTCCCCAAGTGTACTTGACAAAAATAAAAGAGCGGAGCCCCAACCGCTCTTTTTTTATGGAATAAATTGGTGTAATTCTTTATTTCTTGTTGGAAGGTCTAGGTTTATGCAAGAGACTGCATTTCAACAAGGCTATAATACACTCCTTTTTGAGCAAGCAGCTCGCTATGTTTCCCTTGTTCTACTATTTTTCCTTTACTTAATACTACAATAGTATCTGCGTTTTGTATTGTGGAGAGACGGTGCGCAATAACAATAGAGGTTCTATTTTTCATCATATTCTCTAATGCGTCTTGAACTAAACGTTCACTCTCCGTATCTAATGCTGAGGTTGCCTCGTCTAATATCATAATAGGAGGGTTCTTTAAAACAGCCCGAGCAATACTAAGACGCTGTTTTTGGCCACCACTCAATTTATTACCGCTATCCCCAATATTCGTTTGGATTCCTTTAGGTAAATCTTTAACAAACTCCCAAGCGTTTGCTATTTTTAAGGCGTCAATCATTTCTTCCTCTGTGGCATTTTCTTTACCTATTAATAGATTTTCTTTGATTGTATCGTTAAATAAGATAGAATCTTGTGTTACGAGTCCTAGTAGGCTTCTTAGAGAATGCTGCGTCATCTCTTTAATGTCTATTCCATCAATAGCAATACTTCCTTTGTTTACGTCATAAAACCTAGTTACAAGATTTGCAATGGTACTTTTTCCACTTCCACTTTGACCCACTAATGCAACGGTGTGGCCTTTTGGGACTTTTAAATTAAAGTCTTGTAATACCCAGTCGTCTTCATATTTAAACGAAATATTATCAATACTTACTTCGGTATTAAAAGACTCTTTTGTCGTGGCCTTTGGTCCATCCTTAATTGCCGATTCTGTCTCTAAGATTTCTAGGATTCGTTCCGCAGCAGCATTTCCTTTTTTGATGCTGTAACTTGCTTTGCTTATTGCTTTTGCTGGCGTTAAAATCTGGTAAGCGAGGGCCATATAAACAATAAACATTCCTGGTTCGAGTGTTTTTTCAACCAATACCATTTGTCCACCGTACCATAGCAGTATAGCAATAGTTACGATTCCTAAAAATTCACTTGTTGGAGAAGCTAGATTCTGCCGATTGAGTAAGGTGTTTGAAAATTTGAACAAGCGCCAGGTAGATTCTTTAAATTTAGCACTGAATATTTTCTCCGCATTAAAACCCTTTACAATTTTTAAACCTCCCAATGTTTCCTCTAGTATAGAAAGCGTAACTCCGTTTTCTTCTTGAACTTTGTCACTATGGCTTTTTAAACTTTTACCAATAATAGAAATAACAATACCCGATATTGGAATAAAAATAAAAACAAACAGGGTGAGTTTTGGACTAATAAGAAGCATTGCGCCAATGGCAAAAAGGATCATTAATGGCTCCCTAACAATCAATTCTAATATTGATAGAAATGAATGTTGGACTTCTCCCACATCGCTTGTCATTCTTGCCATCGTATCTCCTTTGCGTTTTTCAGAGTAAAAAGAGACTGGTAAATCTACCGTTTTTTCATACAAATCATTTCGTAAATCTTTAATCACTCCGTTGCGAAGAAAGGTGATAAAAAACATCGCTAAATAGCCAAAGATATTTTTAAATAAAAACATTACAATGACTAAAATGACCATGAAAATTAACACATCGTCAGCCCCCTCGTTTGCTTTTTGAGTCACAAAATAGTTAAGGTAATTCTCAGCATACTCTTTTGCGTTTGTAATTCCTTGCCAAATGGGTTTGGTTTCTAGCTTTTTAGTGTCCCCAAATAGAACTGACAGCATTGGAAATAATGAAACCATCGCCAGCGTGCCAAACAAAGCATAAAAAATGTTCGAAATCACATTGAGCCAAGCATACGTTTTATAAGGAATCGCATAGCGAAGAATTTTTCTAAATGATGACATATGCTATTGTTGTAGACTTTAAAATAAGCCTTTTTGAATCTGTTCTATTTTTTGCTGTAAGCGTTCGTCACCTATATTTTCTGAAGATGAAACACTTATATAAAATTTAATTTTTGGTTCTGTACCGCTTGGTCTCGCAGCAATTTTACTTCCATCTTCTGTGTAATATAATAAGACATTACTTTTTGGAATATCTAATTTCTTCGTTTGTTTTGTTGGTATATCAATAGCCGTGCTAGCTTGATAATCTTCGATTTTAATAACTTTTTGACCTGCTATTGTTTGAGGAGGATTGCTTCGGAAATTTTCCATCATCGTGGCAATTTCTTCAGCACCTTTTTTACCTTGCTTTACTACGGAAATAAGGTGTTCTTTGTAATATCCCATTTCTGCTGAAATAGTTCCTAGGTAATCAAAGAGGGTTTTACCTTTTTCTTTTTCCTGGGCTGCAATTTCGCAAGCGAGTAGGGTAGCGGTTACAGCATCTTTATCTCTTACAAAATCACCTACCATAAAACCGAAACTCTCTTCTCCACCTCCTACAAATTCTAATTCAGGAAAATCTTTTACCATTTTTGCAATCCACTTAAAACCTGTGAGTCCTTCCATATAGGTAACTCCAAAGTGCTTCGCGATTTTTGCTACCATTGGCGTAGATACAATAGTGGAGGCAATAAAATGGTTGTTCTTTAATTGGTTATTTTCTTTTAATGTATTTAAAAGGAAATATATTTTGATTGCCATTGCCTGATTCCCGTTAAGAATGGTCATCTTTCCTTCTTTATTTCGCACTGCTATTCCTAGCCTATCACAATCTGGATCTGTTCCTATAACGATGTCTGCATTTGTTTCTTCAGCAATGTCTATAGCCATTTTTAAGGCTTCGGGTTCTTCAGGATTTGGTGATTTTACTGTTGGAAAATCACCATCTGGTTTTGCTTGTGCTTCTACCACATGAACATTTGTATATCCCGCAGCTTCTAAAACTCTTGGAATCATAGTAATGGAAGTACCGTGTAAGGAGGTAAAAACAATTTTTAAATCTTTCTTTGCTTGTTTTGATGTATTGAAACTTCCATTTTTTATGGATGCTATCGCAAAAGCCTTATCTACTTCTTCATCGATTAGCTCCATATTGTTTTGAAGGGCATCGAAGTTAATTTGGTCATAGCTCAAGCTATTTATTTCAGCAATAATTTCTTCATCTTGTGGGGGCACCAATTGCCCACCATCCTGCCAGTATACTTTATAACCGTTGTATTCTGGTGGGTTATGCGACGCTGTCAAGACAATCCCACAATGACAATTTAAATGACGTACTGCAAATGACAGTTCTGGGGTTGCTCGTAGGTCTGAGAACAAATAAACCTTTATATCATTGGCCGAAAAGACATCGGCTACTACTTGGGCTAATTCCTTGCTGTTGTGTCTGCAATCAAAGGCAATTGCTACTTTGATTTTTTCGTTTGGAAAACTTTTGTGAAGATAATTACTTAATCCTTGCGTATTTTTACCCAAGGTATATCTGTTTATTCTGTTATCTCCAACGCCCATCATTCCGCGCATTCCACCCGTTCCAAAAGCTAAGTTTTTATAAAAACTATCTTCCAATCCTTCTGGATCATTGGCGATCATTTCTTTAATGGTATGCTGTGTAGTTGCGTCAAAGGTTGGGGTAAGCCATTGGTTAACGCGCTCTAATGTTTTTGGATCTATGTAAATCATTACTGCAAATTTACTTTTTTGAAATCGAAATCGAAATCGAAATCGAAAATGAAATTAGAAAAAGAAAATTTTCTATGTTTGGATCGTTGTTATTAGCCAGTATCAGGTGGTAGTAACTACTCAAACATTAAAAGCCTTCTTTACCACAAACAAGAAGTTTTATATTCTTTTCTCCACATTATAATCTTTGCTATTCTTTTTTGAGCGCAGAATTAATTCGCCTAAGAAACCGGCTAAGAATAATTGTGAGCCTAAAATCATTGCAGTAAGTGCGATGTAAAATTGTGGGCAATCTGTAATGAGTCTTCCGTCTGTATTAATGAATAATTTGTTTACACCCAAATATAGTGCGAATAAGAAACCAACAATTAACATAAATGCACCCCATGCTCCAAAAAGGTGCATAGGTCTTTTGCCAAAACGTGATAAAAACCAAATAGTAATAAGGTCTAAAAATCCGCGAATAAAACGTTCAGCACCAAATTTTGTCTCTCCATATTTCCTAGCCTGATGTTGGACTACTTTTTCTCCAATTTTTGTAAAACCTGCGTTTTTAGCTAATACTGGAATATAACGATGCATTTCGCCAGTGACTTCAATGGTTTTAATTACTTGTCTTTTGTAGGCTTTTAAACCGCAATTAAAATCATTAAGTTGGACGCCACTTGTTTTTCTAGCGGCAAAATTGAATAGCTTAGAGGGTAAATTTTTAGCTATCTTAGAATCAAATCGTTTTTTCTTCCAACCTGAAACAAGATCGAAATCTTCTTGCGTAACTAGGTTATATAATTCGGGTATTTCTTCTGGGTTGTCTTGAAGATCTGCATCCATGGTAAGAACAACTTCTCCCGTAGCATGCTCAAATCCAGCATGCAGTGCTTGCGATTTCCCATAGTTTTTAAGGAATTTGATTCCTTTTACTTCGGGATGTTTTTTTTGTAATGATGCAATGGTATTCCAAGAATTATCTGTGCTTCCGTCGTCAATAAAAATAACCTCATATAAAAAGTCATTGGATTGCATGACTTTTGCAATCCAATGATGTAATTCAGTTAAAGACTCCTCTTCGTTAAGGAGCGGTATGACTATCGAAATCTGCATAAATTATGCTATTGCATTTGGATCTTTTCTTTTGAAAATAAGTGCAATTAGCAAACCTATTACCGCTTGGAAAATAATACCAAAAAAGTAAGATTTAACTTGGTTTATCAATGAAAAGTTATCTACACTTTCAAGATCTGCTAACGCTTTCTCCATTTCTGCTTCAGGCATATTAAATTTTTCCATAAATCCACGCTGCATTTCAACCATTTGCTCATTTAAATAGGTTCCCATATCTGGATCTATCACTGTAAATATTAAGACCCCTACTACCGTGCTTATTGCCAAACCTATGGCTATGGTAATAAAGTAAGCTGTAAACGCTTCCTTAAAAGTCATAAACCCACCAAGTAGTCCTTTTGCCCGTGCGGTTGCAACGATACCTGTTGCGATTACAAGTATTATTGTGAGAATCCCCATCCACCATTTGGTAAACAGCTCTGCATTAAGTGTGTACATCAAAATTGTAATAAGAGAAAGAATTCCTCCTAGAATAAGTCCGTATTGAGTAGAACTCTGTTTTATTGAAACTTCATTGGTGTCCATGTATTTAGTTTTTGGTTCAAGACATTAGTAAACAAATGTAATGAAATGTTACAAAAATGTATCTTTATCGTCAGGTAACTTGTTCTTAAAAGCAGTCTGTAATTTTGAATAAAAAAATCAACAAAAAATTATTGTTAGTTTATTAAATATAACTATTTTTGCAGTCGCATTTCTGAAGAGACAGAAATACCATTTTAAAAACGATTACGATGAAAAAAGATATCCACCCTGAGAATTATAGATTAGTAGCTTTTAAAGACATGTCAAATGACGATGTTTTTCTTACAAAGTCTACAGCGAATACAAAAGAGACGATTGAAGTAGATGGTGTTGAGTATCCAGTTGTAAAATTGGAAATCTCAAGAACGTCGCATCCTTTTTACACAGGGAAATCTAAACTTATTGATACAGCAGGACGTATCGACAAGTTCAAAAACAAATACGCAAAATTCAAAAAACCAGTTGTTGCAGTTGAGCCTACTGAAGAAAAAGAGTAGTTTTTTGTACTTACAATATTGAAAGCCTTCGAGAAATCGGAGGCTTTTTTTGTTTTCGGGTCTTCGGTACGATTTTCAGTTTCATAAATGAAATTTAAAAATCACTCAGATCCCTTTGTTTTTCAGTTTTATTAAATATTCGCAAAACAACGATTGAAATAACCATATTTATATGGAATTTTTAATGAGTATCTGTAAATTTGAATATATATCTATCAAACCCAATATGCTAAGGTTGCTGAGTGATTTGAAATCTACTAATTTCAATGGTTAGTACCTTTGCTAATATTTTAAATTGTATCGAAGCAGGTTGCTGTGTGATTTGAAATCTTGAAATTTCAATAAGTAGTACCCTTACTAATATTTCAAATTGTATCGAAGCATGAACTACATTCTTTTTGACGGCGCAATGCGCGACCAATTATTACCGTTTACATTTACGAGACCTGTTGCAGATATTCGAATAGGAATTTTAACCATTCGCGAAAAATGGGAAAAGATGCTAGGTTTTACCACGACCACTGTGACTGAAGATTACTTGGCAGAGAAGTGGACGATGATAGAATTAGAAAGCAATGTTTTCATAAACGCATCTTTTTGTCCTTCTGCTAAACTTGTTGAACTGATTAAAGGATTGTCTGAAAATCAAGCAATTTTTTATAAAGAGGAGCCTTTAGCCTTTTTTACTACGGAAAACCAAGAAGTAGATTTTGAAACGTTTGATGTTGTTGAGTATTCTAACGAAGATGTCTTGCGCGTAGCACATACTTGGGATATCTTTTCCAAAAATGCGGAAGCAATCCAACGTGATTTTGATCTCCTTACTGAAGGAAGAGCATCACAACCCATTCCTGAAATGACAGTGGCTTTTAATAAAGAGAATATCTTTATTGAAGAAGGGGCAAAGCTTCCTTTTTGTTCTTTGAATGCTCAAGATGGCCCCATTTACATTGGAAAAGATGCAGAAATAATGGAAGGCGCTATGGTTCGTGGCCCCTTTGCTTTATGTGATCATGCTACTTTAAAAATGGGTGCTAAAATTTATGGCGGCACTACGATTGGTCCTCACACTAAAGTGGGAGGAGAGGTTAATAATTGCGTCATATTTGGTTACAGCAACAAAGGGCACGACGGGTTCTTAGGAAATGCAGTGATAGGAGAATGGTGTAATCTAGGTGCAGATACGAATAATTCTAACCTAAAGAATAATTATGTTGATGTAAAATTATGGGATTACTCTGCAGGTCGTTTTGCGAAAACAGGACTTCAGTTTTGTGGTTTGATGATGGGAGATCACAGCAAATGCGGCATTAATACGATGTTTAATACAGGTACTGTGGTTGGAGTAAGCGCCAATATCTTTGGCAGTGGTTTTCCTCGCAATTTTATCCCTAGTTTTAGTTGGGGAGGTTCGGCAGGTTTTGAAACTTATAAAACTGTGAAAGCTTTTGAAGTAGCCAAGGTAGTAATGGCGCGTCGCGGTATCGAATTTTCAAAAGAAGACGAGGCTATTCTTGAAACTGTTTTTGAGATTTCAAAAGAATGGCGTAGGTTTTAATGTAGCAACTTTACTTGGATTCTTATTTCTTTGGTCTTTCGATCTTGATAAATGTAATGCAAATTATTTTTTGTGAAGGCCGCACTTAACATACGTTTATCATTATCTTTTTTATAGGGCTCGAGTTGTGTTGTACGATCTATTTCTTTTAGAGTTGTCTTTTTGCTAGCGTTTGGTAAAATTTCTAAGGTGTTTTTATCGAGCACGAATTTTAATACCTCAGCATCTTTTTTAGTGCTAAATAAATAATCGAAATCATAAGCTTCCGGATTAGGGCCATGCATTTGTTGCATTATTTGCTGCTGTTGCCGTTGTTGCATCATCATCATATTATTATGCATCATCCAATGTTGATGCCACCACCAGTTATAGTTATATCTGTATTTAGTTTTATATGCTTGGTCTAATCGTAAAACAAGATTTCCGTCAATTGAATTATTTATAGTAATCGTTCCTTTAATTTTACTTTTAGAGGTGCTTTTTAAATAGTCTTCTATTTCATCTTGATCGATAGTAGTTTTTAGGAACGCTTCTATATTCAATTTTTTTATTTCCTCTCCACTGGAAACGTCAAAGGCAGTTAATTCCATCATTTTTTTATCTGAAATGACAGAAAACAGTTGATTTTCGTGAAGGTGTGTGTTGTAATTCTTAACTTTTCTACTGCTGTATTCTTGAAAGGTTCAAAGTTAAGTTCTTCAAAATCTGAATCTTTATCTAAAAGAGTAGAAAAAATCTTTGTTGTACCTTTCTTTTCATCATCCATAACAAAAGATAGTTCGTCGAGGTTCAAGAAAATTTTATTTTTGTTAATAGAGCCTTTCAAAGTATACTCAGTTTGATTGATGGCGTCTAGTCCATTTTGTCTAATCTTTTTAAATTCTTTATGATATTCAGCAGGGATCATTTTTTTAATTTCAATCAAAGGCTCATTGCCTTTAATCACAATGCTCGATAGTTCCATAGTATCCCCAACATTTAGAAGTACTGTTTTGTTATCTAACCTGAAAATAGTTTGTATCTTTTTAACTTCAATTTTTCTAGGACCTGAATGATAGGTGAGATTCGCAGTATTAAAATCATATACCGAAACTAAATTAGTGTTTTTGTTAAAATCAACAAAACTCATCATTTCATTTTCACTGTGATGCGAAATTATGGAGGGTTCATGATTGAGCGTTACTATTTCAAATTCAAGTGCGGTACCGTCAGATTTTATAAAAATGGGTTTTATTTTAAAATTATCCTCTTTCTTGTTTCTCATTATTACCAAATGAAAACTATTCCCGTTTCCCATTTCTGAAGAGTAGGTGCCTGCCACTCTAAGATTTTCTGGCGGTGTATAAGAGAAGATGTCATTTGCAAAAAGGCTTGTTATTGAAAGCAACGTAATTATTAATGAGTTTGCAATTTTGTTCATAATGATTTCAATTTTACGTGAAGGTAAAAAAATCAATCGGGGAATTAAATAATTAAAGTTCTTGTGCCTAAAAATTAGGCTCACCGTAGTTAAAAAAAACAATTAAATAAAGAGGGTGTCATTAGTAGAAAAAAATAACAGTAAAAACAACCGAAGTAATAACCAATATTCTCAGTTTTGTTTTCGCTTATTAATAAATTGCTCTTTTTTAAACGCAACATATTCCCGAGTGGTCATTTTTTTATGACACGTAAATTCTTGAAAAGAACTAAAAGCCAGTGCTTTTTTGTCAAACGCCGTTGTTTCTTCTCTTATAAATAATTTGTGCCCTGCTTTAACTCCTATATTTCTTAGTATTCCTTTTAAAATTGATCAAAAATTTATAAGTGCTGTCGCCGCGCTAAGAGGGTCAATTTGAAGAACTAAAAATCGACGATACTGGCGTCGTTATTTACTCTTCTTAACCTTTTTCAAAACAAGAAAATTTTGGGGATTAATACCCAAACCGGTTACTTTTTTAGAGACAAACCGAACCGCCATATCATAAAAGAGGGGTACAACAGGTGCATCGCTAATAACAATACTGTCCATTTTTGTATAGAGTATTTTACGTTCATCAATACCTGAAATTCGCTGCGCTTTTTCATACAAACTATCAAAAACAATATTTTTGTAGTGCGTGTAATTAGGGCCGTTCAGACTAAAATTTGGGCTATAAAATAGGGATAGATAATTTTCTGCATCTGGATAATCTGCCACCCAACTAGCTCTAAATACATCTAATTCGCCACTACTTTTCATTTGTCGTAATGTAGAAGGTGGCATCACATCAATTTTTATTTCTATGCCCAGTTTTTCTAGCTCTCGTTGTATGTATTCGCAAACATCAAGATACTGGCTGTTAGTGCCAATCGTTATTTTGGGGTGGCTGTTGCCACTTTCGGTTTTGTATTGTTCAATGAGTGTTCTTGCTTTTTCAGGTTGGTAATCATACCCTTCAATTTCAGCAAAGCCTGGAAGTCCCTTAGGGATAAAACCGTGGATTGCTGGTACGCCCATGCCATTGCGTAAATAGGTTACCATTTTCTTTCGGTCAAAACCGTAATTAATAGCTTTCCTTAGTAATGGTGATTGTATTTCAGGAGTTTTAGATTCCATAAAAAAGCCTAAGTATTCTGTATTTAAATAAGGGGTTGTTATTAGTTTAACACGGTCTTCGTACTTGGGTTGAAGTTTCCCTTCTGTAGTAATAATTTCATCTTTATAAGAATTGTCCAAGCCAGAAACTAAGTCCAATTTTCCTTGAGCAAATTGAAGAAACTCACTTTGTTTGTCTGGTAAGAATGTTATTGCAACTGCTTCGAGATAGGGGAGTTGTTCGCCATTTTCATCGGTTTCAAAGTACAATGGATTTTTTCTAAAGATAAGCTTCACATTTTCTTCCCACATTTTAAACTGAAATGGCCCAGTCCCCACAGGATTACTTCTAAAGTCATTTTGATAAAACTCCACTGCTTCTTGAGGAACTACAGAGCAATATCGCATAGAGAGCAGTCCTAAGAATGCGGGGAACGATGCTTTTAGTTGTATGCTAAACGTACTATCGTTAAGAGCTTCATATTGTTTGACCTGAGACAATACCCAACTTCCAGGAGAGGCAACTTTAGGCGAGCGTAATCTATCAAAACTATACACAAAATCTTGCGCCGTTACGGTACGCGTACTATCGTTTTTAAAGACTTTATTCTTATGAAAGAAAATGTTGTTTTTTAGATGAAATGTATAGGTTAATGTACTATCATTTAACTCCCAAGATTTAGCTATGTCTGGAATTATATTAAGTTGGTCGTCCAATTGAATCAGTCCATTGTATAACTGATTCATTGGCCAAATGGTCTGCTCATTCCTGGCAAAAGCTGGATCTAGCGTGGGCACATTACTATGATGGTTATATCTAAAAACAAGATGGTCGTTGTCTTTTTCTATGTTTTTAGTACAACCCAAAAGGAGGAGAGATATCGCTAGGAATAGTGCTGGTAAAACGTAAATCTCTTTCTTTTGAATCAACATTATTTATGGATGGTGTTTATTTTTTTTCAAAGTTACACTTTTTACTTTTCAGATTTATGATGAACGTAAAACTCGATTGCATTCTGAAATATTATTAAAGATTATGATCTATATTACAAACTAAATATTTTATTTTAAATTTTAGATAACATTGGTTGTCTCTTTTTTTGATTTTATTTGGGTTGATTAGGACGCATTTTTTTGCTCAAAAACGTACTCTTAAGATTAATGATGGTAATATTTAAAAGGGGATAGAAAAGCGTAAATAAATGCACGCCAATGAATTATTTAAAGCGTTTTCACCTCACTGGTAGCGAAACGATTGAAGATGGATTAAATGGTGGGGCAGCCCGCGATTGTTGTTGGGTTTTAAATAGGTCGAGCATGTTAAAAACAATACAGGAAGACATTTAGGTTTGTTTTTAAAGGTGTTTTCCCACACCTCATTATATAACGATGCCAATATTAGATGGTGGCGCTTGGATTGGATCTCTCTTTATTACTCGAGTAGATAGGAGGCAACGGAGGAAGTAGAAACAGTTGGAGAGGAGCAATCAGGCTTAAGGCTATTCAATGAAGAATTAAAGGCTTTTGTAAAATGTGAAATCAGTATCTTTGCAATCTATAAAAAATGATATGTCTGCTACTAAAAAAGTTGCATTTTATACCTTAGGTTGCAAGTTAAATTACAGCGAAACCAGCACAATTGCCCGTGATTTTACCTCGGAAGGGTTTGAGCGCGTTGATTTTTCAGAGAAGGCGGATATTTATGTGGTAAATACTTGTAGTGTAACTGAAAATGCAGATAAGCGTTTCAAAAATATTGTAAAACAAGCAAGAAAAGCAAACGATGAGGCTTTTGTTGCAGCTATAGGGTGTTACGCGCAATTAAAACCCGAAGAACTAGCTGATGTTGATGGGGTTGATTTAGTATTAGGTGCTACTGAAAAATTTAATATAACCTCTTATATTAATGAGTTGTTAAAAGTGCCCGAGCATAGCCGAGGGCAAATACATAGTTGCGAAATTTCTGAGGCTGATTTTTATGTAGGTTCTTATTCAATAGGAGATAGAACGCGTGCCTTCTTAAAAGTGCAGGACGGTTGTGATTATAAGTGTACTTATTGCACTATCCCCTTAGCGCGTGGTATTTCACGAAGCGACACCTTAGAAAATGTCTTGAATAATGCTGCTGAAATTTCTTCAAAAGGAATTAAAGAAATTGTGCTTACTGGGGTAAATATTGGTGATTATGGTAAAGGCGAATTCGGAAATAAAAAGCACGAACATACTTTTTTTGAATTATGTAAAGCTTTAGATGAAGTAGAAGGAATTGAACGGCTAAGAATCTCTTCCATCGAACCAAATTTGCTCAAAAATGAAACCATCAAATTTGTAGCGCAATCTAAAACGTTTGTGCCTCATTTTCATATTCCTTTGCAGAGTGGAAGCGATACCTTGCTCAAGCAGATGAAAAGGAGATATATGAGCGGCTTGTATGTGGATCGTGTAAAAACTATTAAAGAAACAATGCCCAATGCCTGCATTGGTGTTGATGTTATTGTTGGATTCCCGGGAGAAACGGATGCATTGTTTTTGGAGACTTATAATTTCTTAACAGAATTAGATATTTCATATTTACACGTGTTTACCTATTCTGAAAGAGAAAATACCGCTGCTGCAACCATGGACGGAGCGGTGTCTAAAAAAGTGCGCGCCAAACGAAGTAAAATGTTGCGAGGACTTTCAGCTAAAAAAAGACGCTCTTTTTATGAGAGCCAATTAGGAAATACCCTAACCGTTTTATTTGAAGGAGAAAATAAGACCGGCTATATTCACGGTTTTACTCAAAATTATGTAAAAGTAAAGTGTCCTTGGAATCCAGCGCTGGTCAATACATTGCATCCAGTAACGCTAACTAAGATTGATCACGATGGAATGGTGCGTTTTGAGTTTGTTACAGCTACTATTTTACTGTAACCGTCTTAATTTAAATATTAATACCAACAGGTAATAAATCCTTGTATTTACGTCTATTTTTCCTTAGAAACCCCACAATTTCTGGACTCGTTGGCATAACACTAATGCCTCTTTCTCTAATTTCATCAAATACGGCTGTAATAAAAATATCTCTAAAACCCTGTTCTTCTAGATCGTCGGGCATTTCATATTTCGTTAAAAATATTTTTCGATCTTGAAGTGCATATTCAATGCGCGCCATATTGTCTCCTATTTCTAATTCAAATTGTCTTAGGAACTCATTGTCAGTAATTTCTACATCTTCAATCATTGGAGCTATATTATTTGTTGTTTGATATTCAGATTGATTTAATATATTATTATTAACTCAATGAGGTATTACGTAAATTTACAAAAAAACTACGTGTTAATTGCAAATGAACAGTCATAAACCTATGAAAGCTTCAAAGACTAAGGTATATTTTGTTCCAGGATTGGCTGCTGGGGAAGAGATATTCAGAAATATTAAGCTACCCGAAGATGATTTTGAAGTTCATATTATTCCTTGGCTTATTCCAAAGAAGAAGGAGTCTCTTTCTTTTTATGCTAAGAGAATGACGAGTTTTGTGAAAGACGAGAATACGGTTTTGATTGGGGTGTCTTTTGGAGGGGTTGTGGTTCAAGAAATGAGTTTGTTTCTCAATCTTAAAAAATTGATAATCATTTCCAGCGTAAAAACAAAATATGAATTACCATCTCGATTAAAATGGGTTGCACGGTTAAAAGCTTATAATTTGCTACCTACTAGATTGATTTTAAGCGCTAGAGATTTGACAAAGCTTGCTATAGGGCCTCGTTCTAGAAAACGTCTTAAAATTTATGATGAGTACTTACATGTTAGAGACAAACAATATCTAGATTGGGCTATAAAAAACATGGTGTGCTGGAATAGAGAGGAAGCCTTACCTCAAGTATATCATATTCACGGAGATGAAGATATTGTCTTTCCTATTAAAAACATAAATCATGCAATCGTTATACCTGGTGGGAATCATATTATGTTGCTAACAAAAGGGGTTAAAGTTTCAGAAAAAATTATTGAAATATTAAGGAATAATTAATTGATTATGTCTTTAAGAGCCATATCAAATTTGGTTATATTTATAAAAATTTAAAGTATGAAATTCCTTTCAAAAGTTGGTATTTTAGTGATTGGAGCTATTATCTGTGGCTTGTTTATTTTTGCGACACAAAACCCAAGCACGATAAGTACGCCTTCGAAAATCTCCAATTATAATACACCAGTAGAAGAGGGGGTTTTAAAAGTGTATGCATTGCCTTATTTAGAATATATAGATTTTGCAGGAGAAGTAGTACCATTAAATGATACCGATGTTCGCGAAAGATTGGATAGAGAATTACACGTTAATATCTATTGGCAATCCAATATGTTACTGATGATGAAAAAAGCGAATCGGTTCTTTGCAGAGATTGAGCCTTTACTTGAAAAATACGGTTTACCGGATGATTTTAAATATTTAGCAGTAGCAGAAAGCGGTCTTGATAATGTTAGATCTCACGCTGGTGCATCTGGATTTTGGCAGTTTATGAAGGGAACAGGAAAAGAATATGGTTTGGAAATTAATGAGTATGTAGACGAGCGTTATAATTTAGAATTAGCCACTAAAGTAGCAGCAGATTATTTAAACAAATCAAAAGCACGGTTTGGAAGTTGGACGACAGCTGCCGCTGCTTATAATGCTGGTAATAGCGGTGTTAATAAGCAATTAGAGCGACAAGATGCAAAAGGATATTATAGCCTGTTGCTCAATTCTGAAACGAGTAGATATGTTTTTAGAATCTTGGCGTTTAAAGAGATAATGAGCAATCCAAAAAAATATGGTTTTTATTTAAATCCTGGAGATTTATACCAGCCTATTCCAACAAAAACATTGATTGTGAATACACCGGTGGAAGATTTTGCAATTTTCGCGAAAGATAACGGAATCAATTATAAAATTTTAAAAATTCATAATCCTTGGTTGCGTGATACCTATTTAAGAAATGCATCAGGCAAAGAATACGAAATAAAAATCCCATTACCAGGTTACTATGTCACCGAATAATCCAATGAATATAACCATCATTTTATCATTAGTTTTAATAGGCCTGTTTGCAGGTGTTTTGAGCGGTTTTATGGGTGTAGGAGGAGGGGTAATCATGGTTCCCCTTGCTATTTTACTCCTGGGTTATAGTCAACACCAAGCACAAGGCTTAAGTCTTGCTGTACTTGCTGTCCCAGTTACTTTTTTGGCTGCTTATACTTATTATGTCAACCCCCTGGAAGGAGAAGTTCCGTTTGACTGGCGCTACGCAATTATCATTGCTGTATGTTTTGTAGTTGGCGGCTTTGTAGGTTCTAAATTTGCGGTATCACTTCCACAAAACATCTTAAAAAAGAGTTTTGCAGTTATTTTAATAATTGCAGCGGTCAAGATGCTTTTTTCTAAATAGGTTTTTGGTGTTTGTTGCTTAGTGTTTGTTTCTAAAATTGTTGTTTAGAAGAAAATAATTGAGTTTTTAATGATAAAATGCTTCTTCAAAACATTCGTAGAAAAAGAAGACAGAAAATTCTCTTTCCCAGACAAAGATGCGGGAATAGGGGGAGGAATTAGAGCTGCAAATTTAATTTGTCTATTACTATCAAAGTACAAGGATGTTAAAATATCAATAAAAAATAGTACAGGATGATCATTTTTAGGAGAAACAATTTGCAAGTTATCTTCTAATTTTCAACCAATAGTATTTGAACTCAATTCAATTTCGCATTTGAAAAATCTCTTTGTTATAAGAAAAAGCGGGTTTATAACTCCCGCATAAAATAAGAAGATTAATTATTTTTTAATGTATAATGAATCTCTAAAAATATTAAAATAAATAACAAAAAAGGAAAGCTTTGGGCTAACGATTATTAAACAAACAAATAACGCTAGAAGTATGGTGAATAAATATCATTTGGAATTTGATAATTGGACTCAGGTAATTGAACCAATTTTAGAATTATACAAAAACCCAATCGATGAGTTTGAGAAGAGAATAGTAAATACTTGTCACGACTCTTATATTGATATGAAGTAGTTTAGTTTGCTTTGTTTAAGGTGTATCTACGGCGCTAATCTCATTTTGAGAAGGAAGTGTTTTTAACATCGATATACCGTTGAGAAAAGAGTTGTAATTTAATTCAAAAGAGATCTCATATTCCTCGTGATATGGATGAAGGGCACCACGTCTTACATCTAGTATTTTTTTGTTAGCGTCTATAAAGAAAGAGGTTGGAAATCCTAAGCTATGTTTCATAGTCTTAATTGCAGTACTATTGGTGTTTTCTAATTCGTTTATATACACAACTTGAATTTTGTTGTCATATGCTCTGCCAAGTTTTCGAGCATTTTTTTTTGTGTCCCAAAATAATACAATAAAATCAATGTCTTTGTAGTGTTTTCTTGCTACCGCGTTAAGCGCTGGGATTTCTCCAACACCCGGTGTACACCAAGAAGCATAAGTGATTAAAAAGATAGGCTTTTTATAATCGTACAGTTTTTTTCGTTTACCAGAAATCTTGCGAATTGGAAAGTTATCAAGGGTACTGCCATTTACCACCTTTTTGATAAACGAATCAAATAACATTTCTGCGCGCTTAAAGTCATTATCGGCATAAGCTTGTTTTGAGTTAATGCGATACGTCTTTATGTTTTTTCCAATGGCTTGAGAAAATAATCTACTAGGCTCAAGGTCTTGCCCTTGTGCTGAAAACGAAATAATAATAAATAGGAGAAGTAGTTTCCTGTCCATACACGTCTAATTAATAGGGTGAATATAAGGAATGAAAACCGTTAAGCTATACATTATTAGACGATTAGACTTAAATAGTCGGTAAACGGTTTGGTTAAGTCAAAATTTTTGTAAAAAATGAATCCTAAAAACAATTAACGGCGACCTCCACGCGCAGAGCGACCACCACCAAACTGTTGTTTTGGTTGGCCAGCACGTTTCATCTGTTGTTTCATTTGTTTGATCTGTTCCGTCATCATATTCTGCTTGTCCAGTTTCTTTGCTTCTGACAATAATGTTTCAGCTTCGCGCTTTCTATTTTTTGCCATTGCAATTCCAGCAAGGTTTAATTTGGTCATTGCCATATCAGTGTCCATGCTCAAACCTAAAGCAACAGCCTTTTTAAAGTACTTTTCGGCTTCGTTCATATTGGTTTGAGAAATCATTAAACCATTTAAATAATTATAATAACCTTGTTGTTTTTTAACTAGGGAGCCTTCAGGGTGTTTAATTCTATCCAACCACTTTTTTGCACCAGGAAAATCTTGTTTTCGCAGTCTAAGAAAAGCAAGTAAAATAATTTCGTTCTTGAAATAAAGAAAAACAAAAATTAAGGATAAAAGTATGAGCATGATGCCGTTACCTATTTCAGATTCAGTAAATTGCCAAACCGCGGTACCAATAAGCAATACGGTGATTATTAACTTTATATTTTTATGGAACATATAGGGTGTTTTTTTCAGCCACCAAAGGTAGTAAAAACAATTAAAAATATTTCTTAATTAGGAGTTGGGTGTGTAAAAAAAGATTGTATATTTGCAGCCGCCTAAGCAAACTAGATAATTGTATTTTAGAACAATTTTGATTGCAGGATAAAAAAATGATTTTTGACGATTAAAGAATAGTATAATGAGTAAGAGAACATTTCAGCCATCAAAGAGAAAGAGACGTAATAAACACGGTTTTAGAGAGCGTATGGCTTCTGTAAGTGGAAGAAAAGTATTAGCTGCACGAAGAGCAAAGGGCAGAAAGAAAATTTCAGTCTCGACAGAACCTCGTCACAAAAAATAAATGTTGATAAGTCATAAATAAAAGGTGTTGTTTTTATAAGCAACACCTTTTTTTTATGCCCTATTGCTAGTAAATTTACGCCATTAAAAAAAAATACGATGCCAAAAAACAATTCCTTAAAATCCATATTGATTATCGGATCAGGTCCCATTATTATTGGGCAAGCTTGCGAATTTGATTACTCAGGTTCCCAAGCACTTCGATCACTTCGAGAGGACGGTATTGAAACTATATTAATAAATTCTAACCCTGCTACCATTATGACAGATCCGTCCATGGCGGATCATGTTTATTTGTTGCCACTGAATACAAAATCAATTGTTCAGATTTTAAAGGAACACCCTCAAATTGACGCTGTCTTGCCTACAATGGGAGGTCAGACAGCGCTAAATCTAGCAATCGAAGCTGATGAAAAAGGTATTTGGAAAGATTTTGATGTTGAAATTATTGGCGTAGACATTGACGCAATAAATATTACTGAGGATAGAGAAAAATTTCGTGTTTTAATGGAGCAAATAGGAGTTGATATGGCGCCACAGGCGACTGCAACATCCTATTTAGAAGGTAAAGAGATTGCGCAAAAATTTGGCTTTCCACTTGTAATTAGGGCTTCTTACACTCTAGGGGGTGCAGGGGCTTCTATCGTTTATAAAGAAGAGGACTTCGACGCACAGCTTTCTCACGGACTTGAAATCTCTCCTATACACGAGGTGATGATAGACAAGGCGATGATGGGATGGAAAGAATTTGAGTTAGAATTGCTTAGAGACAATAATGACAACGTGGTTATTATTTGTGCAATTGAAAATATGGACCCGATGGGGATTCATACAGGAGATTCTATAACTGTGGCACCTGCAATGACTTTAAGTGATCGCACGTACCAAAGAATGCGTGATTTAGCCATTCATATGATGCGAAGTATTGGTGATTTTGCTGGAGGTTGTAACGTTCAGTTTGCGGTGAGTCCCGATGAGAAAGAAGATATTATCGCTATAGAAATAAACCCACGTGTTTCAAGAAGTTCTGCATTGGCTTCAAAGGCCACTGGATACCCTATTGCAAAAATAGCAGCAAAACTTGCTATTGGGTATCATTTAGATGAATTAGAAAATCAAATTACAAAATCAACGTCGGCATTATTTGAGCCTACATTAGATTATGTTATTGTCAAAATACCTAGATGGAACTTCGACAAATTTGAAGGTAGTGATAGAACTTTGGGACTACAAATGAAGTCTGTTGGAGAGGTAATGGGGATAGGCCGTAGTTTTCAAGAAGCCCTTCACAAAGCAACACAATCTTTAGAAATAAAGAGAAACGGTTTGGGAGCAGATGGAAAGAGCTATACTGATTATGAGCAAATTCTTGATAAATTAAAGAATGCGAGTTGGGATCGTGTCTTCGTTATTTACGATGCAATCCAATTGGGAATACCATTGAGCCGTATTCACGAAATCACAAAAATTGATATGTGGTTCCTCAAGCAATATGAAGAACTCTATTTACTAGAAAAGGAAATTTCCACATTTACATTAGACACACTTCCAAGAGAATTACTTCTCGAAGGAAAACAAAAAGGATACGGAGATAGACAAATAGCGCATATGCTTAAATGCTTGGAAAGTCAAGTATATAATAAGCGTGAGGAGATGAATATACAGCGCGTATACAAATTAGTGGATACCTGTGCGGCAGAGTTTAAAGCCCAGACCCCTTACTATTATTCTACGTTTGAAAATGAAATGGTACTTCCTGACGGAAAAGCATATGCAGAAAATGATAGTATTGTAACAGATAAAAAAAAGGTAATCGTACTAGGTTCTGGACCTAATAGAATTGGACAAGGAATCGAATTTGATTACTGTTGTGTGCACGGTGTTTTAGCGGCTGCGGAAGAAGGATTCGAAACAATAATGATTAATTGTAACCCTGAAACCGTTTCAACCGATTTTGATGTCGCAGATAAATTATATTTTGAACCTGTTTTTTGGGAACATATTTACGATATTATTCGTCACGAAAATCCTGTTGGGGTTATTGTCCAATTAGGAGGGCAAACAGCCTTAAAGTTAGCTGAAAAGTTAGAGCGTTATGGAATTAAAATATTAGGAACCAGCTTTAAAGCACTAGATTTAGCTGAAGACCGCGGAAGTTTTTCTAACATCTTAAAAGAACTTGATATCCCATATCCAGAATTTGGTGTCGCCGAAACAACCGATCAAGCGCTAGCACTTGCTGACCAACTCGATTTCCCGTTACTAATTAGACCTTCTTATGTTTTGGGTGGTCAAGGAATGAAGATTGTAATCAATAAGGAAGAATTAGAGAAACATGTTGTTGACTTGTTACGGAAAATACCAAATAATAAACTCTTATTAGATCATTATTTAGATGGTGCTATAGAGGCAGAAGCAGATGCAATTTGTGATGGAGAAGATGTTTATATTATTGGTATTATGGAACATATTGAGCCTTGCGGAATTCACTCGGGAGACTCTAATGCGACCTTGCCACCTTTCAACTTGGGTGAGTTTGTAATGCAACAAATAAAAGACCACACAAAGAAAATTGCTTTGGCACTTAATACGGTGGGGCTTATAAATATTCAGTTTGCAATCAAAGAAGACAAAGTATATATAATTGAAGCAAATCCGCGTGCGTCCAGAACAGTTCCTTTTATTGCTAAGGCATACGGAGAACCTTACGTTAATTACGCGACTAAAGTAATGTTGGGTGTAAAGAAGGTTAAGGATTTTGACTTTAATCCTCAATTAGAAGGATACGCTATTAAACAGCCCGTATTTAGTTTTAATAAATTTCCTAATGTAAATAAGCAACTGGGTCCAGAAATGAAGAGTACTGGAGAAAGCATCTTATTTATTGATAGCTTAAAGGATGATCAATTTTACGATTTATATTCTCGTAGAAAAATGTATTTGAGTAAGTAAGTTTTTTGAAAACTCTTTAAATTAAAAACAGTTTTCTTTTATACAGAAAGCTGTTTTTGCTTTTAGAATACCTACAATTTTATAATGTTATTAATGGTTAGTAATGAAGAAAAAAATAGTGCTGGTATTGTTTGTGTTTATAGGCACACTAGTTAGTGGACAAAGGGGAAACGATCCTTCAGAAGAAGATGTTGCTGTCGCTAAAGAATTTAAAAAAAGCTACCCAGACGAAGACATAGTTTTGCTTTCTAAAACAGTAGTCGTTGAATTTGCTAAAAATGTCAAAAGAGGTTTTGTGGAAGCAACAACTCGAAAAACAGTAGAATTCTTAAATATCTCACAAAGTGTCACCATTCAATATCCTGTATTTTACGATTCAGAATCTACTATTGGAGACTTTACTATATATGATCGAAGAGGTAAAAAAACGGCTCATTTTAGCATGGGTATTCGTGATGAATATTTAGAGAATAATGATATGTTTCATACAGATTATAGGGTGAAGTACACTAATTTATCATTTCCGCTACAAGGGACTCGATATAAAGTTTCTACAGAGAAGAAATATAACGACGTTAAATATTTTACAAGCGAATATTTTGTAGATGCTTACCGAATCAAAGAAGGAAAATTAGTCGTTAAAATACCCTCTTGGCTAACATTAGAATTAAAAGAGTTTAATTTTGAAGAATTTGCTATTTCAAAAGAAGAAACAACCCAAGGAGATACGCGTATCGTTACTTATGCATATAAGAATGCGGCTTCTCAAGTAGATGAAAATGACAGTCCCGGACCTTCGTTTATGTACCCTCATATATTGTTTTTAGCTAAATTCTACACAGAAGACGCTATAGAACACAAACTCTTTAACGATGTGAGCGATCTTTATGCTTGGTATAATGGTCTCGTCCAGAACGTTGAAGTAGACGCATCTGTTTATGCAGATAAAGTAAAAGAATTGACCGCGACAGCGATTTCAGATACTGAGAAGGTAAAGAATATTTTCTATTGGGTACAAGATAATATTAGGTATATCGCTTTTGAGGATGGTATTGCAGGATTTCAGCCAGACAGCCCTCAAAATGTTTTTACAAAACGATATGGCGATTGCAAAGGGATGGCGATTCTTACAAAAAGTATGTTGGAAGAAGCTGGATTAGATTCGCGATTGGTTTGGATTGGGACAGATAGGTTGGCTTACGATTACAGTACACCTTCATTATCAGTAGACAATCACATGATTTGTTCGGTGCAATTAGATGGCGAAACGATTTTTCTAGATGCTACTGAAAATTATAACAAACTGGGGGAGTACGCAAGTCGAATTCAGAATAAACAAGCATTAATACAAGGGGAAGACAGTTTTGAAATTCTAAGAGTCCCCATGGTTTCTGAAACGACAAACGTAGATAAAACCAGCTATAATCTTAGCATTGCTGAAGAGCGCTTAATAGGAAATGCAACACGTTTTTATGAAGGCGAATGCAGAGTACTGTTTCAGAATAACTATACCACCTTTGGCAAAGGCGAGCAAGAAGATGTATTACAGAATTACCTGTCAGGTGGAAATAAAAATATAAAAGTAAGCCAAGTACAACCTTTTGATCAAGAGGAGCGCGATTTAGATTTAACTATTTTATACACTATAGTAATTGAAAGTGCCGTGGCCGAATTTGAGGGTACGATATACGTTGATATAGATCCAATAAAAAGTGCTGGCGATTATATTTTTAAAGACCGAAAGGTAGATTACAAATCAAGAATGAATCAAAAAACAATCACTGAAGTATTTCTTGAAATTCCTCAAGGGTATACCGTGGAGCAATTGCCTGAAAATGTCTCGGTCGATAATCAATTTTTGAACATTACAGTGATGTATGAGCTGCAAGGGAAAAAGCTACTCTTTACAAAGGTGATAGATTTTAAGAGAAGGTGGGTTAAAAGGAAAGAGTTCGATAGTTGGAATGCTTCTTTTTTAACTTTAAAAGAAAATCTTAATCAACAAATAACTTTGGTAAAACAATAACTTATACCAAGCAGTATGTTTAAAAATTATATAGCCCAACTTGTGTTATTTCTGTTTGTGATTACGGCAACAGCACAATCTAAAGAAGAACAATCTTTGCAACAGCAATTCTGGCAAGAAGGCACTCCGGCTTCTAAAACCCTAGAAATTCCAGAAAAATGGAAAAATGAAAGTGCGGTAATCCTTTACCTTAGCGAATATTACGGATTTACAAACAACGGTAAGAAGATGTATAATCCTTCTTCGATACATCAGCGTGTAAAATTACAAGACAAAGCAGCAGTAGAATATTTTTCAGAATTTGAATACAAAAAGGATCAAAAAATAGGTTTTGGTTTGGTTAACTTTTCAAGAGAAAAAACAACTATTGGTATCAAAATTATAAAACAAGATGGGACGGAAAACATTCTTAATATTTCAGAGGAGAGCATTTTACAGGACGACACCAATAAACTTGCAATCCCAGGTCTAGAGGTTGGAGATGTTTTAGACATCTTTATTTATGAGGACGATTATCTTAAGGCTTTTAGTGGTTACCACGAGTACGACCCGCAGGAAAAGGTATTAAGTACTGTTTATCCTGTATCGTATCGCAAGCTTTCGGTAGAGGTAGAGAACGACTATTTTTTAAATATGGAGTCCTTTAACGGTGCTCCAAAAATTAAAGAAGAAAAAACAGATAGAAGAGCCACACGTAAATATGTCTTAGAAGCAACTGATATTGAAACAATTGAATTCCCAAGGTGGTATTATCCATTAACGGAATTACATGCGATTAAATTTCAAGTAGTTTTTGCTCTTAAAAATTCTAACGAAGCGCGGGCAAATGTTTTTTTATCTGAGAAAGATGCTGTTAGAAAAGGGAGCGTTTCTAAAGAAGAAATCCTGGACTATTACGGAGGTCGTTTTGATACAGATTCGAGAAGAGATGTAAAAGATGTGCTCAAATATTTAGAAAAAAAAGGGATTACGAACAAGCGCGAGCAGATGGAGCAGGCGCTGTATTATATTCGTCATAAAAGTTACAATAGGTTTGTAGAGCTGGTTTTAGCCAGTGACAAGGGGATTTCAAATTATCCAATGCTCTGTGATAAAGACTATGTGGTTCTAAATGAAAACAGATTTGTAAATTATATGTCAGGATTGGCAAAGCAGCTGGAGATTGATTATGACATTATTGTAGCAACGCCTGAGTACGAAGGGAGTATTGACGACTTATTAATTCGGAAAAACGTAGCGCATGGACTGCGTTTTAACTTCCCGAAACCCTTGTATTTCTTTGACCTTTCTCCGCACGTGCAGCCAGATTATTTCCCTAAATATTTAGAAGGGACTAAGGTGTTCAAACTAAATGTAAAAAAGAACCGAAAGATAGACGATGTATTGTACGACACATTACCTGTTACTACTGCTGCTGAAAATGCAACCGTTGTACAAAACAATATCACGCTAAGCGCTGACTTTAAATCTATGGAGTTAGAAAGAAATTCTCAATTCACAGGACATTTTAAAACTGAAGCGTTGAATACCTATTTATTCTTTAGTGATTATATAAATGAAGAGTTTGCACATTATGATACGAAGCATTTTTATGCGTGTAGTAAAAAGCAAAATAAATCCAATACTGAAATTCAAAATAAAATAGAAGCATTATATGCAACCTACAGAGAGGAACACGAAAAAAATCTAAAAGAGAGTGTTGATAGTGAGTTAGATGCTATTTTAGACGCATATGAGTATACTGTTATAGATACCGCAAGGTATAGTGATGCTCCTTTATCTGTAAAAGAAAAATTTACGATTAAAGGTGAATTTGTTAAAAAAGCGGGGCCTAATTTTTTAGTAGAAGTCGGAAAATTTATAAGTGGTCAAGTGCAAATTCAAGAAGCCGAAATAGACCGTACACTTGGTGTTTATGTAAACAATGCAAAAACCTATAGTTACAATACAACAATAACGATTCCTCAAGGATACACCGTTGTTGGTTTAGAGAAACTCAACAAGAATGTATCTAATGAGACGGGCTCTTTTGTGAGTGCGGCAATTATAGAAAATGGGGTCTTAAAATACACTACAAAAAAGACATACGCTAAAAGAAAGTATGCTGCTCAAGAGTGGAAACAAATGCTTCCTTGGTTACAAGCTGCTTACAATTTCTCTCAAGAAAAAGTGATGTTTAAAAAGGAACAGCAGTAGCACTAGTTTTTTTTAGAAATCGCAATGTAAGTTGGCAATATTTAAATAGTAAAACTGTGTTGGATTTATTGTCGTATATTGTAGAAAAAACAAATTATTATGAAAAAAATTACATTATTTATTGCTCTGTTTGCTGTTATAGCAACACAAGCGCAACAAACATTTATGGTTGATTGGGATCAATCAACTTCGGTTGCAGATGCCAGTTTCACAATCGAAACAGGTGATACTGTTATTTGGACTTGGGTAAACCAATCTCCGCACGACGTTGTTGCTTCTCCAGACGAAATGGATGCACCCGGCGATTTTGGAAGTCTCATTCAAACTGGTGTAGGGCAAAGCTATCAATATACCTTTACTGAAGTAGCTGTTATCGATTATTTATGCTCGGTTCATGCCACACAAATGCTTGGCACACTAACCATTGAACAAGCACTTTCGGTTCAAGATAAATTTGAAAAAAACATTACATTCTTTCCGAACCCAGTAGCGGATACTATGAGAATTCGTTCTTTGTTTCAATTTGACACTTATAGTATTTATGATATCTACGGAAAACAAGTAGGTCAAGGAAATGGTAACGGAACGTATACAGATTTAAATGTATCGTATTTACAAACTGGAGTCTACTTTGTAAAAGTCGTAGACGGTGATTTAGAAGCAACCATTAGATTGATTAAGAAATAAAAAGATTAAACAAATACTGAAAATGAAAAGCATCCTTAATTAAGGATGCTTTTTTAATTTTGCCTAAAGCCTTTTAATTCCTGTTAAAATGAGGTGATTGTTCTAGGGTAACATCATTTATGAAATAGTTGGTGTCTCCCCAAAAGGAAAAAGTTCCAAAACGTTCAACATATCCAAGCTTTACATATTTTCCTTGATACTCTTTTAGTTTTTCAATAACCTCTTTTTCTTGATCTAATACTGAAAATGAAAAAATTTGTGCACCACTTACTCCCTGGCTAATCTCACCTTCATACGTTTTGACAATAATCCCTCTGCTACTAAATTTTATCAACTCACCAGCACGAGTACCTTCACTGTAGGGAACAAAATAAATAAAGGCAAAGTAAAGCACATACAATGCAATCAAGCTTCCAAGTATTATAAATAGTATTTTTTCATTTTTTCGATTTAATTTCTTTCAATCTTATATGCGTTGATATGCTGAATGCAATTCTTATAACTATCGTAGTACTAGCAAACATATAATAAACCCCTTAAAATCTTTAGAATTGACAAAGTCGCGAGGGCCTTGATAAAAATAATACACAATCAATTAATTATTTTCTAATAATGCTGAAGAATCAGGATTGCTGTTTTCATTAGATTTTTTAACTAATTTTTCATTTAAATGTTTGCGTTGTTTGATTCCCAATTTTTTGATAGACTCTACTTTACTCACCAAGTTGCCCTTTCCAGTAAGTTTTTTCATAGAACTGTCGTAACTTCCTTTTACAGTATTTAATTGATTTCCTACTTTTATTAAATCTTCTGTTAAGTTTACAAATTGATCGTAAAGTCTTCCTGCTTGTGTGGCAATTTCAAGTGCATTTTGTTGTTGCTTTTCATTATTCCACATGGTATCAATCGTTCTTAAAGTCGCAAGAAGAGTGGCAGGTGTTACAATCACAATGTTTTTCTCAAACGCCCAAGCATATAAATTTTCATCAGTATTAACTACCAGAGCAAAAGCTGGTTCAATGGGTACAAATAAAAGCACAAAATCAGGACTTTCAATTTTATAGAGATCGTGGTAATTCTTTGCGCTAAGTTGCTCAATATGCTTTTTAATAGAGCTAACATGAGCATTTAAATGTCCTTTTCGAAGTTCATCGTCTTCCTCATTCATATATCGCTCGTATGCAACCAGTGACACTTTTGAGTCAATAACCATTTTATTATTATCTGGCAGGTGTATAACAACATCTGGAAGAACGCGCTTACCTTCGTCGTTTACAAAACTATTTTGCACAAAATATTCTCTGTCTTTCTCTAGACCACTTTTTTCAAGAACACGTTCCAATACTAATTCTCCCCAATTTCCTTGTATTTTGCTATCTCCTTTCAACGCTTTTGTTAGATTATTAGCCTCTTTACTCATCTGCTCGTTCAGCTCTTTTAAACCTATAATTTGTTGTCGCAACATAGCGTGGCGATTGATACTTTCTTTATTGGTTGAATCTACTTTTTCTTCAAATTTTTCAATTTTTTGCTGTAAGGGTTTTAAAATTATATCAAGATTTACTTGATTCTGTTTGGTAAACTTATTAGATTTTTCGTCCAATATTTTATTCGCTAAATTTTCAAATTCTTTAGTGAATTTTTCCTGTAATTTTTCAACTTCAGCTTTTTGTTCTCGAAGTTTTGTCTCCAAATTTTCTAATGTTGCATTGCGCTGTGTGAGTTCAATATTTAAAAACTCCTTTTCTTTTCTAATGTCTTCTCGTTCTCTTAGAACATTTTTGAAGCGTTCGTTCAATTTTTCTTCCTGGGATGCATTTTGAAATAATCGCTCTTCTAATTTTGAAATTTCAGATTTTGATTTTATACGCGCCAATATATTTCCTATATACGCACCCACTAAAAGACAAACCGTTGTGAGAATAATAAAAAGTCCAATTTCGTTCATTTTTTTAATTTAATAATGGGTTTAATTAGCTGATTATTAGTTTTTTTTAATGTAATCCAATAAAAATCACTTTATAGAAAACCGACCAGTTTCCTTGTTAAAGGTAATGATTTCTGAAGGAAACAGTGAGTCGAACGCTCCTTTATCAATGAGGTTTTTTGGTTTGTCAAATGCGGTCTTTTCTTTTGACATCACGAGCATATAATCTGTTAATTGTATGGCTAAATCTATTTCGTGGGTGGAGAATAGGATTGTTTTATTTTGAGTATGCGCTAATTCTTGAAGTAACTTTAAGATATAGGCGCGGTGGTACAAATCTAAATGTGTTGTGGGTTCGTCTAACAATATTAAAGGTGTGTCCTGAGCCAATGCTCTTGCTATGTATACTCGCTGTAACTGCCCATCACTCAATTCAAAACATTTTTTGTTTTTTAATTCAGACAAATGAGTGGCTTCTAACGCCTCGTTAATCTTTGTTTTATCTATTTCAGTTAGAAGTCCAACCCAGTTTGTATGGGGATGACGGCCAAGACTTACCAATTCTTCTACCGTTAAATTTTTTGAAGCTGGAGTTTCGGTTAAAACAACACTTACTTGAGTAGCTAATACAATGGGTGAGTGTGACTCTAGACTTTTATTATAAATGCTAATTTCCCCTTGTAATGAAGGTTGCATCCCTAAAAGTGTTCTTAATAAAGTCGATTTTCCTATTCCGTTTCCACCTACTAAACCTACTAAGCTACCACTAGAAATTTCAAAAGAAATTCCAGCTGCTATGATTGAATCATTCTTTTTGTTTCGATACCCAATGGATAGATTTTTGGCTTTTAGAATTGGTTTAGTCATACATTTTTAAACTTTTATAGAGTCCAGAAGTGAAGTCTTTCTTCTTCCAGCAAAGCGATCTGTTTTCTCTATTAAAAAAACAACTTCCGCTTCTTTACCAATAACCATATAACAACTGGCGCACCAATAATTGCTGTGATCGCGTTAATGGGTAAATAATATTCGGAAAATGGTAATTGTGCAATGGTATCGCATAACAACATTAAAATAGCACCATAAAGCGCTACCATTGGGATCAAAATTGCGTGATTGGCGGTCTTTGTAATTTGACGTGTTAAATGCGGAACAGCCAAACCAACAAATGCAATGGGACCCACAAAAGCTGTAATTCCGCCGGCTAAAATACTTGTGGCTAATATGATAATAATAGTAGCACGCTTTATATTTAGACCCATACTTTGGGCATAATTTTCTCCCAATAATAAGCCGTTTAAAGATTTACTACTGGCAAAACTTAAAAGCAACCCTATTGCGAAACAAACAATTAAAACAAAAATCCCGCTCCAAGATTGATTGCCCAAACTGCCAAAAGACCAAAAAACAAACTGCTGTAATTGCTCGGCACTACTAAAATAGGAAAGTACCGAAACTATTGCTGTAGTCACACTGCCAAACATTAAACCAATGATTAATATTGCCATCGTGTCTTTAATACGAAAAGTGACCGCGAGTACCGCTAATAAAACTAGAAAACTACCCAAAGCACTTGCCAGTACTAATGCCCAAGGATTTGAAAAAACCGATCCTAAAACCCCACCAAAAAGACCAGCTCCTAAAATTATTAAAGCAACTCCCAAACTAGAACCGCTGCTAAGTCCCAATACAAAGGGTCCCGCGAGTGGATTTCTGAATAATGTTTGCATTAGTAAACCGGCAATCGAAAGTCCTGCACCCGCTATAATCGCCGTAATAGCTTTTGGGATTCTATATTCTAAAACGATAAATTCCCAAGAATCTTTGGATATACTGCCTCCAAATAAACTGGCTAAAACTTCTTTTAAAGGAATTGAAACCGAACCTAAACTTATATTAATCAATAAAGCAACTAACAGTGCGGTTACTAATCCTATAATAGTAGCGGTATGTTTTTGATGAACAATCATTCAACTGGAGTAAAAAAGAAGAGTTCGTGTTCTGGAAGTAACTCAGGATGTAGTATTTTAATGATATCTTTTAATACTATGTCTGGGCGATTGGGTGCTAATTCATAGTACAATACTCCTCCAGTTGCTCCTTTTTTATTGGTAAAACTGAAAACTTTATCGTTTTTAAAAGCATCAAATTGTCCGTAAACTGAAGCATTTTCAAGCATTTGTTTCTTCGAGGTAAATTGACCAGGACCAATCCAATACTCAGCATCTTGTCCTTGATCAAGGACACTTTCTATATTTAAAGAAAGACTTCCCGTACCTTTAGAATTCGACCATAAATAATCGCCATTTGCATCATCAATAAACTGCGCTGCCCAGCTATTTCCTTGCGGCAGATACCAGACATCTTTGTACATCGCACCACTAAGAACCGTGGGTTTTATTGTTGTTTTTTTTGCACTTTCCTTTGCACCTAGATAGTTTCTTTCGATGGAATTAAAAATGCTATCTGCTTCTTTTTCTTTTCCATAGAGCGCTCCAAAAAATTTGATCCATTCTGCTTTTCCCAGAGGATGTGTTTCAGTCCAATCTGCATTAATCAGTACAGGGATTCCAGTTTTCTTAATGATCTCTAAGGATTTGTTGTCATCATCAATAGCAAAACTTACAACAGCATCTGGAGAGAGCTCAATTAAAACCTCAGTATTAATAGCTTCATTTCTCCCCAGTTCTTTTATTTTATTTTGAGCAATGCGTTGTCGTGTTTTTTTAGAAGAGATATAGGCTAGGTTAGGAAAACCAACGAGCGAATTTTCAACTTCTAACATTTCTAAAGAAGGAATATGGGTGGTTGAAGTTACCACCACAGATGATAGGGGAGTATTAATAACAGCATCAAAAGCAGTAAACCTATTCGTAACTAGATGGTTTTCTGTTAACACATATGTGTATATTTTATCACTACCGGGCCAAGGGTTTATTATTTTTATAAGCGTGTGATCTGTATATTTTTCTATTTCAAAACCTGTCGCGTATTTTAATGGAACAGCCACGACTTGTCGTTTTTCAGGCTCTTGAAGTTGATTATTATTAGTATTCTTTTTACAAGAAAACACCACCAAACATATTATGAGTAGCAGTATTGGTTTGAAATTAAGGATTTTTTTGCTCATTTTTTTGGAAAGTACAAAAGTATATAAAGATATTTCAATTTGGTCTAGTGTTTCATTTAGATCTTACTTTAGATTTTGATACTGTAAATCCAGGTGCTTTCACTTTTTAGCATCAAAATATTGGAAATGAATTTGAAGCAAGTATCGCAGCGGTAACGGCAGATACCAAGTTTGCAACTCGTTTTAGGTTTAAAGTTAATTATACCAATACAAAACCAAATGAACATTTTGAGCAACGTATCCCAGAATCAAAAACAAACGCAACGATTTTCAATAGTGTTGGGACAAAATCATACGTTGGTTTTAGTTTTAAATATTTGAGTGATCGTTAAGATTCTGTTTTTAATAATGAAACCTTTTAAACAGAAATAATTACTTAGAAAGTTTTACGACTTTAGATTTTATGCTATCTATTCATATTTTACCTCAAATGCGCATTTTTATTAATCTGAGTAAATCTACTAAATATGAGTTTGAAGAAATTTAGAGATTCCAAACAGGGGTAGAAATGTTCGAGGAAGATTTAGTTTAAATCTATAATTCTAATATCAAAAAAGTTTCAGGCATCAGAAAATTATTGTCTTTGTTAGCATATTCGATTCAAACCCAATTAAAAATCATAGAAATATTTTTTTTCTTGAATTAGGAGCATAAAAAAACCCCGAGCATAGATACACTCGAGGTTTTTACTGTCAATTATTTTTATTATTCTTCAGAAAGAGTTTTCATTTCTTCTTCAATCATCTCATAAAATTGATCAATCTTAGGAAGAATTAATATTTTTGTTCTTCGGTTTTTAGAACGATTTTCTGGAGTTGTATTAGGTACTAAAGGAATGTATTCACTTCGACCCGCAGCAATTAGCTGATTTGGTTTTACCCCTAATTCTTGTAAAGCCCGAACGATAGCAGTAGATCGCTTAACACTCAAATCCCAGTTATCTATCAACACACCACCTCCATTAAAGGGCACATTATCTGTATGGCCTTCGACCATAGCTTCAAAATCAGGTTTTCCGTTGATAACGGTAGCAACTTTTCCTAGAATTTCTCTCGCTCTGGTTGTTATTGTATAGCTTCCACTTTTAAAAAGAACTTTATCACTCAATGAGATGAAAACAACACTCTTCTCTACGTTGATTTCAATATCTTCATCATCAAGACCAATTTCTTTTTTAAGACTTGTTACTAATGCCAAGGTTACACTATCCTTTTTTGTAAGCGCATCTTGCAAACGTGAAATTTTAAGATCTTTTTCCTGAAGGCTTTCTAAAGACTTCTCTAAGTTTGATGCTCCTTTTGACGTTAGCATTGTTAAATCTTTTGAACTTTGAATCAAATCCTGATTTGTTTGCTTCATGTCCCCAAGGCGATCTTCTAAAGATTTTCTTCGTTCTTCACAAGAGTTTAGCTTTATAGTGGCAGTATTCAAAAGATCTTGTGTCTTTGTGTATTGTGATTGTAATTCTTTGTATTTTTTCTTTCCAACACAAGAAGGAAATAAAAACAAACCGCTTAATGCGATTATCATTATTTTTTTCATAGTTATAAATTATTTTTATAATCAACCAAAATTAGGAATTGCATTGCGCTTAGCAATGGATATTAACATTTTTTTAATAGTATAATATAAAATCTATTCTATGTTTAAGCACCTGTTTATCAGTTATATAATTCTTTAAATGTACGGTATCCTTTTAAATAATATTGAAAAACAATACTTCGAACAGAATAATAGGATATTGAAACCCCAGTGTTAGGTCTTTTATTAATAAATTTAAATAAAAGTACATAAAATGAAATATGTGCTTTTAAAACAGCAAACATATGTTGTGGTTTTCCTGAAAGTAAAAATTTAAAAGCAGCAACACCATCTAGTACTAAACGAGAAATAATTTTAACTATTAATCTATTACTTGCATCATTTTTAACAAGAACTAGCAATGAATTTCTGAAATTATAAAAAGTCTTTTTTGGGTTTTTAGTACTTAGTGTGCCGCCACCCAAGTGGTAGACTTTAGAATTATAGATATATTTTATAAGACCTCCTTCTAATTGAAGTCTCCAACATAGATCTATTTCTTCTTGATGAGCAAACAAATCTTCATCAAAGCCCCCTATATTCTTAAAAGCTTCATTCTTTATAGCAAGGCAAGCGCCACTTGCCCAAAAGATGGTTGAGATGTCATCGTATTGCCCAGTATCTTCTTCTAAGGTATTGAAAATTCTTCCTCTACAATAAGGATACCCCAAGGCATCTATAAATCCACCTGCAGCTCCGGCATATTCAAAATGAGTTTTGTTTTTGTAATCTAGAACCTTAGGTTGGGCTGCTACAAGCTTCGAATCGTTTTCAAATTCGTTTTGAATTGGTTTTAGCCAACCCTGTGTAACTTCAACATCGCTATTTAAAAGGAGGATAAGTTCTTGAGCCACTTGTTTTAAGGCGTCATTGTATCCTTTGGCGTACCCGCCATTTTCAGTATTCTGTAGTACTTTTACTAAAGGGAATCTATTTTTAAGAAATAGAACACTTTCATCTGTCGAGGCATTGTCTGCAACATATATGGTAGCTTCTTCAGAATATTTTACTACTGAAGGCAGGAAGCGTTCCAATAATAGTCTTCCGTTCCAATTTAATATAACAATGGCGATTTTCACAAGTGCAAAATAGTAGATTTTTTAGGATTTAAATAGCTTTCTGTATTCAAAAAAATAACTACCCGAAAGGTAATTTTTCTAAAAACGTATACTGTTCTTTTTTAAAATCCATTTGACAAAAATAATGCTCTAATCC
The DNA here is from genome assembly GCF_047731265.1 of Patiriisocius sp. Uisw_017. Taxonomy (GTDB): domain Bacteria; phylum Bacteroidota; class Bacteroidia; order Flavobacteriales; family Flavobacteriaceae; genus Patiriisocius. Next base: position 3,457,368 of record NZ_CP159835.1, on the reverse strand, counting down.
ATTGGTAACCATTAAATAGGTAGCATTCAGTACAAAGTTATACCGTGCAATTTGATCAAAAGTATCTTGTGCGATTTTTATTTTAGGCGCTTTACATTCTACGATCAATAGGATGCTACCATCACTATTATAGACGATGATATCGTAGCGTTTGATGGTTTTGTGAAGTTTGATTTGTTTTTCAACATTAATAAGCGACAACGGTACTTGGAGTTCATTTATCAAATAATGAATGGTATTTTGCCGCACCCATTCTTCTGGGGTTAAAACAATAAATTTTTTTCGCACCACATCAAATATCGTCGGTTTGTTTTCCCTACTTTTGAATCTAAATTGGTATGTTGAAAAATTGAGTGGCTGCATATTAGCAAAGCTACATTTTTAATATCAAGTCAAGATAACTTCGATAAATCTCTTTAATAATGTCACTTCAACAAGCAAAAGAAATAGTAACGGCTATTAAAAACAAGCAGTTTCACCCTGTTTATTTTTTGATGGGAGAGGAGGCATACTATATTGATGCTATTTCAGATTATATTGAAAATAGTATTCTGTCTGAAGAAGAAAAAGGCTTTAATCAAATGGTTTTGTACGGTCGAGATGTAAGCATAGATGATATTATAAGTCAAGCAAAACGGTATCCAATGATGGCCGATAGGCAGGTGGTGATTGTAAAAGAAGCACAAGATCTTACTAGGACGATTGAAAATTTGGCTGGGTATGTAGAAAATCCACAACCCACAACAATTCTAGTCCTTTGTTATAAATATAAAAAGTTAGATGCAAGGAAGAGGCTAGCAAAACTGATTAAGAAGCACGGTGTTTTATTTGAGGGGAAAAAACTCTATGAAAACCAAATTCCCAATTGGATAAAGCAAACATTGGCTAGTAAGGGCTATACCATTACTCCAAAAGCTGCTCAAATGTTAACTGAATTCCTTGGCACCGATCTTGGTAAAATTAATAACGAATTAAAGAAACTACGACTAATACTTCCTCAAGGAGCCCAAGTAAGTCCGGAAGTAGTAGAGGAAAATATAGGGATTAGTAAGGATTTCAATAATTTTGAGTTACAGAATGCTATTGGGTCCAAGGATATAAAGAAGGCCTTTGCGATTATTCAGTATTTTGGTCAGAACCCGAAGAATAATCCCATTGTGATGACCGTGGCTTTATTGTATGGTTTCTTTGTGAAATTATTAAAATACCACGCACTTTCTAACAAAGGGAATGCTTCAAAATCACTAGGCGTAAATCCATTCTTTATTAAAGATTACGAAGTAGCAGCCCGAAATTATCCTATGAAAAAAGTAAGCGCTATTATCTCATCCATTCGCGAAATAGATATGAAAAGCAAAGGGGTGGGTGCTGCAAACATGACCCAAAGTGATCTGCTTAAAGAATTATTAGTCAGGATTTTTTAATGCCTACGATTCAAATCTTTTTAAAAGTGCTGTTTGTCTTTCAATAGCCTCTTTAAATTCAGATTTCATTCGTGTGATTAAATCCTTCAATGGCAATGAATCGTCAATAGAAGTAACTCCTTGCCCAGCACTCCAAATGGTTTTCCAAGCTTTAGCTTCTGTATCTAGTTCTTTCCCAAAATCTACTTTCTTAGTGCTCTGTAGCTGTTCATCGGTTACGCCTGCATTGTCTAAACTTTTCTGCAAGAAATTAGCAGCAACACCACTTATGGCTGCCGTATAGGTAACATCGTTAGTTTCGCTATCGCTAATCATTTCTTGGTATTCTTCCGGAGCACGACTTTCCGCAGTATTGATAAAACGTGTTCCCATATAGGCTAAATCTGCACCCATTTGCATGGCACTTGCTACATCTTGTCCAGTACTCAACGCGCCTGAGAGTAAAATAAAGCCATTAAATATTTTCTTAATTTCATTTACAAAAGCTACGGGATGCAAGGTTCCTGCGTGACCACCTGCTCCTGCACACACTAATATTAATCCATCTACACCTGCATTAATTGCTTTTTCTGCGTGCCGTCTTTTTATTACATCGTGAAAAATAAGACCACCATAGCTATGAACAGCATCTACCACCATAGAAATAGCGCCTAACGAAGTTATAATTAACGGTACTTTGTGCTTTACGCACACTTTTAAATCTGCTTCCACACGAGGATTGCTAAAATGAACAACTAAATTTACACCATAGGGAGCTGCCTTTTTACCTGTTTCTTTTTCCCAAGCAGCTAGTTCTTCCTCGATCTTTACAATCCACTTTTCAAAACCTTCAGTAGTTCTTTGGTTAAGTGCGGGGAAGGTTCCTATGATCCCGTTTTTACAAGATTCAATAACCAGTTCTGGCCCAGAAATTAAAAACATTGGAGCCGCTATTATTGGAAGAGTAAGGTCTTTAGTAAATTCTTCTTTGTTCATTTAGATGGGGTATTTTTCGTTAGAACTTGTAAATTACGAATAAGATTACAGAAATATTATAGCATAGAACGAATTAGTGATTTTTTAAGCCGATTTCTTAAATTTCATCTGTTTATGAAGGCATCGATATTCTTGATAACTTCTACTTCAAATTTTACTGAATAGTAGTACTTTTATACCTTTAAAATTTTGAATCAAAAGCTATGAGCGAAACTGTTGAAAGAATAAAGTGTTTGATAATAGGAAGTGGTCCTGCTGGGTATACAGCAGCAATCTATGCCGCACGTGCAGATTTAAAACCTATTATGTACACAGGAATGGAACCTGGAGGACAATTAACAACCACAACCGAAGTAGATAATTTCCCAGGATATCCAGATGGAGTAGACGGGCCTACAATGATGGTAGAGTTACAAAGACAAGCGGAGCGTTTTGGTACGAAAGTCCGTATTGGGATGATTACTTCTATTGAATTTAGTACAGAAGTTGGAGGGATTCACAAAGCAGTAGTGGATGGTAAAACAAATATTGAAGCAGAATCTGTTGTTATTTCTACAGGTGCGACGGCTAAGTATTTAGGAATACCAAGTGAGCAAAAATTGCGTGGAGGTGGAGTTTCTGCTTGCGCAGTTTGTGATGGCTTTTTCTATAAAGGACAAGATGTGGCCATTGTAGGAGCAGGAGATACTGCTGCTGAAGAGGCTACGTATTTATCTAATATTTGTAATAAAGTAACCATGCTTGTGCGTAAAGATTATATGAAAGCGTCTAAAGCAATGCAGCATCGCGTTACAGCTACCCCTAACATTGACTTGCGTTATAACACAGAAGTCGATGAAGTTTTAGGCGATATGGTAGTAGAAGGCTTGCGAATGAAAAATAATGCAACAGGCGAAAAAGAGGATATCGCAATCACAGGCTTGTTTATTGCTATAGGTCACAAACCCAATACAGATATTTTTAAAGGCCAGTTAGATATGGATGATACAGGCTACTTAATTACTAAAGGGAAGTCAACAAAAACAAACCTTCCAGGAGTTTTTGCTAGTGGTGATGTACAAGATAAAGAATACCGTCAAGCAGTAACCGCCGCAGGTACTGGTTGTATGGCTGCTTTAGATGCAGAGCGTTATTTAGCAACTATTGAAACTCACGAGGAGGCTACGATATAAATGAACTAAATTTATTTAGTATAACCAACGCGACACTCAAAAATCCCGAAACAATTAAGTTTCGGGATTTTTTATGCAAAATATAATAGATAGCTGGTATTACATTTTACGTACGTCTCCACTGTAATTTTTACTTTCGCTTTTTACGCTTGGATTTCCGTGGTAATTTATTTGACCTCCGCTGCTTGCTTTGGCTTCTAAATTATCTTTTACGTTTACCTCAATATGACCTCCGCTAGATGCTTTTGCATTGCAGGTGGAAGCTAATACATTTTCTGCATCAATATAACCACCGCTAGATGCCTTAGAGCGTAGGTCTTTGGTTTTTCCAGAAACTTCAACATGTCCACCACTGCTTGCTTCTAGATATAGTTTTTTTGAAAAAACGGAACCTTCTAACATCGCTCCGCTACTTGCGTCCAGCGTTAAATCTTCATTTTTAATTTCGTTTTGAAAGATGACATGAGATCCACTGCTGGCTCTTATTTCGCTTAAACCTGTGTAGGTCACATACACTTTTTTTGCAGAAGACCTTCCTATGTTCCCATCAACTCCTATAAGGAGCATTCCATTTTTCACATACGTTTCAATAATAGGAAGTAGGTTTTCATCTGCTTCAACAACGACCCTTTGTTCGCTGCCTTGTTTTAAAAATACTTGTAGCCCTGCACTTCCTTTTACTCGGTCAAAATTACCAATGTTATCTCGTTCTTGGGTTTGGACATTGCCGTTACCATCTACTTTGTTGATATTGATGTCCCATTCACAAGAAATGGTTGTTACGGTAAGCACCAATAGTGCTAGGATTTTTATTGTTTTCATCATTATTTTGGCTTATTTAAAAGTCTTCAGTGATGGTTGTTTCTTTGATTTTTAAAGAATCATTTACTTTAACCTTTACTTTTTTAATTTTCTTAGTGTTGATGTCAAGACTTTGGTTTACATCCTCTTCCCAACTTCCAGAAGAGCGATCTTCTTGTATAATGTCTTCTGTTATTATGACATTATATTTGTTAGTTGTATCAATTTCAATAGTTTTGTTTGTTTTTCCACAATCAATGCAACGCGTGCCGTTGTTTGTAATTAGCAGCGTTTTTCCTTCATCTCCGACATCTAAAATATCGCGGTACCTCCTATCATTTTTATGAAAAGAGCGTGTATTTACATCTGCAACAAGTTGTGTGTTTATAGGTAAATACAATACAAGTTCTATTTCTTGATCGTAAAATCTATTTTTCACTTCGGAAATAAAATAGCCGTCTAGAACCAAGGTGTTGTTATCATACGAATAGTTGTAGTCAATTGCTTCTGCACGTTCTTTTGCTGCGGAATAGTCTTTTCCTTCAGCAGATCTTTCAATCACTAAACTTGCTTCATCATCATCAGTACTTCGTACGATTAACCTAATATCAGTTGAATATAATATGCGATCTCCATTATCATTTCGTTTTAGCTTTGAACTACCGCTTCTGTATGCTTCATACTCATATAATTTATTAGATTGCATTGCTAGCGTGAATGGTTGTGATGCATCCATAGGGAGTGCAATTTCAGTAGCGCTATTGTCTTCGTATGCGTGATCTGTTGCTATTTTTATTCCGAAAATTGCAAAAGCAATCAAGGAACCTAGCCATAAAACAAGCAATGTTATTTTTGCAGGAACTCCAATGGTTTTAATATTAGGAGCTACAATTTTTAACCCTAATATAAAGAGTACGAGTAGTGGAATTCCAGATGCAAACACTAACAATATAGAGCCTAGCCATATTGGTATGCTCGATCCTTGTAAAAAGTGAAACACTTCTGCGCCACCATCTGCTTCGTAGATTCCTATAGTTCCAAAGACAAATATTCCTATAACTAAGGATACAAAGCCAATGAGTCCTGTTAACATTAATATGAGGCCAAAGAATTTTAGAAATACTTTGAGTATCGTGACGATGACACTACCAAGAGAATCGAAAAAACTAGCCGAACCCTTCTTTATTTTTTTACCATACTTGTCATAGTCAGCATTGTTTATGCTGTCTTTAACGGTTTGATAGCCCTCATTAAACTTTTTTTCGATATTGGAAATATTGATAGGTTCTCCCGTCATTTTCAACTTTTCGTTGGTTGTTTCTGCCGCAGGTACTAAAATCCAGAAAAGGATATAGGCAAGAATACCAAAACCACTGGTCAAGAATGTTAGGAAAATCCAACCCAATCGTACCCAAATAGTATCAATTTTTAAATAATGACCTAACCCAGAACATACACCAGCAACAAATTTGTTATCAACATCTCTAAAGAGTTGTTTGTGGTTGGCGTTCGCTCTATTCGTTTTGTATGGAGTCTCTTCTTGGCTGTAAGTCTCTTCTCCCATGAGATAATCTTCGGGTTGTCCCATTACCGCAATAACCTCGTCTACTTCTTTTGTAGAAACCACTTGCTTGTTACTTTCTATCTTTTCACAAAAAAGTTCTGAGATTCTTGCTTCGATATCTCGTATAATTTCATCGCCTCCTAGAGGATCACTCAAGGACCTTTTAATAGCATCGAGATAGCGTGATAATTTTCCAAAGGCATCGTCATCGATGTGGAAAAATGTTCCGGCTAAATTTATATTGACTGTCTTTTTCATTTCTTGGCTTTTGTATTGGTCACTTTTGAAACGGCCATTTGCAGGTCACTCCATGTGGTTGATAATTCGGTTAAAAATAGATTTCCATTCTCTGTGAGATCATAGTACTTTCTTGGGGGTCCGCTTGTAGATTCTTCCCATCTGTAGGAAAGTAATCCAGAATTTTTTAAGCGAGTGAGTAGGGGATATATGGTGCCCTCCACCACAAGAAGTTTTGCGTCTTTAAGGCTTTCAAGAATATCGCTGGTATAGGCCTCCCCATCTTTCAAGATAGAAAGGATGCAATATTCGAGCACTCCCTTACGCATTTGCGCTTTTGTGTTTTCAATATTCATTGTGTGATTGTTTCTTTACAAAATTGTTCGTTATTGATTATAGAATCTTTTGGTACAATGCAGCATTCGATAGTTTGGGATGTAAGCTGTAATTTTTGATTTTCCATTTGTTGCTGTGCTATATGGCTTCCAGAAAATTGTAAGGCAGCAGCAATAATAATGTTTATTAATGTATCCATTTTTAAGAGAGGTTAGTGGTTTTCTTCTGTTAGTGGTTCGGTTTCATTAGTCGTGGTGTCTTCTATTGTTCCATTTTCTGAAATAAACTGAATGCAAAGCGGGTATTTGAAATATGCTCCTTTTGATGCCTTAATAGTTGCAGTAATAACATAGTATAGCTCAAAAAGGAACAGTCCTATAAACAACATTGCAAAAACAAATAATAAGGTAAGATATCCTCCAAGGTGTGGTAAAATTCCTGAATGATCGTAATGCGACGCTCCTTCTAAAGTTTCTGCCAATCCAACAAAATCTGAAGCGAAAATAGCCACAAAGGGAAGGCTTAAAATACCAATTCCTAAGGCATAAACTAAAATGCTTAATTGAAAATTTAAGGCTTGCTTTCCATGATAATTTAAAAAAGGCTTGTCTTTATGAAGTGTCCATAATAATAAAGGAGCAAAAAAATTACCTAGCGGAAAGAAGTACTTTAAAAAGGTACTTCCGTGCATGATCGCTGCTACATTTTTATTGCTTTCTGTGATTGATTCTTCCATAGCCTATTAATTTCTTATACAAATATATGGCTAAAAAAAGGTATTATGTTACGCATAGTACTATAATTAACATTTATTTAACACGGTGTTTTTATATAAAATACTGTTATACAAGTAATTAAATGATTATTGGGTTTTTAAGATGAGTTATTAATTTTTAAATTCGGCTTAAAGAATGCAATAATATTTAAGCCGTTATTGTGTATCTTCGCTCTAAATTATTTAAATATGACACTTACACCTGCCAAGGTAAATATGTTCTCGCTGGTTAAATTACCTTCAGTTTTTCTTATGGGAGTTCGCGTCAAATCAATATCAGGTGCTGAGTGCGTAACCACAGTAAAACACCGTTGGATAAATCAGAATCCATTTAATTCTCTCTTTTGGGCAGTACAAGGTATGGCTGCAGAGTTAAGTACGGGAGCAATGGTAATAGGAGTTATTAAAGATTGCGGGAAACCAATATCAATGCTTGTATTAAATAATAAAGCTACATTTACTAAAAAGGCTAGGGGCAGGGTTTATTTTACATGCACCGACGGTCATTTAATTAATGAGGCTGTTACTCAGACCATCAAAACAGGGGAGGGGCAAACCTTTTGGATGAAATCGACGGGGACCGATGCTGGTGGTGATATAGTTTCAATTTTTGAATTTGAATGGACAGTAAAAAGGAAAGGCTAAAAAAGTAACTTTTGTTTTTAAATCATAAAAAAATCACATAATTTTAAACAAGGATACTTTTCATTTTATTTTAATTACCTTTAAGATGTTAAATTAAAACAATCTTGCTTATAGTTTAAAACTACTTAACATTAAATTCTGTAAATAATGGCTAGAGCTATGTTTGATTACTCTAAAGCGGTACTCGTAAAAGTAAGTTTTGATGTAAACCTTTTTTGTAAAGAGTTAAAAAAAGCGATCTCACGATTGTTACCTTATGAAATCGAGGAATTAAAAATCTGGATAGATTCTCTTATTTTAAAAAACCCTCAACTTAATAAATGTTTAATATATTTAAATCCATAGAAAATGCCCGTAGGGGCATTTTTTAGTTTGTAACATTTAGGAGTTTATATAATTTAGTGGTCTTATTTTAAGAATTGATTCGCTATTTTTAAAACACCCATCTAAATCTCCTACGTACGCCCTCAGGATAGTCTTTCAAAGGGAAACTTATTTAAGAGGACTAATTATCTTCACATCCTGAAACCTAATGGCTCCACGAATAACACCAGCAATTACATCATAAAGCGCATTAATAATCTGCATTTTTAGTTCGCTTTTACTATATATTAAACTTACTTCTCGAGCGGGAGAAGGCTCTGTAAAATAGCGTAGTTTTTGATTTTGTGATTCTGGTAATTCCAAGGTATGAAGATACGGCAGTAACGTCATTCCCAATCCTTCGTTGGAAAGTTTAATAAGTGTTTCAAAACTTCCGCTTTGCAATTGAAAGCTATCGTTGTGAAAACTATGTTTGGATTTACATAAATTTATGACTCCATCTCTAAAGCAATGCCCGTCTTCTAATAATAATAAATCATCCAAGTCTAAATCTTCACTACTTATCTTCGTTTTATCTGCCAATCTATGGCCTTGAGGAACATAGCCTACAAAGGGTTCATAATATAATGTGCGCTCTTTAATCTTGTCTTGCATCAAGGGAGTCGCCGCTATCGCCGCGTCCAAATGTCCTTCGTTTAATTTTGATATAATTTCTTCGGTCGCGAGTTCTTCTATTTTTAATTGTACTTTGGGATACTTGTTAGTAAAGTTCTTTAAAAACATAGGCAGTAAGGTTGGCATTACTGTAGGGATCATACCAATCTTAAATTCACCTCCAATAAATCCTTTTTCTTGATCTACAACATCTTGCATTCGTTCACTTTCATTAACGATATTACGAGCTTGGCTCACAATTTTTTGGCCTACTGAAGTTAACTCAATAGGTTTCTTACTTCGATCAAAAATTTGAATGTCTAGCTCTTCCTCTAGTTTTTGAATTTGCATACTAAGGGTAGGCTGCGTAACAAATGTTTTTTCTGCTGCACGTGTGAAATTTTTGTTTTCGGCAACAGCGAGTACGTATTTAAGCTGAGTTATAGTCATTTGAGGTATAATTTTGCCCTTACTGAAGGTAGCTGGGCGTAGGATTATAAAATAGTTTTATAATACAAATATAAGGAATGTTTATTGAATTTATTAAAACAAAAGGTTTCGTTTATACTAAAAACAAGAAAAATGCAACATTCAAGATTTTAGTCTTGATGTTGCGTTTTTTATATCGAACACCTCTGCAGCCTCCACTCAGGGCGAGGCTCTCTTTTATTATAATAAATGAGAGGATTACTTCATCCTTGAGGGGGATTGAGGAGTTATTTACATTCTAATCTCCATTTCTAGATCTTTCCCAGTTACTTCGAATTTTGCGTCAGACCAGGTTGGGGGTCCCATAACCATTACATTATTAGACATACCATAATCTTCAAGTGGCATTTTGTTTGCTGAAAAATCCATAATATTATTATCATTCTTATCGTGAAATAGAGAGATGGCATACATTCCTTCGGGAATATTTTCGAAAACTATGACCGCTTTCCCATTTTCTATTTTACCAATTGTTCCTTTATAAGGATCTGTCACCATAAAATTTTCTTTTTCGTTGTACAATCCTATAATGATTTTTCCATCATCTGATTTTGTGGGAACTGTAATTGTAATTTTGTGTCCTTCGGTTTTTGAATTAGTTGTTGTTTCCATTTGAGCATTACAAAGTAAACTTGCTACGAACAATGTGAGTGTGATAATTGTTTTCATAATAGTTGGTTTTTAAGGGTTATATTTTAATTATGAAACAAAGATGCACAGGTATGGCAGTTTTATAAAAACAGAACTACCCAACTGTATAATTTTATGACTGAAATGTAATTAGTGGATTTACCTCTATTTATTACACGTTTTATCATTGAAATAAAATGTAGAAATTTATAAAAGCTTACTTATAAGATTATAACTTTTATCATTTAAGAAGAGTTTCTGCTGGCCTCCTCCGCTTAATCTTCAGTAACGGTAAACGCTCAACTAGAAAAAATTGAAAATTAAAAGATACAATGAAGTATCTACAACAACCCTCGTGCTTTGATCTCTAAATACTTATTAATTGTATTTACCGTCAAGTCTTTTGGCGATGTTAAAATGGCTTGAATTCCTCTTGATTGTAATGCTCGAAGCATTACTTTTTTGTCAAATGCAAATTGTTGCGCAATGGTTTGATCTACAATTTCGGCTGTGTTGCTAGCGGTAGTTTCTGCGAGTGATTTTAATTCAGAGTTTTCAAAGAAGATGACTACTAATACATGTTTCTTCGCTATAGCTTGTAAATATGGCATTTGCCTTTGTAAGCTTGAAATATGTTCAAAGTTAGTGTATAACATCAACAAACTACGTTGTGTTATTTTTCTTCGAACGAGCGATTGTAAAACCCCATAATCTGAATCTAAAAACTGAGTGTCAAGATTGTATAGCATTTCTAAAATAGTGTTTAGATAGGTTTTCTTGGCTTGAGCAGGCAGTAAACTTCTCAGTTTATTTGAAAAATTAATAACCCCAACTTTATCTTTTTTCTTAAGCGCAATGTTACTGAAAGCAAGGGTGCTATTAATTGCATAGTCAACGAGTTTTAGCCCTTCAAAAGGCATTTTCATTACTCTTCCAGAATCAATAATAGAGTAAATGGGTTGCATTTTTTCATCTTGAAACTGATTTGCCATAAGCTTTCCTTGCTTTGCGGTAGCTTTCCAGTTTACAGTTCGAGCATCATCGCCCCGCACATATTCTTTAATTTGTTCAAACTCCATCGTGTGCCCAATACGCCGAATTTTCTTTAAACCAAAATGACTCTTTCTATTATCGATGGCAAGGAAATCATACTTTTTCATTTGAATAAACGAAGGATAGACTTTAACCATTTGGCTTTGGCTGAACGTATATCTTTTGCGAACTAAATTGAAAAATGCAGACACAAAACAATTCACATTACCAAAGTGGTACTCGCCTCGTTCAACTGGTAATACCTCATATTGAAAAGTGGTTTTTTCATTGCCATTTATTGTGATGGTTTTAAAGAAATCTCTCTTCTGAAACTGAACAGGTAATTCGTCTACAATGGCAATTTCGATTTTATGACCGTAGCTATTTTTTAACCGAATCAAAACAGGGTTAAGGTCACTATTTGAAAATTTTTCAGGTAATATTCGTTCGCCTTTTAATCCATTTTTTGAAAACAACATGGATATTTCGATTAGGACGAGTAAGCACAAGCCTAAAACAGCAATCCAAAGCCATCCATATAATAAATTGTACCAATAGCTCATTAAAAATAATGCAGCTAAAATCGCCAAGGCATAAAAAAACCGAGGTGTTACATACAATGATTTAATGAATTTTATCACTAGCTTATCTTGGGATTTCTATAGATTGTGCAATGATGTCTATTACAGTTTCTGGCGTCATGCCTTCCATTTCTCTTTCTGGAGAAAGGATGATACGATGACACAAAACAGGAGCTAGCGATTTTTTTACATCGTCTGGAGTTACAAAATCACGACCATTAATTGCAGCAAACGCTTTTGCTGTATTCATAATTGCAAGCGAAGCTCTTGGCGATCCACCCAAAAATAAATGTGGGTGATTACGCGTATTTTGAACCAATTGTGCGATGTAAACAAATAATTTTTCTTCTATGAGTACTTCCTGAACTTGGCCTCTAAATTTCTTAAGGTCTTCAGCCGTTAAAATCCCCTCAATAGCATCTTGAGGCATTACTTGTTTACGCGAATGATGGCTTTTTAGAATAATTACTTCTTCTTCAAGTTTAGGATAGTCTACCTTTATTTTGAATAGGAAACGATCTAGTTGTGCTTCTGGTAATGCATAGGTTCCTTCCTGCTCAATAGGATTTTGTGTTGCTAAAACCATAAATGGATATTCCATTAAATAGCGTTCACCATCCATAGTGATTTGTCGTTCTTCCATCACTTCAAAAAGGGCAGCCTGTGTTTTTGCGGGGGCTCTATTTATTTCATCAATAAGCACAATGTTTGAGAAAATAGGTCCTTTTTTAAATTCGAAGTTTGAGGTTTTCATATTTAATATCGAAGTCCCCAACACATCACTAGGCATTAAATCTGGCGTAAACTGAATGCGACTAAAGTTAGTCTTAATAACTTTTGCAAATAGTTTTGCAGTGATGGTCTTGGCAATTCCAGGAACCCCTTCAATTAAAACGTGACCATCAGCAAGTAATCCAATAATGAGTAATTCTATAAAATTCTCTTGACCGATTATAATTTTTGCAAGCTGCTCTTTTATTGCCGCTACTTTTTCCTTTAAGTCCTCCAACGGAATGCGATTGTTGAAGTGTAAGGCGTCATTTTGTAATTCAGGATTTTCCATCGGTATATTTTTTAAAGTCTGAAATTTTTGTGTATAATTCTTTTAGATGGCTTTCGCTATGAAAAGTTAAGTTTGTCAAACTATTCATAAACGTTAGTAGCTCATTTGTGTCCTCTAATGTATTGCCACTTCTGGCGGCTAGTTTCTTAGCAAATTCATTATCGGTTGTCTGGGTTGGTATTCTTAATTGTGTTCGCACATACTCCATAAATAAGGCGATTTGTTTTTTTACGATTGGCGAGTACTCTTTTTTGTCCAAATACATTCCAGCAATGGTCTGTGTGTATTCATAAGTTCTATTTTTTTGTTTTTCAAATATGGGAATGCTGCGTTGTTTGCGTTTTCCTTCGAACAAAACAAACAACAATACCCCAATGAGCAATATATAATAGGCCCATTTAAAATGTTTGTTAGCCAACAAAAATTTTAGAGGAGACACACTTAAAGGGGTGCCAGATTTATAATGTGAATCCCAATATACAGGTCTAGAAGTGTCTATATATGACAAAACTCCTTGCGTATAGGCAAGATTTTCATCATTGTTTAAAAGAGCGTAATTGCTAAAAACTTCAGGTTGAAGATGTAGTATGATTTTGCCATCACCCAATTTTTGTTCTATAAAATTTACTTTTGGTTTTGTAATTTTCAAAGTGTCGTTATTCGGCTGTGCCACACCTAAAACTCTTTGTTTTAAAGTGTCTAATGTTTCAAAATATGAAATATTTAAATTGCGTTTGATGTGTATGGGTTCCTTTAAAATAAGAGCTGAATTGATGAGATTGAGCATGGGTTCTGTTTCAATTTTATCACGGAGCCATGCGGTTTGCGTTTCAATTTTTAGGGTGTCTTTTAAAATATAACTAAGATAGTTAGCTGAAACAAATAGCGTATTTCCTTTAGTAATCCACTCTTGAAGTTTATTAAATTCTGCTTCATCAAAATTGACTTCGTCATTCAGAAAAAAATAAGTGCCCGTAAAGGTGGAATCTTCTAAAACAACATACGGAGACTCTTTAATTATTTGTAATTGTGTTCCTAGTTTTTCTTCAAAAAGATCAAAAAACACTTTAGTTCCCAAGGGAATTTTATCGGTATTCACATAGCTAGGAAACCAATTTACGGGTTGTGGTTTCGTGGCTTCCATGTACACTAAAAGCGCCAATACAAGGAAGAATCCTATAAATATTATTTTTTGAATCCTGTTCAAGATGGCTTGTTGATTAAGTTTTCTAATTGTGAAAAGGAATGTTGCGCTTTGCCATAACTTTCAGGACTAACCTCAAAATTACCATACCATATATAATCATACAGATGGGTTACTTTTTTAAAATCACTATTAATTAGGGGACTTTTTATTTCAGAAAAATAATCGCTGTTGGTTTTATCAAATTCATAAGCAATTAATTCTTTTTGTGTGAGTGACTTTAAAATGAAAAGGTAGTAATATCTAACTGCTAAGCGATAGTTGCCATCTTCAAGTGCTTTTGTTATGAGTGATTTTAAATCGGCTGTTTTAATGAGTTCTTCTTCTTCAGTAAAAAATAATTTTGGATCTTCTGTGTTTTTCATCATTCTTGCGCCGGGATTGATTTTGTAGAACATCCAGATTAAGAAAATAACAACACTTGCAACAAGTATATACGGAAGTACTTGGATTATAAGCGAAACAAAGCCACCGGGCTCATAATCACCAAAAATCCAATCTATTATATTTTGCCATAATCTGCTTAGCCAATTGGTAAAATCTGTCCACCAATTTCTCTGCTCTTCCAAATCTTTATAATGGTATGCTTCATCATTTTTGTATCCTTCCAGTGCATCTTTATCAAGTAAAAGGGGAGTACGTGACGAATCTATGTCATATATCAATTCTTGGGGCACTTTTTCTTCTTGTTCCGCAATAGAATCTTGGCCTAAAGCCGAAAAGGCAAGAGAAAGAAATATTAATACTATTTTAAATTGAAGTCTCAAATTGATTTACGATACCCGATTTCTTTTATTTGTAATTTGTGATTTCTTTTTTGTAATTTATTTTCACCAATACCATCCTCCTGCGCATAACAGCTTTAGAGGATATGCTCCCTACTCTTTAACCTCTCCAATTGCCTCAATCTTTTCTATAGTACCAGAAAGGTTTTTCTTTTCGTTTAGGTTGAAATAGATAAAAATTGTAGCTACTGTAATTAGTGTATGTCCAAGATACTGCCCAATCAAACCTACTGCATTTAATGCGGTATAGGTCCAATCAAACATTACAGATGGATCGATACTTACCGTTTCAGCTATTGTAAATTGCTGAATAAAAAAGTAAATGTATTGTGGAATTTGAAAAACAATAACCATTACATAAAATAGTAAAAACACTACAAAAAGTGTTGCAAATGTCATCCACCATTCGCCTTTTACTAATTTAAAACTATAGGAGATAGTACTTGAAACATCCAACTTATCCAGTATTAAGATGGAATACACACAAGATAAAGCAACTCCGAAATAGATACCTGGGGCAAAACAAAATACCATACCACCTGCAACTATTAGCGCTACCAAAATGTTAAGACCAATTAGGCTCCAAAAATCATTTTTAACGCCTTGATTTATTTCATCTTTTATCACTACACCCTCATTTTTAATGTATGATTTGATGTAATGATTTACAACGGCATACAGTAAGCCATAATATGCCAAACCGGCAATAATCATAAGTCCAAGTGAAAACACAAGTGATAATGAATAACTTAAACCACTTCTTAAGAAATTTGTTCCTTCAAAACTATTTCCAATCGCTTTGGTATATACTACAAAAGCAATAACTAGAATAAATAAAGCAGGTCCTGCTATCCTTATGATATGGCCAAAAAGCGCTTTGCCCTCTAATCTTAGAAACTTAAAAGTATCGCTTAAAATAGTTCCAAGCTCACGTTCTTTTTTAAATTCTATTCTTTCTTTCATTTAATGAGTGCCTAAAGTTTTTTTTACGGCTATTGCCTACTGAGACGGTTTGCTTTTTTCCTAAGTTTAATGGAATAAAAAATATAATACCATAAAATAAGTGCGAGTGATCCACCAATGATTAAAATTGCTAAGAAATCTGGCATTTGAGTATAACGGGTTACAAACCCTTCTAGAAAACCTGCAATAATAAAAAATGGCACCGTACTCAGCATTATTTTTAACCCATCTTTAACACCACGAATAAAGCTTTGTAATCTGGTATAGGTGCCTGGAAATAAAATACTTCTTCCTAAAACAAGCCCAGCACAACCTGCAATGATAATTACTGAAATTTCTATAGTACCGTGGATCCAGATAGTACGAACACTTTCCCAACCCACGCCCTGTTCAAAAAAGAAATACTGAAAAGAACCAAGCATCACAGCGTTTCGCATTATAATAAAAAGGGTGCCTAACCCAAGGAAAATTCCGTAGAGAAAGGCATTTAAAGCAACCGTAATATTATTGATGGTAATACCAATAAACATTGTTGATCGCCCCATATCTTTATAGATAGCCATGGGATCGCCATTTTCAATATTATCTAAAGTAATATTTACATAACTATCCCCTAAAATAAGGCGAACAAAATTACCATCAGTCGCGGCAGAATATGCACCCACAACACTAAAAAGCACAAAGGTTAGAAAGGCGATGAGCAATTGTTTGTGATATTGAGAAAAGAAAAGAGGAAACTCTTTTGTGAAAAAAGTAATAAACCGTGTCCGGCTTTCTCTTTTAGATTTATAAATTTTTTGATGCGCTAGGACAGAGAGGCTATTTAGATAGGTAAGTGTGTTACTTCCAGGATAGAACGTCTGGGCATAACTCAAGTGATCTGTTACTTCCACATACAGCGAACTTAACTCATCGGGATTCATGATAATATTATTGCGCAATACGCTTTCAAATATTAACCATTTATCCTTATTTTGTTTCGCAAAAGCGGCTTCGCGCATGAGGTGGCATTTTTCTTTCAAAGAAACAGATTAAATGGATAATTTTCAAATAGAAACAGCTCAAAATATAAACATTTCTCAACAAGTGGCTGGAGTTGGACATCGCGTGCTTGCTTTTATTGTAGACTTGCTTATTATTGCTGCATATGTGTTGGTAATGTCTTTTATATTTTCAAACTTAGATATGTTTGAAGAAGAATTTTCTATCGTTGTTGGAGCAACCATTGGCTTGCCAGTTTTATTTTATCATCTTTTGTGGGAAACCTTGTGGGACGGTAAGTCTCCGGGTAAGGCATCTCTTAAAATGAAAGTTGTAAATATAGACGGGTCTAAACCAGATTTTTCGAATTTTTTGATTCGTTGGGTCTTACGAACTATAGATATTTCTATTTGCAGTGGGTCAGTAGCCTTATTTGTCGTTTTACTGAATGGAAAAGGACAACGCTTGGGGGATATTGCAGCAAGAACGACCGTAATTTCTGAAAGGGAGCCTATGAGTTTAGCTCGGACTATTTTAACTTCTTTACCAGACAATTACGAGCCTACCTATCCACAAGTAGCTATTTTTACTGATGCTGAAATGCAAGACATCAAAAATATTTATCAGGATGCCAGAAGAAATGCAAGGCACAAGGTCATTCTTAAATTAGCGATACGAGTATCTAAAGTGATGAATGTTACTTTTCAAGAAAAACCAATTCGATTTATTGATACGGTAGTGAAGGATTTTAACTTTTACACTCAGCAGTAGTTTTGAGTTGTGTGTTGTTACCTTTGTAGGATCGGCCAAAAAATGAAAAGTACGATGAAACTAAATGGAAATAACAAAAATAAATAGCAATGAGTTTACTTTTATTACTGGATATATTAGGTACGATTTCCTTTGCGGTTTCGGGAGCTTTAACGGCCATGAAGAAACGGTTGGATCCTTTTGGTCTTTTAATCATCGCTGTTGTGACTGCTTTGGGTGGGGGTACTTTACGAGATTTATTAATAGACGCTCCTATAACTTGGATGCGCGATCTTACCTATATCTATGTTATCGCGGGAGCTACAGTTCTAGCTGCTATATTTAGAAAAAAATTGAACTACGTGCGCAAATCCTTATTTTTATTTGACACCATTGGGATTGCATTATATACCGTAGTAGGAGTGGAGAAGGGCATTAGTTATGGATTTCCGCCACTTATTTGTATTGCGTTGGGAACGATGAGTGCTTGTTTCGGCGGAGTGATTCGCGATATATTATGTAATGAAATCCCTATTATCTTTAGAAAGAATGTGTATGCAACAGCTTGTATATTAGGTGGTGGTGCATACTTTTTATTGCTAAAAACGTCTCTTTCGGCAGAGTGGATTGTAATTATTTCTTTTTCAGTCGTAATCTCGGTACGTCTGCTTGCTGTTACTTTTAATTTGTCCTTACCCAATGTTTACAGGAAAAAGAAATGAGTAGGGGGGATTGTTGTTTTCTCTATGAAAAATTATCATCGTGGTCCCTCACATATTTTAATCTTGTGATATTTATGTCAGATTTTTCCCTTTATCCATAGTTAGATTTTTACTAGGACCACTTTCGATTTGAGGTGAGCCAAAAATCAAGACTTTTATTAGGCGTAGATGGGGTTATACCGTAAAATCGTATTTTGGTCTCATCTTATTGGAAAATAATATTAATATTAAAGACAATCTTCTTTTGTAATTCTTAACTATTAATCTAATTTTGGCGGCGAAATGAAGATGACTTTAAATAAATATTTTTATTTAATTGCTGTTATATTGATAAATTCATTTGCTACTATTCAGGCAAATAATTTTCAATTTAATACAGAAAAAGGGCTTAGTGTTTATAATTTTAAGATTGTACAGCCTTCTTCTGAAACGTCTTTTTATAACGATATAGATACTTCTTCTTTTAGTGAGGCTACTAATCATCTAGATTGTGCGCTTTTATTTGGTTTTATTGAGATTGTTGAACTCGAAAATGATGAGTTTTCTCCAAAACACAAACCGCAGCCAACAAATGCTCAAGAAGTAGCATTTAAAAATTCCAAGTTATTTAAAAATTCTTCTAAAGAACTTGAGAAAAATATACGACGTCCTCAAAGAGTTGTTTTAAAGTCAACGACTAAGCTTCACACGCAATACCAAGTTTTTATAATTTGATAATAGAAGACAGTTCTATTTTTAAATAGGCCTGTTTTTTCTTTAATTTTTTAAAATTTCAAGGGAAGTTTTAAATCACGAATCCTTTGAGATTCAATTAAAAATCATATCATTTTATAAAAAATTCATCAAGTGAATACCATAAAGAAAATCACGGTCTTCGCAGGCTTAACCGTATTATTATGCCTTAATAGCTGCGAGACACACAAACAAGAAAAGCACGAAGAAGCATACTTTCTAGTAACAAACCCCATAAAAAAAGACACTTTGACTACAAAGGATTATGTGAGTCAAATCCACTCTATAAGACATATTGAATTAAGGGCTTTAGAAAAAGGCTATTTAAAATCAATATCTGTAGACGAAGGTCAACACGTAAAAAAAGGGCAACATATGTTTCAAATTATGCCTAACATCTATCAAGCAGAACTTCAAAAAGCAAAAGCCGAATCTAAGGTTGCTAACATTGAGCTACAAAACACCCAATTATTAGCAGATGGTAACGTGGTATCTCCTAATGAGCTAGCCAAGGCTAAAGCTAATGCAGATAAGGCAAACGCAGAAGTTATGCTCGCTCAAACTCATTTAGGCTTTACAACTATAAAAGCACCATTTGAAGGTATTATGGACCATCTTGAAGTTAGAGAAGGGAGTCTTTTAGATGAAGGAGAGCTGTTAACTAAACTATCAGACAATAGTAAAATGTGGGTCTATTTTAATGTGCCAGAGGCCGAATACTTAGACTATATAATGGGTGAAGGTAAAAACAGCAATAAAGTTGTTGGACTTTTAATGGCGAACAACAAGCGCTTTAACCAAGAAGGAATTGTTGAGACTATTGAAGGAGAATTTAATAGTGAAACTGGAAATATTGCCTTTAGAGCTACGTTTCCAAATCCGGACGGGATTTTAAGGCACGGCGAAACAGGAAGTATTTTAATGACAGTTCCACATCAAGATGTTATTATAATTCCTCAGAAAGCGACCTTCGAAATTTTAGATAAAACATATGTTTTTATAGTTGATAAAGAAAATGTTGTTCACCAAAGGGAAATAACAATTGGTGCAGAATTACCTCATTTGTTTATTGTAGAAAATGGATTGTCAGAAAACGACACTATACTACTTGAAGGTATCAGGATGGTCAAAAACCAAGAAAAGATACGAATCAAAAAGGTGGAGCCAAGTGAAGTATTATCCAACTTAGCGCTTTACGCAGAGTAATCCATATTTAATCTACACACATCATGTTTAAACAATTTATAAAAAGACCTGTCTTGGCTATTGTCATTTCGGTTATGATTTTATTTATAGGGGGTCTTGCGATAAAGCAATTACCTATCTCTCAATTTCCTCAAATTGCACCTACTACTGTAAATATCTTTATAGCGTATCCAGGATCTAGTGCAGATGTATTGGTAAACTCGACACTTATCCCACTAGAGACCGCTATTAATGGAGTTCAAGATATGCGTTATATAGCATCTGATGCCACGAGTGCTGGTGAAGGTACATTGCGTGTCATTTTTGAACCAGGAACAGATCCAAATGAAGCCGTAGTTAGGGTGAAAACCAGAGTAGATCAAGTAATACCTTTATTACCAGAATTAGTGCAACGCGAAGGTGTTATTATTACACCAGTTCAACCTAGTATGCTAATGTATGTCAACCTTTCTAGTACAGATAAAAACAACGACGAAAAGTTTCTATACAATTATGCATACACAAAAATAATCCCAGAGATTCAACGTATTAATGGTATTGCCAGTGCTCAAATCTTAGGAAGTAGAAAGTATGCCATGCGCGTGTGGTTAAAACCAGACAGAATGCGTGCTTATAATATTTCTGCTGAAGAAGTTTTAGAGGCCATGAAAGACCAAAGCATTCTTGCCAGACCAGGACGTTTGGGTAGAAGTTCTGGGCAAACTGCTCAATCGTTAGAATATGTCTTGACCTATCAAAACAGATATAACAAACCTGAACAATACGACGAGATCATTATCAAGGCTAATAAAGAAGGCGAAATCGTAAAGCTTTCTGACATTGCTGATGTAAAACTAGGGAGTGAGTTTTTTGACATCTATTCTAATCTAGATGGTAAACCTTCTGCCTCTATTGTTTTGAAGCAAACATTTGGCAGTAATGGGAGCGATGTAATTGATGCTGTAAAAGAAAAGCTAGCCGAGTTAGAAGTAGATTTACCTCCAGCTGTTGATTTTCAAATTAGCTATGACGTTTCTAACTTCCTAAATGCATCTATTGAGCAGGTTCTGCATACACTTAGAGATGCTTTTATTTTGGTCGCTATTGTTGTGTTTTTGTTTTTGGGAGATTGGCGTTCTACGTTAATTCCTATCATAGCTGTTCCTGTTTCGTTGATTGGTGCATTCTTCGTTATGCAAATGTTTGGCCTGTCTATTAACCTAATTACATTATTTGCATTAGTGCTCGCTATTGGTATTGTCGTTGACAACGCTATTGTAGTGGTTGAAGCTGTCCATGTAAAAATGCATGAAGAACATCTCACGCCTTATAAAGCATCATATGAAGTGCTAGGCGAAATTGGGGGTGCTATTGTGGCTATTACATTGGTGATGGTTTCAGTCTTTATTCCTATTTCCTTTATGACAGGTCCAGTAGGTGTATTCTATCGTCAATTTTCAATTACGATGGCTGGTGCCATTATTATTTCGGCAATTGTAGCATTAACTTTAACCCCTGTTCTTTGCGCCATGTTATTAAAGAATAATCATGGTAAGAAAAGAACTTCTCCATTAGACAGATTTATAGACTGGTTTAATAAAGGCTTTGAGAGACTAACATGTAGCTATGTGAAAATATTAAACAAAATTGTAGCCAGAAGACTTGTGACCTTTGGAATATTAGCTGCATTCTGTGCCGGTATATTCTTTACAAACCAAGTACTGCCTGCCGGTTTTATTCCTAATGAAGATCAAGGAATGATCTATGCCATAATACAAACACCACCCGGTGCAACTTTAGAACGCACCAATGAAGTAGCTAGAAAACTTCAGAAAATATGTAAAGAAACAGAAGGTGTAGCATCTGTGTCCTCTTTAGCGGGTTATGAAATTATGACAGAAGGCAGAGGCTCTAATGCAGGAACCTGTTTGATTAATCTTAAACCTTGGTCAGAACGCGATCACTCTGTTCATGAAATAATGGAAGAACTAGAGCTAGAAACGAAAGATTTAGGAGCAGTGATAGAATATTTTGAGCCACCTGCTGTACCTGGTTTTGGGTCTTCTGGTGGGTTTGCAATGCGTTTATTGGACAAGACCAACTCCACAGATTATCATCATTTTGAAGAGATAAACAATGAGTTTATGGACGCCTTGTCTAAACGTAAAGAGCTTACTGGCTTATTTACCTTTTTTTCTGCTAATTATCCCCAATATGAGCTGAAAATAGACAATAAAAGGGCAATGCAAAAAGGCGTAACTATTGGTAATGCAATGGAAAACCTAAACATTTTGATTGGTAGTACTTACGAGCAAGGTTTTATTCGTTTTGGTAGGTTTTTTAAAGTGTACACACAAGCTGCGCCAGAATACAGACGCTTACCAAGCGATCTCGAAAAACTTTTTGTAAAAAATGAAGAAGGAGAAATGGTTCCGTATTCTGCTTTTATGAGCATTGAAAAAAAGTTAGGTCCTAATGAAATTACACGTTATAATTTGTATAATTCTGCATCTATAAGAGGATTACCTGCACCTGGTTTTACAAGTGACGAAGCAATTAAAGCGATTAAGGAAGTAGCTGTTAAAGAATTACCAAAAGGTTATGATATTGCTTGGGAGGGTTTAAGTTATGATGAAGCAAGAAGAGGCAATGAATCGACATACATTTTTATTATTGTACTGGTATTTGTCTACTTTGTTCTTGCGGCACAATACGAAAGTTTCCTTTTACCTTTTGCAGTTATTTTTTCCTTACCTGTGGGTATTTTTGGCTCGTTTATCATGCTAAAAGCTATGGGGCTCGCTAACGATGTGTACGCTCAGATAGGGGTCATTATGCTTGTTGGGTTACTTGGTAAAAACGCCGTATTAATTGTAGAGTTTGCGGTACAAAAGCAGCGGCAAGGCGCTACGGTTTTAGAGTCAGCTATAGCAGGTGCTAGAGCCAGATTTAGACCAATTTTAATGACGTCTTTTGCCTTTATTGCAGGATTAATCCCATTAGTTGTAGCTTCTGGAGCAGGTGCCATTGGTAATAGAACTATTGGAGGTTCTTCTTTAGGGGGTATGCTCGTCGGAACACTATTTGGAGTTTTAGTTATTCCTGGTTTGTATTACATTTTTGCTACAATGTCTAAAGGAAGAGGTCTTATTAAAGAGGAGTCTAGTGAGCCTATTTCAGAAGAGTTTATGCGAAATAGTGAAGGCAAAAATCAAAGTAAAGTAAATGCCGGAGCAATTACCAAACTATCAAAATTGTTCAAAAAAAATCGTAAAAACAAAAAAGATGAATAATAAAATAAAAAACACAACATCGATTTTAATAGGGGTCCTTGCGTTATTGTCTTTCTACTCTTGTGTGCCTACTCAAAACGCCATTAGAGAAGAAAACAAAACGGTTCCTGAGAACTATAAAAATGAATTAAGAGACACGCTCAATACAGCAACTGTGCAATGGAAAAAATTCTTTTTAGACTCAAAATTAGTCGCGTTAATTAATACAGCAATAACAAATAATCAAGAGCTAAATATTATGCTGCAGCAAATAGCGATGGCAAATAATGAGATTCAAGTGAGAAAAGGAGAGTACCTACCTTTTGTAAATGTTTATGCTGGTTCTGAAGTAGGAAAAGTAGGAAAATATACCAGAAACGGTGCGGTAGAACAGAATTTAAACATTCGAGAAGACCAGAAGTTTCCTGAACCGTTAGCTGATTTTTCAGTGGGTCTTTCTGCATCTTGGGAATTGGATATTTGGAAAAAACTTCGCAATGGTAAAAAAGCCGCAGTTTTAGAATATTTGAGTACCATCGAGGGTAAGAATTTTATGGTTACGAACTTAGTATCGGAAATTGCCAATTCCTATTATGAACTCTTGGCTTTAGATAATCAGTTAATCATAATTGAGCAGAATTTAGAAATTCAACAGAATGCGTTAAAAATGGTGAAACTTCAAAAGCAAGCAGCAAGAGCAACACAATTAGCGGTCAGACGTTTTGAAGCTGAAGTTTATAAAAATCAGAGTAATAAATTTGCTATTCAACAAAGTATCGTTGAAACTGAAAATAAAATCAACCTCCTCTTAGGTCGTTATCCAGAAACTATTGATAGAGATTCAGGGAATTTTCTAGAGACACCTATTGATTTTGTTCATGCAGGTATTCCGTCTCAACTTTTAGCTAATCGTCCAGATATTAGACGTGCTGAGTATGAGTTAGAAGCTTCTAAGTTAGATGTTAAAGTCGCAAAAGCTAATTTCTATCCTTCAATAGGGATTAATACTGGTGTTGGTTTACAAGCGTTTCAGCTAAAATTTTTAATGAGCACACCAGAGTCGCTTTTATATTCTCTAGTTGGTGACGTGGTGAGTCCTTTAATAAATAGAAACGCCATTAAAGCAGCATATAAAAATGCAAATAGCAGACAATTACAAGCTATTTTTGCATATGAAAAGGCTATTTTAAATGCTTATATAGAAGTGGCTAATGAGCTATCTAATATTAATAATTTAAAAGAAAATTATAAGTTGAAAGAACAGCAAGTAAACGCGTTAACTGAATCTATAGCCCTTTCTATTAGGCTTTTTAAATCTGCAAGAGCAGAATACACAGAAGTTTTACTCACTCAAAGAGAAGCTTTAGATTCTAAAATTGAAATTATTGAAACTAAAAAAGATCAGTTTTTAGCGAATATAAAGATTTATCAAACCTTGGGTGGCGGTTGGAATTGATTGAAGATAGCCTAATAATTGAAAGCTATTTCACATTTTTTGTAAAATGGCTTTCTTTATTTTATGGAATGAACAATATTAAAAAAGGAGTTTCAATAACTTAGGTTTTGTTAATTAATAGCGTCCATCAATAGTATCTGAAAGCTGAATTTCCTTAGCGAATTTACGCTATAATTATGGGTAGAATTTTATCAAAAATCAACCTATGAAGAAGATTAAAAAGCACAGGACTATTAAGAATTAGGCAGCCTTTATTTAGGATGAATCAAATACTTTTCTAGCAAGACTTTTAAAATACCTCCACGGTTATTGTCACATTAACCAATGGCCATTCTGCTTTGTCTTTTTCTACCTCTGAAATCTTTTCTACGATATCCATACCTTTAGTTACTCTTCCATAGACGGTATACTTGCCATCTAGATGCTTTTTTGAAATGGGTTGCCCTAAGAAAATAAAAAATTCAAAAGGCTCACTTTTGTTGTCTTCATTTTCGCGGTAGTATTTAGCGCCGCTTATGGTGCCATATAAATGTTTACGGCCATTTTTTGTTTCGGAAGGGATGCGGTAGCGATTTCCAATGGCGGCTCTGTTTTCTTGTGTTGAACTATTATCACTGGTTCCTCCTTGAATTATAAACTTTGGTGTTACCCGATGAAAAAAAGTGTCATCAAAATATTTTCGTTTTGCCAAATACACAAAATTGGCTCGATGTAAAGGAGTGTCTTCAAACAATTCAATTTCTATTTCGCCAAGGCGAGTGGTTATTTTTGCTCTGGTTTCAGGATGTTCTTCTCCGTAATTGGTTAAGAAGGCTACTACGTTTTTATCTGTTATTTTTGGAAATATTTTAGTGGTGTCTTTTAGTCTTTCTCTTCCATTTTCTTTTAAATTTTTAACGTTAGCAGTACTATTATTCTGAGGTTGTTCCGTTTCCAAAGTACTTTTTAAAGTGTTCTTTTTTGTATCTTTACAGCTCAAAATGAATAGGAAACCGCAGCAAATAGTGGCTATTAATTTTATGGAATATGACATTTAAGGAGTTTGAAAATAAGATTGTAAAAATAGCAAATTTGAGTCTTCCCGGCGAAGTTTCGCATCATAAAATGGCACCTGTCGAACGACTGAAAGAACTTACCGATAGTGCTAGAAATAAGAATACGGCTAGACGTGCAGCCGTAATGGCTCTGTTTTATCCTGACGCAAATAACGAGACCAATTTACTGCTCATCCTTCGCAAAACCTACAAAGGAGTGCATAGTGGGCAAGTGGGTTTTCCGGGCGGAAAAGCAGAACCTGAAGATGCAACAATACAAGAAACTGCTTTGCGTGAGACAGAAGAAGAGGTAGGGGTTTTACAAAATGAGATTCAGGTTTTAAAAAAGTTAACTGAAATATACATTCCTCCCAGCAACTTTTTTGTGCAGCCTTTTATTGGAGTTTCTACAAAAACCCAAAATTTCATAAAGCAGGATGAAGAAGTAGAAGCACTAATTGAAGTGCCACTACATCATTTTATGGATGATAGTGTATTGACAACAAAAACGATAACAACTTCTTACGCGACTGATATTGAAGTGCCTGCATTTATTTTAAATAATCATGTAGTTTGGGGAGCTACAGCAATGATGTTAAGTGAAGTACGAGAGTTAATCAAAGACCTGTTATAATCCGATATTTATGTATCTTTGTAATCTTGTTCTGTTCTAAAAAGTATAGTGGAGCATTAAAAAATAGATGCTGAGTGTATGGGGCTTTTTAAACGCAATCCTTTTGGACATATATTATTTTTTAAACTTTGGTTAATACGTGTTTTTGGCGCATTAACACATCGCAGATATAAAGGGTTTAATAAACTTGAAATTGAAGGCAGTGAAATACTTCGCAACTTGCCAGACACTAATGTGCTTTTTGTTTCTAACCACCAAACTTATTTTGCAGACGTAGTAGCAATGTTTCACGTTTTTAATGCGAGTTTGAGCGGTCGTGATGACAATATTAAGAATATAGGCTATCTCTGGAACCCCAAACTCAACCTGTATTTTGTTGCTGCCAAAGAAACCATGCAATCTGGTTTGTTGCCAAAAGTTCTTGCTTATGCAGGATCTGTTAGTATAGAAAGAACTTGGCGTGCAGAAGGAAAAGACGTACAACGACAAGTTAAAATGAGTGATGTAAGTAGCATTGCTAAGGCACTTGATGATGGTTGGGTGATTACATTTCCGCAAGGGACTACAAGACCTTGGAAACCTATACGTCGCGGTACTGCCCATTTAATTAAAACAAACAAACCTATTGTTGTACCTATTGTAATCGATGGCTTTAGACGCTCTTTTGACCGCAAGGGTTTACGTGTTAAAAAGAAGGGGATTCTCCAATCTATGGAAATTAAAGAACCTCTGGAAATAGATTACGATAACGTTAATGTGAAAGATCTTGTTGAAAAACTGGAATATGCTATTGAACAACACCCATCTTTCCTTAAAGTAATCCCTGAAGAAGAAATAAAGGGCGAAGAAGATTTGAATAATAAGCGAAAATGGAGTTATTAGACTCTCTTTGATCTAAATTTAGGAAAGAAGCTTGTGCATTTTCAAAAACAGACTTCTTTAAAATCTAAAAAATGAATTTATTAAAATATACCTGTGGACTATTTGTTGTCCTTGCAAGTTTCAATTCAACCTTTGCGCAGTCTCCTTCATTTTCATTAGAAAATTTCTATAAATACAATCCGATACTAGAGCACCAGGTAGATCAAGTTTTTTATGCTATGAACGATACCACTCGTGTGGCTCAAATGGTGGTAACATCTGCAGGAGAGTTAGGGAAGCCTGAAGCTGTTGTTTTAAAATTAGCGCAGGAAAATAAAATTGGTGGGGTAGTTTTCTTGAAGGGTACGAAGGAAAGCCACAAGGGAATGATTGATAGTTTGAATGCAATAGCTGTTGCTCAAAATCAGCTGCCTTTATTGTTTTCGATTGATGCGGAGCCAAGTCTTTTTAACGGAAGATTACAAGGCACGAAGCCAATGATGAATACCATTGATATTAAAACAACTGCTCAAGCAGATTCTATAGCAACCATTATTAATACTGAAATAAGCGAGATAGGGTTTCATCAAAATTTTGCGCCTGTTGTAGATATTAGCCCCGAAAACGAAGCCATTAAAAACCGAAGCTTTGGCAACGATAAAGCAAATGTAATTGCCCTTAGTATTCAATTTATTGAAACATCGCAGCGTCAAGGAATCATTGCAACTGCAAAACACTTTCCAGGACATGGTTTGGTAACAGGAGATACCCATAAAAAGAGTGTTTACATTGATGGACCTTTGCAAGAAGTAGCGATGTATCCACCTTTAATAGAGGCTGGCGTAATTTCTATCATGATGGCGCATATTACAATACGGAACAATCCAAAATACAATACAGGTGATTTGCCTGCAAGTTGTTCCAAAAATATAGTTACGGGCTTATTAAAAGAAGAATTAGGTTTTAAAGGCCTTGTAATTACAGATGCGTTGAATATAATGAAAGCGGTTACAATTATTGATAACGCTCCTTTAATTGCTTCAAAAGCAGGGAATGATATGTTGTTGATGCCCATTGATGAAACCAAAACAATTGCTTCGGTTTTACAAGAAATGCAAGCTAGTGAAGCTTATAAAACACAAGTCTATGAATCTGTTAAAAAAATCATCAGACTGAAGATTTGTTCGGGATTGATTAAACGTAACTAAGATTATTTAAAATTTAAGTAAACAGTGGATTTATACTTCAATCCGTTCTAGTTCGTCGTAATTTCCTTTTAATCTCTTTAATAAGATTCCGTAGATAATTCTATAAAGAACCAATACAAAGCCAATAAATAATACCCCTGCTATTAACTGTGAGATAAAGAAAATATTCATGAAGTTTTCTTGAGGTATCGCTGCGTATGATGCGTCGTCTTTAGAAAGTAGCGAGTATAACTCTGTTTGTTTTGTATAGAAATATATGTTTATAAAAACAAATAGTATTACGGTACCAAAAACATTGTAAACAACAAAGTATTTAACAGTTCTTCGAGTGTTTAAAATACTCTTCATCAGTGATTTAACAGTGTCGGTTACTTTTATATTTCGCCAGTTTAGATAAAATAGCACTATAAAAAATAGAATGATTACATAATGCGCTACATAGGTAATATTAAGCGTCTTTTGAAGCCCAATATTTTCTAATAACTCCTTACTGTTATCTGGCATTAGTAAACCTAAGACCACCCAAAACAATATTTCTGCAATACTTATTACGAAAATCCATTTTACAATAGATGATGATTTTTTGAGCAACATCTTGTAAATATCTGTGTAGGAAAGAGTGGGGAGTTCTTGTTCTCGCTC
The DNA here is from genome assembly GCF_047731265.1 of Patiriisocius sp. Uisw_017. Classification (GTDB taxonomy): domain Bacteria; phylum Bacteroidota; class Bacteroidia; order Flavobacteriales; family Flavobacteriaceae; genus Patiriisocius. Next base: position 3,428,237 of record NZ_CP159835.1, on the reverse strand, counting down.
TTGCCATTTTGCTTTTAATAATTCTAATTCATCCATGGCATTACGGATTTATTACGTTTCTTAATTTTCCTTTTATTCTATTCATTTTAACGCGTGCGTTTACTTCGCTAATACCTAATGTTTCTGAAATTTCGCGATAGTTTTTGTCTTCTAAATATAAAAAGACAAGGGCTTTGTCAATATCATTTAAGTTCTTTACTGCGGAGTACATTAATTTTAATTGTTCTTCTACTGTATCGTCGTAAGGTTCTGATTTTATTTTAAAACTAACTCCTTCAAAATCTTGTGTCTTTACGCGTCGTTTATTTTTTCGATATAGTGTAATTGCCGTATTTAAAGCTACTCTATACATCCAAGTACTAAATTTTGAATCGCCTCTGAATTTAGGAAAAGCACGCCATAACTGGATGGTGATTTCCTGAAACAAGTCATTGTGTGCGTCCTGACTGTTTGTGTACAGCCTACAGATCTTATGCACAATGTTTTGATTTTGTTCTAGTTGGGTTACAAAATTATGTTCAAGTTCTTTGTTCAAAAGGTTGTTTATGTTAGCTGTTGTATTAGTACTATGTATTATAGTATTGTTACAATGGGCATCTATTTATTTTTTTAAATCCCCAACCTGCCTGGCAGGAGAGATTAGTTTTAAGATTTTAGTTTTGTTCTTTTATTTTTCAAGGTTCTTTATTCTTTATTCTTTAATTTTTACGGGGATAGGATTGTAAGTGCTTACAGCA